>JBBDXA010000173.1:8278-19998 GCA_040902585.1 Phycisphaeraceae bacterium
CCGAAGGGTGTGTGTTCATTGGGCTCAACCACCCGCAATCGCGGGCACAATCGAAAGTTCATCGCCCGCCTTCAAAGGCGTATCGAGGTTTTCGAGAAAGCGAATGTCTTCATCGTTCACGTACAGGTTGATGAAACGGTTCACTTCCGTCGCGCTCTTGAAAAGCTGCTTGCCCAGTTCGGGGTACTGCTGCGTGAGTGAGCCGAGCACTTCGCGGACGGAGCCGCCGGGCACAGCGATCGATTCGTTATCGCCGGTCTTGGGGCGAAGCGCGGTGGGGATGAGGACGGTGATGTGGTCTGCCATGTCTTTCCTGCGTCTTACTCCCCTCCCTTACCGGGGGCAGGGAGGGGCGGGGGGAGGGTGAGAATGTCCGAGTCTTCAAGTGTATCCAGTGCGGAGGAATTAGAGCATACGGCGGTTTCTGGTTGCCGTTCGCTCGACCCTCCCCTAGCCCCTCCCTAAGAGGGAGGGGAATCAAACCTACTTCTCCGCCGCGATCGCGCCCGCTTCGCGCGTCTCTTCGATCTGCTTCACCAGTTCATCAAACTCGCCCAGCTTCGCGTTGATCACCGGCGCGTGGGCGAACTGACCCGCCATCACTTCCAGCGTCTTGAGCCCGTTGCCTGTGATGCAGACGCAGATGCTCTCATCACGCGGAATCCGCCCGCTCTGAATCAGCTTGATCGCACTCGCAAGCGTCGTCCCGCCCGCAGGCTCCGTGAAAATCCCTTCGGTGCGGGCCAGCAGTTTGATCGCTTCGAGGATCTCCGTATCGCTCGCGCTCGCGCCCCAACCCTTCGACTCCTTCACGACCTTCATCACGTAGTAACCGTCAGCCGGGTTACCGATGGCGATGCTCTTGGCGATCGTGTTGGGCTTCTGCGGGCGGAACAGCTCTGCATCTTCCAGAATCGCCTTGACGATCGGGTTGCAGCCCTCCGCCTGGGCCGCGTACATCGCCGGCTTGTTGTCCTCCACAATCCCCAGCTTGATGAACTCCTGATACGCCTTCCACACCTTGGGCAGAATCGTTCCGCCTGCGACAGGCACCACCGTGTGCCGTGGCAACTTCCAGCCCATCTGCTCCGCGATCTCAAACCCGTGCGTCTTGGCCCCTTCGGTGTAGAACGGGCGAAGGTTCACATTCACGATTGCCCAGGTGTACTTGTCCGCAATCTGCGAACACAGGCGATTCACATCATCATAGTTGCCCTTGATGCGCACGACGCGCGGAGCGAAGACGGACATGCCCACCATCTTGCCTTCTTCCAGGTCATGCGGAATCATGACGAACGCCCGCATGCCGGACGCGGCCGCGTGTGCGGCGACTGAGTGCGCGAGGTTGCCTGTGGAAGCGCAACCAACCGTGTCGAAGCCGAACTCGAACGCCTTGGTGATCGCGACGCTGACCACGCGATCCTTGTAGGAGAACGTCGGATAGTTGACGCTGTCATCCTTGATGTAAAGTTCCTTCACGCCCAGCTCAGCGGCCAGACGATCCGCCTTGATCAGCGGCGTCCAGCCCGAATTGAACCCCGCGCGCGGCTCGCCTTCGATGGGCAGCAGATCCTTATAACGCCAGAGCGACTCGGGGCCGGCCTTGATCGACTCGCGCGTGACCTTGCCTTGCATCGCGTCGTAGTCATAAGCGACCTCGACGGGACCGAAGTCGTGATCGCAGACCGTGCGCGGCTCGATGCCGTAGTCAGCACCGCACTCTTTACAGCGAAGGGATTGGACGTAGCTCATGGTTGCTCCGAAGCAGCTATCAGCCTTCAGCTATCAGCTATCAGCCCAAACACGTGGGCACTTCCGTTTTCTGGCTGAAAGCTGATAGCTGAAGGCTGATAGCTACCTGCTCTGCCAAAAAACAAGCCCCCTCTCAAAATAAGAAGGGGCGAAGTCAGCTTACGCAGGCTGTTGCCGCTTCTTATCTTCCCCCGATCGAACGGGGCGGGAATTCGCACCTGCCGGGCGGAGCATCTTTTGAATGCTTCCTCCGGCGGTTGCGGTGGCGTCTAAGGGCCCGTCCCTCAGCCACTCTGGATAAGTCGCGTATTCAATTGTCGAGCCAGATACTAGCAGGTTCAGCTTGCCGAATCAATCGTCTGATTGGCCGGCCTCGAACCGGAATTCAATGCTTCCTCCTTGCCTGACGGGGCTGGCGACGAATCCGGACCGGCCCCCTGATTCATCGCCCGGGCCTCGGCATTGCGCTGCTGGCGAATATGACGCGGTAAAATAATATCCTTCGCCAGGCCCATCCACTTGAGAATCACGATGTGACAGTACGTCAGATCCAATTCCCACCAGCGATGCTGGTTACACGCGCTGGCTTGATCGTGGTGATGATTGTTGTGCCAGCCCTCGCCTGACGCCAGCACGCCGACGATCCAATTATTCCTGCTGCGATCGTCCGTGTCGTGGTTGCGGTAGCCGAAGGTGTGCGTCAGCGAATTGACCGACCAGGTGATGTGCCAGACCGCGACGGTGCGCAGGATCACGCCCCAGACCAGGAAACTCAGCCCGCCCTGCACCGCCCCGATGAAGGTGCCTTCGCTCAGCCAGCCCAGCAGCGCGCCCGCGAGGATGAAGAGCGCCACATGCGCCAGGTAGACCAGCGGCGAGAGCCAGACATTTTTCTCCAGCCGCATGTAGAACGGGTCAGCCAGAATGTCCTTGGAGTATTTCTGAAAAGCGGTGATCGAATGCGTGTCGCTGTTGTGCAGCGTCAGCCATTGGAAGTGGCTCCACCAGAATGTGACCCGCGGCGAGTGCGGATCCTCCGGCTCATCCGAATGCTTGTGATGATGGCGATGCGTGGTCACCCATTTGCAAGGCGTGTCCTCCATGCAGCACAGGGCGATGAGTGTCCAGAAATGTTCCAGCCAGCGGGGCAGAGCCACGGAGCGATGCGTGAGCACGCGGTGATAACAGAGATTGATGCCCTGCCCGAAAAAATAGATGCCCGCGATGAAGAGGAACAGGGCCGTCCAACTGAAAAGCCAGGGAATCAGCGCCGCCAGCGCGAGCACGTGCATCACGACAAACGCGACGATGTAGACGTATAGACGACGCTTTCGATTGACGCCTGTCGGAAGGGGCAAATGCCCGGCCGATCCTGCGGAAGCCTCGTTGCCTGGCGCGGCGGTTTTCTCTTCGTCTGGCATGATCATCTTCAATGTACCACAACGCACCCCAGCAGCGGGAGCGATGTTTCTCAGTCACTCCCGAAAGACGGCGTCTATTCAGTTGTTAAGAGTCCCGATTCGCCAGGCAGGCAGCCCAGGTCAACGACGGCGCGAGCGCCGCTTGGGTTCTTCTTCCCCGTGCGCTTCGCGAAACCGGGCCTGAATAAAAGCGATTCCCTCGTCATAGCCCATGATCCCCGCCGTGATCTGCACCTTCTTCCCTTCCTTGGGAATCAGCATGCAGTCGTTGACCGAGATTTTCACTTCCTTCAGGTCTTCAAAGAGCACGGCCTGCGATCGGCCGCAGTATTCAACCGACACGCCTTCGTAGGAAATCACCACCACCAGCGTCGCCGTGCGCCAGTTCCACAGCAGCATCGCCACCACGATGAGAATCAGCACCAGTGAAAACACCAGCTTCTCGCGCGTGCCGAACTCTTCCAGAGCCCAGACCACGGTCGTGAACCCCGCCATGATGAGAACGACGCCGATCGAACCGATGAAGACGGTCTTGCGCGAGGTAGGGCTGGGCCGAAGCACGAGCGTGTTGTCGACCCAATCAGCCGCCTTCGCGGACTGGCGTCGAGTGAGATAAAGAATCAGCGAGGTGATGCTGAGGATGAGGACGTTGCCGGCGATGGTGGCGGGCCAGTTGATGTTCACGGCACCACTCCGTTAAGTTGCAGCGGGTGCCACCGAACCTATGCCACCAAAAGACATCACCACGCAAAGTGCGCGAACGCCTTGTTCGCCTCCGCCATGCGGTGCGTCTGCTCGCGGATGTTCACAGCCTTGCCTTCGCCGTTGGACGCCTCGTAAAGCTCCTTGGCCAGCCGGCTCGCGAACGGCTTACCCTTCTCCTCACGCGCCGACTGAATGATCCAGCGGAACGCCAGGCTCTGACGACGCTTGGGCTTGACCTGCATCGGCACCTGGTAGTTGGCGCCGCCCACTCGCTTGGAACGCACTTCCACCTCCGGCCTCACGTTGCTCACAGCCTTCTCAAAAACCTTGATCGCCGGCGGATCGCCCTTGGTCCGCTCCTCGATCTTCGCCAACGCGTCGTACACGATGCGCTGCGCGGTGGCCTTCTTGCCATCGACCATGATGCAGTTGATGAACCGCGCCAGAATCTTCGATCCGTAACGCGGGTCCGGACGAAGCTGCGAATCCGATGATGTGATGCGACCTGCCATTGAATGAATCCTTAAACGCGCGGCTCATCCGGCGGAGCTATCAGCTATCAGCTATCAGCCGTCAGCCAAAACAGGTCCGCCCTTTTGTTCACCGCCGATACAACGCGCATCGAGCGATTACTTGCCGCTTACATTGAATGTGGTGGTTTGAATTTTTCTCTGGCTGAAAGCTGACAGCTTATCGCTGAAAGCTTCAGATCACTTCGCCCGCTTCACCCCGTACTTACTCCGGCCCTTCTTGCGGCCGTCCACGCCGAGGCAGTCCAGAGCACCGCGGACGATGTGGTAACGAACACCAGGAAGATCGCGCACGCGCCCGCCGCGGACGAGGACGATCGAGTGCTCCTGAAGGTTGTGCCCTTCGCCGCCGATGTAGGCGGTCACTTCCTTGCCGTTGCTCAGGCGGATACGCGCGACCTTACGCAAAGCCGAGTTAGGCTTCTTGGGGGTCGTGGTCTTGACGATGAGACACACGCCGCGACGCTGCGGGCTCGAGTCCAGATCCTTGGTCTTGGACTTGGCCTTGGGAGTGCGGCGGGGGTTGCGAATCAACTGATTGATCGTCGGCATGGATTACCTCAGCTAGCGGAACTTGGAGCCACGCAGTTTAGCGGGGGATGGAATGGGATGCAAACGGCGGCAAAAGCAACGCGGCAAGAACAACTCCGATTCCCCTCCCTCCCAGGGAGGGGTTAGGGGAGGGTCTGCCGATCAGATTCTCAACCATGCACCGGGCTCTCGTCGGGGTGCCTGGAGCTGAAGTCCGCGCAAGCCCCGGCCCGGCGCACGGGTGGAGAAGGTCGAGATTGAAGCGCTGAACGTCACAGGGCCCGGAGAATCGAAGACTCTGCCCCCGCCACCCGCCGACTCGGCGCACTCAACAAGTGCCCATCCAAGTTCGGACGGACAAAATTCCGATTGACCTTTTCATTCGGCAGGACGTGGAACGGCCGACGGTACGCGAAGAAAGAGATTGAAGCGATCGCGACTACATGCCTGACGGCTGGCTGGTTGTGACGGTCATCGTGAGATACTTTTGAGGAAGCGACCATGCGACTGACATACGATCCGCAATGCAACATCGCTTACATCCGGTTGCGCAAGAAGACCGCCAAGGTGACCACGTTGGAAGTCTCCGATGAGATGAACATCGACATCGGCCCGGATGGGAAGGTGTACGGCATCGAACTGCTCAACGCCAACGAGCAACTGGGGTCACCGCGAACGAAACACCTGATCGTGGAGAACGCCATTTCCGGTCAGAAGGTTGAATTGCCGCTGGCGGTTTGAAGCAAGTAAGTTGGGCTGCCCGGCGTAGGGTGCGGCTGAAGTCCTCGAAAGCCCCGGCCCGACGCACGGTTGATTAGGGTCGAGATTGAAACGCTGATCGCCCCACGGCCGGGACATCGAAGACTCTGCCCCAGCCACCAGCCGGCAGGTGAGGTCCGCCTTCCACCATTTCTTGGTACAATCCGTGCATGCTATCCGAAGCCGATATCCCAACAGTTGTTGCCGAAATCGCAAAAGCATACATCACCGATATTGCGGGCGCTATCAAACGCTTCGCCTTATCAGCAACGACAACTGTTAAGGTACGCCTCAATTCCACATTTGAGAAATACCTCACGGATATCGCATCCAAATATTCCAGAGCCAAGACTTTCGTCCATCGCGATACTCCACAGTACTTGTATAGCTTCTATGTCCCTCTGGACCTGAAGCTCAATAATGAGCTGATTTGCGATCCTGGCGCAAGCGAACTTTTTTTTATCTCAAAGCGAGTTGTAATTACTGGAGTCGGAGGAAGCGGCAAGTCAACCTTTTTGCGCCATTTACTCCTCGACTGCTTCAACTCCAAATTAGGCGTCCCCGTTTTCGTCGAATTACGCAATCTTCGCCAATCCGAATACAACCTAATGGACTATATTGTAGACCAACTAGGTCTCCACGAACTTGCGGCATCCGCAGAATTTATTGACAAAGCATTTGCTACAGGGCGATTTATATTTTTTCTTGACGGATTTGACGAACTCCCTGTCGAGCACCGCGGAGTGGTAAGTGACCAAATCTTAGAGTTTACGGAGCGGTACCCGAACAATCGCTATCTCGTATCAACGAGGGCAGAGGAAATATGCCAATCATGGAATTCATTCTTTACGTTTCACGCCGCACCACTTACTTTGGAGAAAGCATGTTTAGTTATCAACCGGCTTAAGTATGATCCAGACGTGTCGCGCAGGTTCATTGCCGATCTAGAAAAGGGAATGTTTAAGAAGCACAAGTCGTTCATGTCGAACCCGCTTTTATTGACGATCATGCTGATCACATACCGTGACAACGCTGAAATACCCGATCGCCTTCACAACTTTTATTCTCAGGCATTCGACGCACTCTTTGCAACGCACGACGCGCTAAAGGAAGGCGGACTCCGCCGGACAAAGGAGTCAGGACTTGCAAATGACGAGTTCCGATCCTTTTTCGCGGCGTTTTGCGTGATGTCGTACGCCGACCGGAAGTTTCGTTTTACTCGGACAGAATTCGCTCAATATGTAAACGACGCGCGGAGGATTTCTGGCCGCAATGTAGATACCGACAAGTTTTTGTCAGACCTCACGCAGGCGCTTTGCATGCTTGTCGCAGAAGGTCTCGAGTACACGTTTGCGCATCGTTCATTCCAAGAGTACTTTGCGGCACTGTTTATTTCTGAGTGTGACGACATCGAGACTCAACGAGCTCTAATCTGGGATTTTGCTACGACAAGCCGCGAAGATGACGTGATTACGCTCTTACATGGCATGAATCCGTTGCTCGTCGAGCGATTACTTGTGATTCCTTGGATTGAGTCGATGAAGAAGGACGTTGCTTTCAATCCAAGCGATATCGACGCGAGTTATACTCGGTTTTTTCCGCTTATTGTCTCGCATTTTCGTCTCGACGAGAGCCGCAGCTACGCCATTCCATTGGTGTCACTTGGGCCGGACGTCGAACGAAAGCGCCGAGTGGGATTGCTCTTCTTCGTTCATAAGGTTTATCAAGGGTGCACCATTCGAGTGATCGACACTTACAGCTTTCAGGCACTGCGGACGACAACTTCAATTAAGTGCGATCGCGACGACAAGATGTCGGCTGAATGGCGTGTGTTTGCAGTTGATGCGGTAAAAGATCCTTTAGTATTGAAGGAGCTGATGGATGACTTTGTGTTCGGAGCAGATTCAATGACATGGTTATTTGGTCTTGGAGATCGCCTAAGACAACGTCATCAGGAACTTAAGACGTCAGTGGCGGAGATTCTAATTCAGCGCCGACTGCACGTTGACAACGATTAGTTACGACCCAGGCTGTTGGCCTGGGCTGGGATGTCTCAGCCTTTCAGGCTGTTCGGAGCGTTCTCGTTGACGGCGTGGTGAAGACCTGCCGGAGGGGCTTGGGGCGAGCGGCCAGCGTAAGCAGTTGGCAATTGTCGCGCGGTTCTAATCGACGCGGTTGCCCGCCGCCGGTTCCTCCGAGCCGCTGCGGCGATTGAGCAGGCCCGCCCGGCGAGGGCATCGCGACCGACAGCGGCTGCGTTTGGCCGGCAATAACATCGTTTGGTGTACGTTAGGTCAACAGCCGCCGACTGCGGCGAGCGCGGTCTCTTCGTCCGGGCCCGCCCGCAGCCCCCACTCAACCGGGAGGCGGACCCGGCCCTGGGTGGCGAGGTGGCCACGATTTCTGTCAGGGTAGACACCCCGATAGACACTAGGGGACACTTATAAACGTATTCATAGTCGTAACTTACAAATGGGTAGACAAGGTAGACACGAGGTAGACACGGGGTAGACACGATGCAAATCAATGTTCAAACACGACTTATACGAAAACCGGCCCCAGGAGGGAGGGGGGTGGGTAGACATGTGTCTACCTGCCGTCCGCTGGAGGGCCAGTTGCGTTTCGGTTGCAGGTGCGACATAGTATTGCCTGATCGACGGCCGCATGGCCCGCATGGCCCCTTTGCCCCCCATGGCCCCCGAAACACCCGACGCCCCTTTTCGCGTCCGTGGTGCCGGGATTTGACTCCGTGTTTGGAACTCGCCGGCTCATCGAGCGGTTGGCGAGATTTAACAACAAAGCTCGATGACAGCCTGTTTTTCTGTCAGCGCCCGGCGCGGCGTCGTGTTGCCACGGCTCCCCCGGTCCGCAGGCACCACCCTGCCGGGATGGTGTTCCACGGCCGCCTTACACGGAGTACGCACATGCCCGGATCGATCATGCCCCTGCCTGTCATGCTGGATGAAGAGGATCAGAAGATTTACGACAAGCTCGAACCGCCCAAGTCGATGGTGGTTCGCTATGGCTATATGAAGCTCGTGGCCGAGCTGCCTTACGATGGCGACGCCAAGCCCGGATGCGGGTCGAAGCTGGTGGTGCGAACGGCTCGCGGCATCGAGCTGGCGGAAATGCTCACCACCACCTGCGCCAACTCCGGCTGCGGCAAATCGGTCAGCAGGAAGGAGATGCTCGAGTACATCGACAACTCCGGCGGGAAGAATTATCCGTTCACCACGCAGGGGAAAATCCTCCGCGTCGCGACGATTGATGATCTCAACGAACAGGCTCGCATCGAAGCGGGCAAGACGGACATGATCCGCAGGGCCAGGACCGTCATCCGCGAACTGGATCTGGCGATGAAGCTGGTCGATGTGGAACTGCTCCTGGGCGGCGAGCGGATCATCTTCCACTACACCAGCGAGGACTGGATCGACTTCCGCGAGCTGGTGCGGCGACTGGCGGCTGACTACCAGACGCGCATCGAGATGCACCAGGTCAACGCACGCGATGAGGCACGCCTGGTGGCGGACTACGAGAAGTGCGGCCAGCACTGCTGCTGCAAGCAGTTTCTCAAGGTGCTCAAGCCGGTGTCGATGCGCTCGGCGAAAGTGCAGAAGGCGACACTTGATCCATCGAAGATCAGCGGGCGCTGCGGCAGACTGATGTGCTGCCTGCGGTATGAAGATGAAACCTACGAAGACCTGCGCAAGCGGCTGCCCAAAAGGCAAACGCGGGTGATGACCGAGGAAGGCCCGGGCACGGTCATCGACACGCAGATACTCACGCAACTGGTGCTGGTGGTGCTGGACAAGGACCCCGCGCCGCAGGCGATTGCCCTGGAGAATATCACCGTGCTGAGCAGGGAAGAGGATGCGAAGATTCGCCAGGAACAGGAGCAGCAGCAGCAGCAGCAGGCTGATGCGCGAAGTGCAAGACCGCAAAGGCCTGAGCGGCCGCGGCGCGAGGATCGGCGACCGGATGATCGCGGCCCGAAGCCTTCGGGACAGGAGCCGCCCGCGGATCGCGAAGGCCGGGCGGATTCGCGTGGCGATAGGCCGCGTCGCGACGAGCCGCGCCGGCCGCAACCGGGCAGGCCGCTGCGGGAGGAGGAGGTTGAATCGCGCGAGGGTGGTCCCGCGGAGGAGGAAGTGAAGCCCAATGCAGGGGGCGTGAACGATGCGATGCAGGATGATGGCGATGGCGCGGACACGGATGATTCGAACACTGCTGGCGCGGTGAATGCTGAACAGGGTGAAGAGAGTTCGCCCGGCGGGGAGAATTCGAATCAGGGCGGAGAAGGCGGGCGCAAGCGTAAGCGCCGAAGAAGGCGACGTCGCCGCGGCGGGCCGGGCGGCGGGGGTGAAAGCGGAGGAGGGAACCCCGGCACCAGCCCGGGTGGCGGATAACGCCGTCGCCACGCGCGCCACGCATGACACGCATGACATTCACGCGCGGATGCACAGCCTCGCTCAATCGTCATTCTGAATGACGCCTGCCGCCTGACTTTGTGCCAACGTCGCGTTCACGGCATTGCTCAACACCACGAGGAATTGCTCGTTGCTCTCGGGCAGTTGATCGCGATGGACCTGGACGGTGATCGTCTTGGTCGTCTCTCCCGGCGTGAAGGTCAAAACGCCGGAGGTCGGAAGATAATCGCCGCCGTTGGTGAGCTGGAAGATCTCGCCGCCGTAATCGACGATGAACAGGTCGCCATTGGAAGTCTGTCCGAAGGAAGCGATGCTGCTGATGGAGCCGACATTGGGGACGAGGAGCGAGGTCCAGTCGATGAAGTTGGAATAGTTGGTGCCGTTGTGCGAGGTCGGCGCGGAGCCGTCAAACCGCAGGGACCAGACGCGACTGCGGACGAAGTCGGCGAAGAAGTAGTTGCCGTTCAGCTCGGCGATCGGCCCGCGGTAGACGTAGCCGCCGGTGACCGAGTTGCCCTGCGTAGGGCCGGTGCCGTGCAGGTAGTCGTAGATGGGATCGATCGCGCCGACGGGTTTGGCGCCGCCGACGCTGGGCGTGGCGATCGTGCCTTCGCGGAGGCGCCAGCCGTAGTTCTCGCCGCCGGTTGAGGATGCGAGTTGAACATTGATCTCTTCACGGGCACTCTGCCCGACGTCGGCGATGTAGAGATCGCCGGTCAGCGCATCGAAGCTGGATCGCCAGGGGTTGCGCAGGCCGAAGGCCCAGATCTCGCCGAGCGTGTTCGGATCGCCATCGTTGGCGAAGGGATTCGTCGAGGGAATGGCGTAAGCCTGTGGATCAGGGACATCGACATCGATGCGAAGCATCTTGCCCAGCAGCGTGTTCAGTTGCTGGCCGGCGTTGTTGGGATCGTTGCCGCTGCCGCCGTCGCCGCTGCTGATGTAGAGATAACCATCAGGACCGAAGTCCATCCAGCCGCCGTTGTGATTGGAGAACGGCTGGGGAATGGTGAGGATCGTCTTGAATGCCCCGGCATTGGCCACATCGGGGTTGGCCGAAACCTGGTAGCGACGGATGGTGGTCGTGCCCGCAGCATCGGTGAAGTTCACGAAGAAGAAACCGTTGGAGGCGTAGTCCGGATGGAACACCAGGCCGAGCAGGCCGCGCTCGCCGCCGGTGCCGATGCCGCTGAGCGTGAGGAACGGCGTGGCGTTGACCTGGCCTGTTGCGCGGTTGAGGATGCGGATCTGAGCGGTGCCGCTGGAGCCCTGCTCGACAATGAAAAGACGATTGGAATCCGCGGGCGGCGCGGTGACAAAAAGCGGATTGCTCAGGCCGGCGGCGATTCGTTCGACCTGCAGCGCGCGGGCGGTATCGTCAGCGGTGGCGTAATTCACGGTGACCGTCTGCGCGGAACTGGCGCTGAGATTCACGTCAAAGACGAAGTTGACGAAGCCGTCATCGCCTTCGGATTGCGATACACCGACGACCGAGATGGAAGAACCGGTTGAAGCATTGACGGTGACCTGGAATGTCTCGCTGTCGCTGCCGCCCTGACCGTCGTTGACAGTGACGGTGACGACGAACTTGCCGG
>JBBDXA010000174.1:0-11576 GCA_040902585.1 Phycisphaeraceae bacterium
ACCCGATGGCGCCCGCCACAGAAGATGGGCACGCCCTTGATGCCTGTATCGCCATCGCCCGCTTGCTTCCAACCTTGAGTTAGCATAAAATACGGGTACCTCTCCGGAGGCCGCGCGATCGGTTCGCGCGCCTGTCCCGCTTCCGCCGAAGCCGTTCTTCATCCAAGTGCCGTGTCTAGTAGACACGGGGTAGACACGGGGTAGACATTCATGCAACTCATGCTACTACAACACTTACACGCAAATGGCTACCTTAGGGGGAGGGGGTAGGTAGACAAATGGCCACTTTGCGGCTTTTTCGGACGCAAGCATTGCCTGTCAAAAGAGTTATTGCAATGTCTACCCCGTGTCTACTCGCCATTCTGCTCTCGCCTGTTCGTGATGCAGCAGGCCGCAAGTACAATCAGCGAATCAGGGTCCCTTCACACCGGAGCTACATCATGATGATTCACCGCTCGCCGCGCTGTGTGTTCCTTCCCGCGATGCTTCTGGGCTTGCTCGTCGCGCCGGTTCTGGCCGACGCTCTGCCGCTTGTCGCCCATGTCGAAACGCAGCCGCTCTTGACGCAGGTCGATCGCCTCGTCGAAGCGCTCGACTACCTGGGCAACCCGCTCTCGGCTGAATCAAAAGAAAGACTCGCGAAGGCGAAAGCCTCGAAAGACGATGACGAAATCCGCAAACTCGTGCAGCAGGCCTTGGATCCCTACTGCCTGCTGGGCGTGAACATCAATCCCGAATCGCGCGTGAAGGTCATGCAGGGCCCTGCCGCCGCGAAGCTCATGAAGAACGGCTGGAGCCAGTTCCTCGTCAAGGTCGACAACGAAGCCGGCGTCACCGCGCCGCTCAAGGCGACCAGCCCGCAGGCGGAAGCCCTTCACAACGCGCGGGTGATCCGCACCGACAGGGCCGGCGCGCCCGGCGCGAGCGCTTCGGCGCATGTCGAACTGCGCGACCGCTGGATGGACATGATCATGTTTGAAGGTCGCCCGCTCTCTCCCAAGCTCAGCGGCATCGAACTGGAATACCGAATCATTCAACTCTACTCGCGCGACAGCGGCAAACGCTCGGCTGTCATCTCCTTCGACGTCGGCCAGGGCACGCAGGACATCGGCTTCCGCAACGATGTCACGCTCACCTTCCAGTGTGCCGACTCCGTGCCCGTGACCTTCAAGGTACTGGATGAAAACGGCAAGGCGACGACCGCCGGGTTTGAGATTCGCGATCAGGCCGGGCGCGTTTATCCCTCACAGGCAAAACGACTCGCGCCGGACTTCGCCTTTCATCCGCAGATTTATCGCCACGATGGCGAGGTGATCGAACTGCCCGCGGGTAAGTACAACGTGCAGGTGACGCGCGGGCCGGAGTATCGCGTACAGCGCTTGCAGATTGAAGTGAAGCCCGCCGAGGCCGGCGCGGGCGCGGGCGCTTCATCGACGCCGCGAGGGTCAACGACTCCGTCGGGCTCGTCAACGCCAGGCGGTTCCACGACGCCCGGCGGCGCGTCTACGCCGGGCGGTGCCACGACGCCTGTCGCCGTAGCCGTTCCCGCACAGGAGTTGAAAGTCCAGCTCAAGCGCTGGGTCGATCCCGCCGCGACAGGCTGGTGGTCAGGCGATCATCACATCCACGCCGCCGGCTGCGCCCACTACACCAGCCCCACCGAAGGCGTCCACGCGCCGGACATGCTCCGCCACTGCATGGGCGAGGACCTGAAGATCGGCGCGAACCTTACCTGGGGCCCGTGCTTTGACTATCAGAAGCAGTTCTTCACCGGCAAGGATGACAAGGTCTCGACCTATCCGTATCTGCTTCGGTACGACATTGAAGTGTCCGGCTTCGGCTCGCATCAGTCCGGCCACATCTGCCTGCTTCGCCTCAAGAACCAGATCCCGCCCGGCGGCGACTCGAAAAACCACTGGCCCACGCTCGGACTGAATCTATATCGATGGGCCAAGAAGCAGGGCGCGGTGGTCGGCCCCGCGCACAGCGGATGGGGACTGGCCCTCGTCAATCCGCAGACCAAGCAGCCCATCACCGATCTGCCTTCGTATGTGGTGCCGCCCTTCGATGGCATCGGCGCCAACTCCTACATCGCCGATGTCACGCACACCGTCGAAGGCCCCGATGGCAAACAGGTGCCTGCGGTGGATTTCATTTCCACCGTCGATACGCCTTATGTGTGGGAACTGAATATCTGGTACCACACGCTCAACTGCGGCTTCCGCACCCGCATCAGCGGCGAAACCGATTTCCCCTGCATCTACGGCGAGCGCGTCGGCCTGGGCCGCAGCTACGTCAAGCTCGACGGCAAGCTCGATTACGACGCCTGGTGCGAAGGCATCCGGCAGGGGCGTAACTATGTGAGCGATGGCCTGAGCCACATCATGGATA
The DNA here is from genome assembly GCA_040902585.1 of Phycisphaeraceae bacterium. GTDB lineage: Bacteria > Planctomycetota > Phycisphaerae > Phycisphaerales > Phycisphaeraceae > JBBDXA01. The sequence goes on from JBBDXA010000174.1 coordinate 2,392, forward strand.
TGAAGGTGACGGAGAAGTTGACGGTTGAGGGTCGCGCGCCGCGCTCGGTGGAACTCGGTGTTAGCGGCAGCGAACTGAAGCTCGACAAGGCCGGCGAAGTGACGGTGACCGCGAAGGTCGCTGCGCTGCTGGGCGAGAAGCCCAATGACGCAATCCGCAACACGAACTACACGCAGAAGCCGTTCTGGCACCTCGAGCGCGCCCGCATCGGCGACACCCGTAAGGTGCCGGTGGAGTTGATCGTCAACGGCTATCCGGTCGCGAAGCAGGAGTTCATCGCGGATGGCACCACGCGCGACATCAGCTTCGATGTGAAGATCGACCGCTCAAGCTGGGTCGCTATCCGCGTGCTGGCAAGCTCGCACACCAACCCGGTGTGGGTGATGCTCGATGGCAAGCCGGTGCGCGCGAGCAAGCGCAGCGCCGAGTGGTGCCTCAAGAGTGTCGAGCAATGCGAAAAGCAGAAGCGCCGCTTCATCAAGGCGGATGAGATCAAGGATTTCGAGCACTGCTACAGCCACGCGGCGAAGGTGTATCGGCAGATCATTGCGGAGAGTGAGGTGGAGTGACTTACGGTTTCAGGCGTTTGCGCCAGTAGCCTGATCGTCTGCGGCCATGTGCGACAGCAACGATAAAGACGTGATCCGATTTTACGAGATATACCACCGAGTATGGATAGTCCCGTACAACGTACCTTCTCGTTCCATAGCGATGCGTTGGCCATCGCTCCGGAGCCGTGACGATCATTTCGACAGCGTGATCGATCGCATCGCTGAAAGCCTCAGCGACTCGCGGGTCTTTGTCCTTGTACCAGTACACAGCCTCGACGAAATCTTCCTCGGCGAGTTCGTGCCACCGGATCGTGATTCGATTGTCACTCACCACGCAGAATGCCCCGCACGCGCCGCCGCACCTGCTCCCAACTCACGGTCTTGGCAGTTCCTGCATTGAGTTCCTGCACCCGCCGAGCGATCTCGGTGTCCCAAGCGGCATCCGCGTCTTCATCAACATCCTCGTCCAGGCTCTCGATCAGATCGCCGATGAGGTGAGCGCGCTCTTGCACCGGGAGCGTCAGTGCCTCGGAAAGGAGTTTGCTTGCGTCAGGTGTCATGGTTGAATTATACGCTCGACTCGCCCTATACGATAGACTGACCCCAAAGGAGTCAGTCATTGCCTCAGCCCCCGCCGGCACCGATTCAAGCCCCCACCGAGGACGACGCCCGCCGTGCCGCGCTGCTTCCTGCCGCAGCGTGCCCGTGCTCGCTATGATGTCAGCAGAGGAACCGCCATGACTGACTCCGAATTGCTCAAGCGGATCACCATCAATCCCGACATCTTCGGCGGCAAGCCGATCATTCGCGGGCGGCGTTTGGCGGTTGAGCACATCCTGGGCATGCTTGCCGTCGGCGATGAGCCATCGATGATCCTTGAGGCTTATCCCTGGCTGGAGCGGGCGGACATTCAGGCGTGTCTCGTGTACGCGCGGCGGCGCGTGGGGCAGGAACGAATTGAGCCGCTCATCATCGAATCGGGAGTCGGAGATTGAGGCTGCTGCTGGATTCGTGCATGTCGCCTGCCGCCGCCGCCGAGCTCCGTGCCGCGGGTCATGATGTGGACTGGGCGGGGGATTGGGCAAATGACCCCGGTGATCAGGTCATCCTTGCCCTTGCCCATGCGGAGCAACGCATCCTTATCACACTCGACAAGGACTTCGGCGAACTGGCGGTCTTCGAGGGCCGGCCTCACCACGGTATTCTCCGGATCGTGGACTACTCGGTACGCCGGCATGGCGACGTATGCCTGGCCGTGCTCGCCGCGCATGGGGATGAGCTGCTGGCTGGAGCAATCGCCACGGCGGAGCCCGGTCGCCTGCGCATTCGCCCTTCCGAGCCGTGAGACGCATGCGGACCATGATGCCGCTGGATTACGCCACCAGGAGATTTGACCTTGACTACGACCGCGCCCCCGCCTCGTGAAGCCCCTTCCCCTGACGACGCCCGCCGTGCCGCGCTGCTGCGTGATGCCTACGCGAAGCTCAGCGCCGAGATCGGTCGCATCATTGTCGGGCAGCATGAAGTCATCGAGCAGCTTGTCATCGCCATGCTCGCCCGCGGCCACTGCCTGCTCGAAGGCGTGCCGGGGCTGGCAAAAACGTTGATGATCCGTTGCCTTGCTGATGCGATGAGTCTTTCGTTTCGCCGCATTCAGTTCACGCCGGACCTCATGCCCGCCGACATCACCGGCACCGACATCATCCAGGAAGACAAGCTCTCGGGCACGCGGCAGCTTGTCTTTGAGAAGGGGCCGATCTTCGCGCAGATGGTTCTGGCCGATGAGATCAACCGCACGCCGCCCAAGACGCAGTCGGCCCTGCTCGAGGCGATGCAGGAACATTCCGTCACCATCGGCGGCAAGACCTTCAAGCTTGATGAGCCGTTCTTCGTGCTCGCCACGCAGAACCCAATCGAGCAGGAAGGCACGTACCCGCTGCCCGAAGCCCAGCGCGATCGCTTTCTCTTTCACGTGAAGGTGCAATACCCCGACCGCGCCCAGGAGCGAGAGATTATTCTTCGCACGACGAGCACGTTTGAGGCGAAGATTTCGCCGGTGCTTGATGGCGCGACGATTCAGAGCTTGCAGGACACGGTTCGCCGCGTGCCGGTGCCGGATCATGTGGTGGACTTCGTGCTGGACATGGTCCGCCGATGTCGGCCAAACGAAGCAGAGGCTTTTCCCTTCGTGAAGGAACTGGTCGACTGGGGCCCCGGTCCGCGTGCGTGTCAGCATCTGGTCATGGCGGCGAAAGTGCGGGCGCTCTTGAAGGGGCGGTATCACGTGACGCTCGATGACATCGATGCCCTCGCGCTGCCGGTGCTGCGGCATCGCATCGTGCCGACGTTTAACGCCGAGGCGGAGGGCATCACGGTGGATGACATTATCGGCAAGGTGCTGAAGGCGGTGCCGCGCGGGACGGCGAAGACGTTACTTTGATCGCGGAATGCGGATCGTGGATTGCGGATTGAATCGATCAATGCACGCCGCACTTCCGCTCGCAATCCGCAATCCCCGATCCGCAATCCTCGTTATGAGCCAGATCACCGAATTCCTCAGCCCCGGCGACCTCGCGAAGATCAGCAACCTGCAGATCCTCGCGCGGCTGGTCGTCGAAGGCTTCACCACCGGCCTGCACCGCTCGCCGCACAAAGGCTTCAGCGTCGAATTCAAGCAGCATCGGCAGTACGTGCCCGGCGATGAGATTCGCCACCTCGACTGGAAGGTCTTCGGTAAGACCGATCGCTTCTACATCCGCGAGTATGAAGAAGAGACGAACCTTCGTGCGACGTTGCTATTGGATATGAGCGGGTCGATGGGGTATGGAGCACCATCCCGACAGGGTGGTGCTAAGGGCGAACGGGTGCCAACAGCACCACCCTATCGGGATGGTGCTCCCGATGGGAAGGCACCACCCTTCCGGGATGGTGCTCCGAACAAGCTGCACTACGCCACGCGCGTCGCCGCATCGCTTGCCTATCTCATGCTGCAACAGGCGGACAGCGTCGGCCTCGTCACGTTCGATAGTCACTTGCGGCAGTACATACCGCCGCGGGCCAGGCCGAGTCATTTGAAGGTACTCATCGACACACTCAGCGCCGCGACACCCGGCGGCGAAACGGAACTCGGCAAAGTCATGCACGAGCTCGCGCCCAAGCTGCATCGCCGCGGCCTCGTCATCATCATCAGCGACTGCTTCGGCGATGTCTCCGCCCTGATGAAAGGCCTGGCGCACTTCCGCCACGCCCGCCATGAAGTGATCATCTTCCAGATATGGGACCGCGATGAGCTTGAGTTTCCCTTCACGCAGTGGACGAAGTTTGACTCGCTCGAAGACTCGCAGTTTCACATGGTCGATCCGCATCACCTGCGGCAGGCGTACCTGGAAAACCTCGCGAAATACAGGGCGGAATTGAAGAAAGGGTGCAGTCAGCACCGCATCGATCTGGTGCCGATGGTCACGGATGAGCCCTACGCGGAGGCGCTGGCGAAATATCTTGCGCTGCGACGGAGACGGTAGCGAACGAAGAGAATGACGAATGCCCAATGTCGAATGTCTAATGAATGACGAATGTCTAATGACGAATGACGAATGGCGGAGTGAGGGCCGCGCGCTGCCATTTGCCATTGGTCATTCGGCATTCGACATTCATTCGACATTCGTGATTCGTTATTTGTCATTCCAACCGAAGGGAGGGTTGCTGTGACCTTCCTCAACATCGCGTTGGTCGGCGGCGTGCTCGCGTTCAACATTCCGCTGATCATTCACCTCTTGAATCGCAGCAAATTCAAGACGGTCAAGTGGGGGGCCATGCACCTGCTCGCGCCGGTCGTGCGCACGAACCGCAAACGCATCCGCATGGAGCAACTATTGCTGCTCCTTGTGCGGGCGATGATTCCGGTGCTGCTGGCGCTGGCGATGGCGGGGCCGGTGCTGACGGGTTGTCAGGACCTGGCGGGGGGCAGCCGATCGTCGCTCGTCGTCGTGCTCGACAACAGCTATTCGATGTCAGCCGGCGGAGCGAATGCGAGCTTCAACCAGGCGCGGGATGCGGCAATGGAGATCATCCGCGACCTGCGCGAAGGCTCGGATGTGTCGGTCATTCTCATGGCCGGCGGCAGCGGGACCGGGGGCGGCGGGGGCGCGTTGCTCGATGAACCCACCAGCCGCAGCAGCCTGCTCACGGAGGAGATCAAGCGCCTCACCGCGGCCTACGGCAGAGCCGACGCCCCTTCATCGCTTCAACTCGCCGCCGATCACATCACGCGCATGAAACAGTCCAAGCGCGACATGATCGTCATCAGCGACTTCCAGCGCGTGAGCTGGGGCCCCGAATCAGGCACACTCGGCGCGGCTGTCACGGAATGGCGGAAATCCAAGGACTTCAGCGGCTCACTCACGTTTCTACACACAGGCAAAGAGACAACGGACAACGTTGCCATCATCGATGCCACGCTTTCCCGCACTGTCGTCGGCGTCGGGCAGAAGGTGATGCTGCGGGTGCACCTGAAGAACTTCGGCTCCCGCCAGTATCCGAGCCTGCGCGTCTATCTTGATGTCGATACTCAGCGGCGCGGCGTGTCGGAAATCACGCTCGGCCCCGGCGAAGATGGGCAGGCGATCTTCAGCCACGAGTTTGACACGCCCGGTTCGCACCTGATTCACATCTCGGCTGAGGCCGATGCGACGCTGAAGGAAGACAACGAGTTCCTCGCGTCGATCCACGTGGTCGATCGTATTCCGGTGCTGCTCGTCGATGGCGATCCCGCGCCGCCGGGCGAACCGCTGCGCGGCGAGACGGGGTTTCTCAGCGTCGCGCTGCAACCGTATCGCAGCACCAGCCCGCAGCTATCCGATCTGCTCGCCGCTCGAACCGTGCCCGCAGCCCAGTTCAACGCGGAGAGTCTGGGTGATGCCCGCGCGATCGTGCTCGCCAATGTGCCCCGCCTCAGCGATGAGCAGCTTCGCCTCATCGAAGGCTACGTGCAGGGCGGTGGCGGGCTCCTCATCTTTCCCGGCAACAAGGTCGATCGCGACTGGTACAACGATGCGATGTACAAAGAAGGCGGCGGACTGCTGCCCCTGAAACTCGGCGACCTGCGCGGCAGCCTCACCGATGCCACGCAGCACACGACCATTATCTCGCAGCAGTTCACGCACCCGGCCCTGACGCTCTTCAACGATCGCCGCAACGGCAACCTTGGCAGCGCATCGATCTGGCAGTGGTATCGCCTTGAAGCGGATGCGCTGCGACCGGCCTCGGCGAAGGCGGCGGCGATAGCAGCGCGGCTGGACAGCGGCGATCCGTTCCTCGCGGAGAAACCTTTCGGCGATGGCGCGGTGCTGCTGTGCGCCACGGCCTGCGACGGCGACTGGAGCAGCCTGCCGGTGCGTCAAGTGTACGTCCCCTTCATGCAGCAGCTCGGGGCGTACGCGGCGATGCGTGTCGAGCCGCCGCGCAATGTGCAGGTTGGCCAACCGCTGGTTGCGCACCTTCCCGCATCGCTGCTGGGGCAACGGGCGACGATGACCGATCCATCGGGCAGGCGTCACCCCATCACGCTCGACGATCGCGGGACTTACGCCTATGGCGACTTCAAATCCACGCGGCAACTGGGCCCTTATGTGCTGGATGCGGGCAGCGAGAGTAAGACGCATTTTGTGGTTAGTTCGCCGCGCGAGGAATCGGACCTGAAGCAACTGACGAGCGATGAAATGCAGGCGCTGGCGAAGGCGACGGGCGCGGAAGTGGTCCGCACGCTTGACGAGTATCGCGAGCTGGATCGCACGCGCCGTCACGGCCGGCCGATCTGGCACTGGTTCTTCTACGGCTTGCTCGCGCTGTTCTTCGCCGAACTGCTCCTTCAGCAACGCTTCGCGGGGAAACGATGACGCTCGCCACGCTCGAATTCACTGGTGATCTCAGCGTCTGGCTTGGCCTGGCGCTGGCGGTCGCCTTCGCGGTGGGAACGTGGCGCGTCTATCGCCGCGAGAGTCGCACGGGCTCGCGCTTCGCTGTGCTGCTGCCGCTGCTGCGCATGCTGGCGGTGATGCTGATCATTCTCATGCTCACGGGGCCGGTGCTGTACCAGCGTAGCTTCGTCGGCGAGCCGGGGCGCGTGCTGATCTTTGTCGATGCTTCCGAGAGCATGGCGATGCAGGATCCTTACATGGATCTGGCTCGCAAGATTCTCATCGCCCGCGCACACGGCTGGCTGGGTGAAGATGCCTTCGACACCACGCTGCACGACGCGGCTGCATCCCTGCGCGACGCGCGGGCCGGCATCGAAAACCCAGGCTTCGATGAAAGGCCCGATCCGAATCAGATCGCACTCGACCTGCGCGATCGCATCACGAAAGTCTCCTCGCGCCTTGAACAACTCGGTGACAATGCTCTCCCCTCGGCAGGCTCCGCAAAGATCGGCTCCATCCTGCGCGAATACTGGTTCGACATCCCCGGCGACAAACTCACCGACCTGACTAACCATCCTCGCTTCGTCGGCGTCCCCAGCGGCACGCACTCGCCCGATCTCTTCGAAGCCCCGCCCAACCTCGGCGACAACTACGGCACGCGCATGCGCGGCTACGTGCTGCCGCCCGTCAGCGGCAATTATGTCTTCTGGATCACCAGCGACGGCCCCAGTGAACTCTGGCTCAGCACCAGCGAAAGCGATGCCGATCGCAAACGCATCGCTCGTGTCACCACCAACACGCCTCGCCGCGGCTGGACAACAGGCGAATCGCAATCCGCCCCCATCGAACTCGTCGGCGGCAAGCGGTACTACATCGAAGCGCTTCACAAGGAAGGCATCGGCGAAGATCACCTCGCTGTCGGCTGGCAGCTTCCGATCGGTTCGCAGGAGCGGCCGATCCCCGGCAAGCGGCTCATTCCTTACGCCGGCATCACCGCCGGCTCACCCGCCTCGCGCCGTCAGTCCATGATCGCTTCCTTCAAACAGGACCTGCTCGATCCACTCGAAGCAATCATCGTTCGCGATGCGAGCACGGACATCAATCGCCTTAAGAAGCTCGGCGATCTGACTTCACTCGCGGCTGTGATGCAGCGATGGGAATTCAACCTGCGCCAGGCTTTTGAAAACTACGCGCGCAGCGCTGCGAAAGCCGGCGATGTGAACGCGATGGAAGCCATCGCCCGGGTTGATCAGACCACGCGCTGGGATCGCCTTCGCACCACGCTGCTGAGCGATCAGGGCCTCGTGCGCCGTCTGTCCGAGAGCCATCAGATTGAAATCTACGCGCTGCGGCCCGGTGAGGCGAGGCTCATTTACTCCAGCGATCGTCCTTCACGAGCGCCTGCTGGGCTGGATGTTCAGCCGAATGAGCCGGTCACTGATCTGGCCGCGGGCCTGCTCCAGCGCGGCGGCGGGGCATCGAAGGACTCGGCTACTGATGCCAGGGCCGGCGAGCCTGTTTCGCCGCGAACCGTCGCGATTCTTCTTTCGGATGGTCAGCACAATCTGGACGGCTCGAATCCGCAGACGACCGCCGCGCTGCTCGCCGATCGTCGTCTGCCAGTGTACACCATCGGCATCGGCGGTCTCGAACGGCCGGAAGACCTGGCCATTCGCAGCGTCGAAGCACCGCAATCGGTCTACATCGAAGACCGCGTGCAGGGGCATATCGTGATCGACGATGACATGCCGCCGGGCAAACCGTTCACCGTGCGCATCGAGAACCGCTGGGGGAAAGTGTGGGAGAAGCAACTCATCACCGAGCGCACCGGCGTGCGGCAGGTGCCATTCGATTTCTCCGTGAAGGAACTGGTCGAAACCAACGCCCTCATCAAGGGCGGGCTCGACGGCAGCGTGAAGCAAACGAACCTGCCGCTGCCGTTCAAGGTGACGGTCAGCGCGATCGAAGGCGAGTCGGAGCCGGCCAACAATCAGGCGGGCTTCACGGTGCAGGCGATCACCGAGCCGCGCAAGGTGCTGCTCATCGATGGCCGGCCGCGTTGGGAGTCGCGCTATCTTCGCAACCTGTTTGAGCGCGACCAGCGCTGGCAGTTGAACCCGCTCTTGGCCGGCGTGAAACTCGATGGCGCTCCCTGGCGTCGCGGCGATGAGATCGGTGCCTTCCCGCGCGACATCGAATCGCTCTTCAAGTATGACCTCATCATCCTCGGCGATGTGCCCGGCGATTACCTCACCGATGTGGAGCAGGGCTGGATTCGTGACTTCGTCGGCGATCGCGGCGGCGGCCTGATCCTTATAGATGGCCAGCGCGGAAACCTGAAGAGTTTTAACAAGCCCGCGCTGGCGGACCTGCTGCCCGTGCAGTGGCTCGATGAAGATGTTACGGCTTCAGGCCAACCGCAGCGGCTCAAACTTACTGCCGCGGGACAGGGGCAGAGTGTGTTGCGATTGCTTAGTGATCCGCTCGATAACGCCTCGCTGTGGACGGAGCTTTATCCGCCGCGCTGGATCGCGTCGGTCAAGGTGCTGCCCGGCGCGGAGGCACTGGCCGAGGCGGTGCTGGGTAAGGACGGTGAGCGCGTCACACCCGCGATCGTGCAGCGAAGTTACGGCGCGGGCCGCGTGCTGTACATGGCGTTCGATGAGACCTGGCGCTGGCGCTACGAAGTGGCGGACCTGTACCACGTTCGCTTCTGGAG
>JBBDXA010000174.1:11586-19951 GCA_040902585.1 Phycisphaeraceae bacterium
CGCCAAGTGGGTCGGCGAGCAGCCTTACGCGGTGCAGGATCAATATGTGAAACTCGACGCGGGCCAGCCCACGTATCAGCCCGGCGACAAGGCCGAGATCCGCGCCCGCCTGCGCGACAAACAGGGCCGGCCCATGCTCGCCGGCGAAGTCATCGCTCACCTTCAGCGCGACGGCAAGCGCATCGTCTCCGTTCCCCTCGCCACCGGTGACGGCCGCGGCGGCGTGTTTCGCGGACAGACGCCGGCTCTCGAACCGGGTGAGTACGAAATCAGCCTCAGCGCCTCCGGCTTTTCCGACACGGACCTCAAGGCCCGCGCGACGTTCATGGTCGAAGCCCCGCTCTCGCTGGAACGCAGGGCGGTGGTCATGGATGAAGACACGCTCGTTCGCATGGCCCAGCGCACCGGTGGCCGATACTACAGGGAAGAAGATGCGAATTCGCTGGTTGACCGCTTAAAGCCGATCAGCGCGGGTAAGATTGTGGAAGACGAGATCGTCCTGTGGCAAAGCTGGTGGTGGTTCGTCCCCATCATCACGCTGCTGACGATCGAGTGGATCCTGCGCAAACGCGCGGGGCTCCTGTAGCCGCTTGCGGCTTCGCACCAATGGTCGAGTGAAGGTTCACGCCTTCGCTTCAATCACGCTCGGTTCGCTTATTGAACGATGACCACCCTCAGCCCCGCCATCGCCGAGAAGCTTCACGACTTCGCCCGCCGAAGGCGCACGCTCATCGCCACGCGCGGCCTGTGCGTGGGCATCGTCACACTCCTCGCCGTCATGTCCGCAATCGTCCTCATCGACTGGCTCGTCGTGATCAAAGCTCAGTGGGTCCGCTGGGCGATGAGCCTGTCCGGTTACGCCATCGTCGCGGCTGTTGTGTGGTGGACTTGTGTCAGATTGCTCGTGAAAATCCCCGGGCCGCACGCCCTGGCCCGGCTGATGGAACAGGCGGACCCGACTCTGCGCGAGGACCTGCTTTCAGCCGTGGAGCTGGGCATCTCGCAGACCGATGCGCGGTTTGATTCGCCCGTCTTCCGATCGCTCCTTCAGGCCAGCGTCTCGCAGCGCGTCGAACGGGTTCGCACCGCGTCGCTCCTGCCGCCCCGGCTTATTCGCCGATGGGTGCTCATCGCCTCCCTCGTGCTGCTCATCTGCTGCGGCCTGATGCTCGTGCCTGAACTGCGATTCATCAACCGCCTGACCCGCGCGATGATGCCTGCCGCCCCGGTCGATCGCGTCGCTTCGGTGCGCGTGCGCATCATCGCGCCCAATCCCACTGAGCCGAGCGTGCCGCATAACGATGCGGTCTCCGTCATCGTCGAACTCAGCGGCGCGGACGCGGAGCAGGTCGTTCTCGAAACCCGCCGCAGTGGTGATGATGGTGCCATTGAAGAGATTCCGATGAAGCCGGTTGGCGCATCGCGGCAGTACTCAGCCGCGATCCAGATCGGGCGCGATCCGGTGACCTACCGCGTGCTCGCCGGCGATGCCGTCACCCGCCTTTACACCATTGCGACCGGCCCGCGCCCCCACGTCACACAGTTCGCCAAGACCTACCGCTACCCGGCCTACGCGAATCTCAAGAGCAAAACGATCGAAGAAAAAACCGGCGACATCGAAACGCTCGAAGGCTCCACCGTCGAGCTTTCCATGATCAGCGATCAGCCTCTGCGGGCCGCGGAGCTGCGCATCGAGTATGCGGACAAGACCACGCAGACGCTGCCGCTGGAGCTCGACTCGCCACGCGACCTGCGCGGCAAGCTGCCGATCAAGCAGGGCGGCACCTATCGCGTGCATCTCACCGCCGCGGCCACGGGCTTCGATAACCAGTTCGATCCGCCTTATGTCATTAACATCACGCCCGATGCCCTGCCTGTTATTGAACTCGAACAACCCACGCAGGATGTGCAGCTTCCAGCCGACAGCGCCCTGCCTTTGAAGGTCACCGCGAGTGATGACCTGGGCCTGGAAGGCGTGGTGCAGAGCATCACCATCAACGGCGGCAAGGCGATCGAACACATCCTCGCAAAGAAGCCCGGCAATGAATGGCAATCGACGCAGCCGCTCGATCTATATAGCCTGAGCCTGAGCCCGGGTGATCAGGTCGCTTTGCGTTTTGCCGCCATCGATCTGGCGGGCCATCGCACGGAAACGCCCGTCAGGAAGATCACGATTCTTTCTTCAGGCTTCGACCCCGCGCGGCTGGCCGGGTTGCAGGCGAAACGAAACCTTGCTGAGGCACTGACCGCGCTGGCATCTTCCGCATCCGACTATCGCAGCGCGCTCTCCGAACCGCTTCGCGCCTTCGCACAAGCCGCTCCGCTACGCAGGCAACAGACTGCAGCCGAAGTGAACGACGCGGGAGACCGACTCACTCTTCGCGCGAACGAAGCCTTCACGCTCACGCTCGCCGCCATCGCCGCAAACCCTGTCGGGAGCGATGCGGAAGATCTCGCCATCGTCGGTCGCGCTCTCAGCAGTCAGCGTGTGTCGTCGCTGCCTGCTCTTTCAATGAAGGATGAATCATTCGATGCCGCCAAGGCCGCGCAGGCAATCGAACTTATCACAGCCTCGTCTGCGAACGTGAGCAAGGCATATGGCCGCACGCTCATCGCCGATGAATCCGATTCGCTGCTGCGTGACCTGACCACGCTCATCGCTGACCATCGCGAGTCAACCGCCGCGCCCTTCCCGGATGAACCTGCCGCATGGCAGCGCCTCGCCCGGCGAAGTCTGCTCCTCACCACGCAGATCGCTCGAGTCGAAGCTCACGCGAAGGAACTCGCCCAGCGCGACCGCGTCGTTGCGGCCACCATTGAACAGATCATCACCCAGAAGCTCACGCCCGCCAAAGAAGCGCTGGCCGCGGCCGCGAGCGCCGCGAGCCCTGACCGCACCATTGCCAATGCCGTCGCCTCGATTGGCGATGCCCTTACGCAGACGCGTAAACAAGTCGCCACGGTAGCCTCCGCTCTGCATCGGCAGGCGGACAAGGGCCGCGAACAACTCGCCATCGAGGCAGGCTCTGTTCACGCAGCCATCGCCATCGCAACACTCGACGCGGCTGCGGATCACTTCAAAGCAGGCAGCGCCTTGAATGACAAGCGCCGCGACGGCGATACCGCCTGGGCGTCCGATCTCAGCCTTGGCCGGCGAGCAGTGCAGGCGATTCAGGTGCGGGCAAGAGCAGAAGAGAAGCCTATCGATCAGGAGCGAATCGCGCGCGTTCACGATGCGGTCCGCGTTCTCGAAACAGGACACGCGGTCGCTGCGATGCATCGCCTGACCGGAGACCTTGCCAGTCGCGAAAAGTGGCAGCGTTCCGAAGGCGATGCGATCACGCGTTATCTGCGTGATGGCTCCTGGTTCATTGCTCAGGTCACGCCCGTGGCCGACGCCCTGCGTGACAGCGGCATGATCGCAGCCGCCGGTGATCAGCTTCGCGCGCTATCTTCGACCAACGCTTTCAAGCAAACCACCGGCGAGCAGGTTACGCGTCGTACTTTGCTGCATGTCACTTCCATTCACACGCAGTTGGAGACAATCGCCCGAGACCTTGCTCAGGTCAGACAACTCATCGCGCCAGACATGGCCCGCGCTCGCGCCGTTCTCGCAGCCGAGGCTCCGACGCTGCCGCAAACCATGAAGGCCCTCGCCGCTGAGTCGCGCGAGCTCAAGGAACACGCTGAAAAAACAGCCGATGGATTGCCCGCGAAGGATGCCGCCGAGGCCGCCAAGGAAGTTGCGCAGCTTCGCGAAAAGCAGGATGCACTCGATGAAAAGGTCGGCGAACTGACCGATGCCCTTCGACGCGAAGCCAACGCGCAGGATTTATTCACCGATGCGGGCAGGCAACACGCCCGCGATGCGGATGATGCGACGGCGATGATCCAGAAGCCTGCCGCCGAGGCGAAGCAGGAACTCGCCGCCGCCGCGCAGGCACCGCAGGCCGCGCAGAAGGCGGCGCATATTGAACAGGCCGGCGCGAAGGATGAAAAGCTCGCCGATGCCCTCGATGCGGCAGCGAAACATTGGGAGAATCTCGCCGCGGGTAAGGAAGAGGAGACCCGTGCCGCCCTGCGCGAGGCTGAGAAGGAACTGGATATCAAGAGGGAACTCGATGCTCAATACGGTCGCATGGAGAAGCTCGCTGATCTCGCCGCGAAGTCGCCGCAGGAGCAGATGAAGGCCCTGGAACAGGAACTCGCGCAGAACCCGGCGATGAAGCAGGAACTGGGCGCGATTTCGAAGGACGCGGTGCGTGATGCAAAGACTTCGCTCGACGAGGCGGCCCAGAAGCAGGGCGAACTGGCGAAGGATCTGGCGCAGGCGGCCAAGGAGGCCCAGCGTCCGCGCGATCATCTCGATCCACAGATGAAGCAGTTGAGTGACAAAGCCGCGCAGCTCGCGCAGAAGGCCGCGGGGATTGAAGCGAGCACGAAGTCGAGTTCGCAGGAAGCCTCGCAGAGCGCGGGCGAAGCGAAGCAGGCGTTGCAGAAGGCGGCGGAGGCAGGGCGTGAGGCCGCGGCGACGCCGAAGGATCAGGCCGCCTCGAAGGCCGCGCAGGCGAAGCAGATGGCGCAGGCCATGGCGAAGGGCGCGGATGAGTTGAAGGATGCACACGAACAGGCCAAGGGCGCGGGCGAAGCGATCCGCGAGGCGGAGCGCAAGGCGACCGCGCTGTTGGCGGTGGGCGATCCTTCGCCTGAGCAACGGCTGAAGGCATCGGAGCTGCTGCTGAATTCGCAGCGTTATCAGAATGAAGCGAAGGCGGCGGCGCGTGAGGCGGGCCTGGCCGCGGATGAGGCGAAGCGCATGGCGGACGCGGCCAAGCAAATCGCCGATGACCTTGCCAAGGCCTCAACTGAAGGCAGCGAGGCGATGAAACAGGCCGGGGCGCAGCAGGCTCCGATTGCCGAGCAGGCGCAGGCGGCGGCGGAGGATGTCGGCCGCGCGGGCAGGCATGAAGCGCGCATGGACAATCAGCCCGCCGCGGGCGAACTGGGCAAGTCGCAGCGGGCGATTGACAAGGCATCACAGGATCAGATTAAGCCTCTGGGCGATCAGCTCGCGCAGGCGATGAAGCCGGGCGAGGCGAGCGAAGCGGTGGGCAAGGCGGAGGCGGCGCTCGCGCAGCAGGCGGCGAAGCTGGACAGCATGATGCAGCCGGCGCGCGGCGGTGAGTCGGGTGAAAAGCCAGGCGGCGGAGATAACAATGGTGATTCACCTGCGCCGGGTCAGGCGGGTCAACCGGGCGGCGCGAAGGAGTCCGCGCCGAAACTCAGCGCGGCCCAGGGCGCGCCGGCCGGAGCAAAGGGTTCACCTGCGGAGCAGCAGGCGGCGCAGTGGATGGCGCGGGCGCTGGATGAACTGGATCGATCGATGAACGGGCAGAGTACTCGCGATGAGGCATCGTTCTCGTTGACGAACGCGAAGCCGAAGCCCGGGCAGAATGGCGAGTCACCAAACGGACAGGCGCAACCGGGCCAACACGGCTCGGGTGAACAGGCGGCTGAAGCGATGCGCCAGGCGGCGTCAGCGCAGGCGCAGGCGATGGCGGAGGCAAGGCGACCGGGTGAAGATTCGCCGCAGTCACCGGGACAGGGCGCGCTACCGGGCGATGCCATGGCGCAGGCGGGGCAACCTTCACAGGGTCAAGGCCAAGGGCAAGGTCAGAGCGAGCGGGGACAGGGCAATTCACAACAGGCAAATGGTTCGCCTCCGCAAGGCGGACAACCCGGGCAGGGCGGCAGTCAACCCGGTCAAGGCGGTAACGGTCAGCAGGGTGGAGCGCTGGGTGATGCGAACAACCTCAAGAACGGCGAATGGGGCAAGCTGCCTTCCCGCCTGACGCGCGAGCTGCTCGAAGGCCAGCGCGATGAAGTCTCCGGCGAATACCGCGGCGCGGTCGAGGCGTACTTCCGGGCGATCGCGAAACAGGCGCGGGAGAAGGGCGGGAGTTGAGTTTTGAGCCTTGGGATTTGAGATCGTGCATGAATCAGGATCGTCGCAACTTACTGCTCGCACTATCCGCTCTTGCTGGCGGTACGGTTCTGCGTCCGCTGCTGCCTTCCACCTTCGCGCAGGCCGCGCCCGTTGATGCGATTGGGCCGAAGCTCAAGCGCGATGAGATAGATGATCAGATCGACAAGGGCATCGTCTACCTGCGCTCCAAGCAGCATCAGAATGGCTGGATTGGTGACAACGAGAATTATCGCAGCGCGTTGACCGGGCTTTCCGTGCTGGCGATGCTGGCGGTCGGGCATCAGCCTTCGGACAAGTCGCCGGAAGGGGAGTCAATTCGCCGGGCGATCACGTTCCTGCTTCGGCCGGAGAATCAGTCGGACGAAGGCTACTTCGGCCGCGTCGATGGATCGAACATGTACGGTCACGGCATCGTCACGCTGCTGCTGGCCGAGCTTGCCGGCATGGGCATCGATGAGGCACACGACAAGCTCGTGCTTCAAAGGCTGCACAAGGCGATTGATCTCACGCTGCGCTCGCAGGCGGTGAAGAAGGATCAACAGTACCAGGGCGGCTGGCGCTATCAGCCGGAGTCGCGCGGCTCCGACTTGTCCATCAGTGTCTGGCAGGTGATGGCGCTGCGCTCGGCGAAGAACGCGGGCATCGAAGTGCCTGCGGGCGCGATCGACAGCGCGGTGGCATACCTCCGCGGCTCGTACCGCTCTGATCGCAATGGTCGCGGGCGGTTTCTGGAACTGCAGGCGGGTTTCACCTACACGCCGGGCGGCCGGCCGACGTTTTCTTCCGCCTCGGCCGGCATGCTCGCGATGCAGGTGTGCGGGCAGTACGACGCGGAGGAAGTCAAAGGCACCGGCGAGTGGCTGATGGCGATGCACAACAAGCTGTCGGTGAACGAGCAGTATTTCTACTACGGCACCTACTACTACGCGCAGGCGATGTATCAGCACGGCGGCAAGTTCGCCGAGCACGGCCGCCGCGAAGTCGCCCGCATCCTCGCCCCGCAGCAGCAGAAGGACGGCTCCTGGCCGCGCAGCGAAGCGGGGCCGGTGTACACGACGGGCCTGGCGGTGCTGAGCCTGAGCGTGAAGTATCACTATCTGCCGATTTATCAGAGGTGAAATTGCGCAATGAAAAAACCCGGTCGCGCCACCTGACCGGGTCTCTTCGTTCTTCGGAGTTGGATTCTCAGATTTGAAACGTGAGATTTGAGATTCGAGATCAAAGGCGATTACTTACCCACACCCGCGACCTTGTCCGTCGAGGGGCGGACGCCCGAGACGTCGTTCGTGCTGCTGCGGGGCGGCGCGGTGATGGAAGTGAACTTGCTGGTCACGGATCGCGAAGCGCCTGCGGTGGGGAAGCCGATCTGTGCGTGAACGTAGCGCGGGGCTTTGACGATGAGCCGACCCTGGAAATATTTCACGGAGGAATGCTCTCCGCCCAGTTCCTGCCAGATGGTGGGCTCGATCATTTCGCGGATGAGCTGAGCGAGCTCTTCGCCGCGTTCGGCTTCGGTGGTTTTGATTTCATCGTCGCCGCCCTCCTTGAAAAGCGTGGTGGCGGAGGTCGCGCCGCCGCCGCTGGAGCCGCCGCTGCTGGTGTTGGAAAGGGCCGAGTTCAGGTCGAAGCCCGGGGCGTTGTCGAAGTTGGGAATGCGCTTGGTCAGGTCCTTGATGTCGTACACGAGAATGACCGTATCCTTGTTCGCCTCTTCCTTGGTCATGATGCGGATGTACCAGTCGCTGGTTTCGTACATCAGCGGCTTGTCAGGGCTGAGTTGCCGCAGCATGAGCGAGAGCACGGCCGCAGCCGGTGCGTTGCGAAGCTGTAGATCAATGAGCGTGTCCGCGTCGATGCCCGCGGCTTCCATCTCGCGCCAGTTGATGACCAGGGGAATGCCCGTGACGTTGGACCACCAGCGGAACGCATCGCGGGCCTTGGTGTTGTCGATGGTGACCGGATCGATGAGGGTCGAATACAGGCTGCGCACGGGGCTCTGCCTGGATGAGGTGCCCTGCGTGGTAATGCCTTCCTGGTTTCGCTGCTGTCGCACCTTGTCGAGCTGCTCCTTGGTGAGCTGGGCTGAGGCGGTGGAGGCGATGGCGAGCATGGCGACGAGTGCGAGCGAGAAGGAAACGATTCGGGTCATGGCGGCGCTCCGATGTGGGGGGTGAGAAGGAGGGATCGGTCGCGGATGCACGAGGCTGTCGATCGTTGAGCTGGTTCTCATGGATGAATCTCTCATGGATGAAAGCCTCATGGATGAAAACCTCTGAGCGACAGCAGCCTCGCGAACTCGAATCGGCAATTGACCAGACGGTCAGGCGGGGGCCGATGCGGGTTCTGGTGGTAAAAGTCCGTACCCGTACCATTTCATTA
>JBBDXA010000175.1:0-19949 GCA_040902585.1 Phycisphaeraceae bacterium
CGTCCAACCGGCCCGCGCGTCCGCGACGTGTTACGTCGCGGTTTTGCTGACAACCGTTCCAGTCACTGCCTCCCATACCAGTGATGCAGCGAGCCGTAGAACACCTGTTGAAGATCATTGAATGCCGTGAAGGTCACCCGGCCGTCCACCGCCAGCACATTCGCGCCGGCGATCAGCGCGGTGTCGTTCACCACATTCCACCGCGCCGTCGGGCTGCCGGCGAAGGATGACTGCACGGGGTTGGAGAAGCCCAGGTTCCTGATGTGATTGGCGGCATACGGCCCGATCCATCCGCCATGTGAATGAATGATGTCACTGTAATAGGCCCACGCGCCGTAATCGCTCAGGCCGCGCACCTTCGAGGTGTAGACGCCGCCGGCGTGTTTGTAGTTGGCCAGGTACCAGAAGGCCCAGACCAGCGTCGCGCCGGTGTTGCTGGCATGATCGGGCGCGGGGGCGTCGGCGTTGGTGGGGCAGCGAAAAATGTCGAAGGTGCCGGTGTAGGGGCGAAGCTGGGTGACGAGGCTTGTCGTTTTGTTGTTACTGATTTGAAAGAGCGCGGGGCCGTAGCCTGTGTTGTGTGCCGGGTTGAGAGGGAACCGGCGATTGTTGCTGACAGCGAAGCCGGTCATCGAGAGGCCGACCTGATGATGGTTGGAAGCACAGACCGTGACACGGGCGGCATCGCGGGCCCTTGAGAGCGCGGGCAGCAGCAGGGCGATGAGCAGGGTGATGATCGCGACGACGAGGAGCATCTCGACGAGGGTGAAGGCGGGCGAGAAGTGCCTGAAGCGGCAGCCGCGAGGGGACATGAAACCATTGTATCGCGGAGAGGTGAGAGTCGTACCGTCGGGTGGCTGGGGCTGTGGCTTTGCTACGCCCCGGCCCAGCGCACGAGTTGAATTAAACGCACCGATTCTTCGTGAGTCCCACGGCCGGGGCTTCCGCGGACTTCAGCCCCAGCCACCCGACGCGGAGAATCTCTGCGAGCTTTGCGCCCTTGCGTGAGCTTCCCCACTACGCGATGACGTCCTTAATCACCTCACCGCCAAACTGCGACAACTGCTTGAATCTGCCTGCATGAAAGTACGTCAGCCTGTTGTCGTTCAATCCCATCAAATGCAGCAGCGTCACGTGCAGGTCGCGGATCGGGTGGATGCATTCGACCGCCTGATCGCCCAACTCATCCGTCGCGCCGATCGCCTGGCCCGCCTTCGTGCCGCCGCCGGCGAAGAGGATGTTCATGGCTTTGGCGTTGTGATCGCGGCCCGCCTTCTTGCCGCCGCGCAGGCCGTTGTCCGGGGTGCGCCCGAACTCGCCGCAGCAGACGATGAGCGTTTCATCCAGCAGGCCGCGCTGCTTCAAGTCGGCAATCAGGGCGGCCACGGGTTGATCGATCGCCTTGAAGCGGTTGCCGTGCGAGCGTTCGATGTAGTCATGCGAGTCCCAGCCTGACACATACACCTGCACGAGGCGCACGCCGCGCTCGACGAGCCTGCGCGCCAAGAGACATCGGCGGGCGACGCTGTCGGTATCCGCGTTCTTCGAGCCGACGCCGTACATGTCGCGCGTCGCCTGGTCTTCCTTTCCAAGATCGATCAGCTCCGGCACATCGCTCTGCATGCGGTACGCGAGTTCATACGAATCGAGCCGGGCGGAAAGGTCTTCGTGTTGCGGACGGCGGGCGCGGTGCTCCGCTTCGAGTTTCGCCAGCAGGTCGAGGTTGCGTCGCTGGGCATTGCGCGTGACATGCGCCGGCGGCGCTAGGTCAAGAATCGGCGAGCCTGTGGGACGCAGCGTCGTCGCGGCATGATGCACGGGCAGGTATCCGTTGGACCAATTGGCAGCGCCGCCCTGGGGAAAATTAACTTCGGGCAGGACGATAAACGAAGGGAGATTCTGATTGACGGTGCCCAGGCCGTAGCTGACCCACGAGCCGATGGCCGGATCGCCGCCGAATCGCGTGCCGGTATTGATGTGATAGCACGCGGTGGGGTGATCGATTGACTCGGCGACGCAGCCTTTATAGATGCACAGGTCATCCGCGACGCGGGCGAGGTGTTGAAAGTCATCCACCATCCACAGCCCGCTCTTGCCGCGCTGACTGAAGGTGAACGGACTCTTGACGTAGTAGCGTTTTCCGCTGGCCATCTGCGAAGCGAACTTGTCGCTGCGCTGAAACTCCTGCATGTCGAGCTTGTCGAGTTTGGGCTTGGGGTCGAAGGTGTCGATGTGGCTCGGGCCGCCTTCGAGGAAAAGCATGATGCAGGACTTGGCGCTAGCGGGGTGATGGCCCTGTTTCGCGGCGAGGGGGGAAGCGGGGGATTCGCCGGGCGTCTTTGGTTTTGGAGTCTCCGCGCGCAGCATGGCGTTGAACGCCGCGGTGCCGAGCGTGGCGCCAAGGCCGTAGAGGAAGGAGCGTCGGTGGAGAGTGGGTTGCATGTTGGAATCCGTTGTGATCGGGTGATCCGTTCGTCGGGTGCCACGGGTCGCGGAGGTCTGCCGACGAGACCCGTGCGAATCACCTTTGACGCCCGCACGGGTCTGCTCGCCAAGCCTCGCCGACCCGTGGTACCCGGCACCCGGCGGCAGGCGGGCCTCGCGGACTCGGCCGCGCCGCTAACCGTCAATACACATACACAAACTCACTGCTGTTCAATAGCACCAGACACACCTCCGCCAGCGCCCGCGTCGTCGTCGGCACCTCCCAAGGCTGCCTGTCGCGCTGATAGCCATCCATATCCAGCTTTTCATCCCACTCAAAAAGCACACCGCTCTGCTCGCCGACCATCTGCCGGCGAACGATCGTGGGCAGGTCACGCTTCTTAATCTCATGCAGGCGATGATGCGCGACCATCGCGCTGAAGTGCTCCGCGCACGCATCCAGTTCTTCCTTGCTCGGCTTGCGACCGAACAGCACGCGGTACAACTCCTCGATCATTGCATTCAAAGACCCGCCCGCCTTCTCCACGCGCAGCGCCAGGGCCGTCGCCCGGTCATGCACGAACTGCCCGTTGAACAGTGCGAACACCTGCGGCGTCACCGTCGTGTCATCGCGCCTTTCACACGACATCTCGCTGCCGGGCTTGTTGAAGACTTCCAGCATCGGATCGCTGAGCGTGCGATGGCGAAAGGCGTAAATCGTCCGACGATTCCGCTCGGCAGGCGTCGGCGAAGGCGTGTAGGACGGCGCGATCCCGCCCATCACGTGTCGCGGCTGAAGGGCGACTTCCCAGTTGATCTCCGGATAAACGCCCGGTCCGCCGCGCTCCTGCGAAAGCTCGCCTGTTGCCGCGAGCATCGCATCGCGCAGCTCTTCAGCCGTGAGCCGGCGCGGCGGAAACACGGCGAGCATTTCATTACTCGGATCCACGGTGCTCAGCTTAGCGATCTCGCCGTGCGAGCCGCTTCGCTGGTACGCAGCCGAGGTCATGATGAGCGTGTGCAGCTTCTTGATCGACCAGCCATTGTCCACGAACCAGGTCGCCAGCCAGTCGAGCAATTCCGGATGGGTGGGTCGTCTGCCCATCTTCCCGAACTGACTCGGCGTCGCGACCAGCCCGGTGCCAAAGTGCATCTGCCAGACGCGGTTGACGATCACCCGCGCGGTCAGCGGGTTGTCCTTGTGGGCGATCCACTGCGCCAGGGCGAGCCGCCGGCCCTGTGGCCCAAGCGGCATCTTCCAATCCTTCGGAAGAAAATCACCCAGGGCTGACATCACCCCCGGCTCCACCACATTCAACGGCGACTCCAGCGCCCCGCCGTTCAAGATATGCACGTTCTGGTTGCCCTTCGTCTCCACGCTGAATGCCTTTGCGTCCGTGCGCTGCATGGCTAGCTTCAAATGTTCGCCGCGTTTCTTGCCGATGCGGTCGAACGAATTGTCGTTGGCCGCGAGTTTGCTCCGCAGGGTGAGCGTGTCGGTGTCGCGCCATTTCTCCATGCGGGCCTTCAGGCCGGCGAACCGGCTCTGGTCTTCGCCTTGGACAAAGGGCGCATCGCGCTGGGCGAACTGCGTCGAGCCGAACACCGCCTGCATGCTGTAATAGTCGCGCGCGGGGAGCGGGTCGAACTTATGATCGTGGCAGCGGAAGCAGGTCATATTCTGCCCGAGAAAGGTGGTGCCCACCGTGTTGGTCACATCATCGAGCCACATCTGGCGGGTGATCGCAGCGACGCTCATCGCGGTCTGTTCCCAAGGCCCCATGCGCAGGAAGCCGACGGCGATCAGCATTTCCGGATCCTTCGCATCGATCTCATCACCGGCAACCTGCTCCATGATGAAGCGGTCATAGGGTTTGTCACTGTTGAAAGAGCGAATGACATAATCGCGATAGCGCCAGGCATGCGGCCGCTCGTGGTCGTTGGAGAAGCCCGAGGTGTCGGCATAGCGCACGACATCAAGCCAGTGCTGGGCCATGCGCTCGCCGTAGTGGGGCGAGGCGAGGAGGCGGTCCAGGAGATTTCTGATTTCTGATTGTTGATTTCTGATTGAGTCCAGCTTGAACGCCGCCACTTCCTCCGCCGTCGGGGGCAGGCCGGTGAGGTCGAAAGTCATCCGGCGAATCAGCGTGAGATCATCGGCGCGATCGGCGGGCGTGACCTTCGCCTCAATCATGCGAGGTTGTAAAAACGCATCGATCGGATGCTTCACCGCGCCCTTCGGCAGCGCATCGTACGGCGGCTCGACCTGCTGTCGCGGCAGATACGCCCAGACATCCTCGCGCTTGTATTCGCGATTCGTCCAGGCGGCGCTCATGCCGCCGGCGGTCTTGACTTGAATCACTTCGCCGCCCGTTGTCTTCCACTTGTTGGGCGAAACATCGGACCACACCGCGCCGGTGGCGATCCACTGACGAACGAGTTCGATCTGTTCCTTGCTCAGCCGATCGTTCTCCTTCGGCGGCATCTGTAAATCTTCATTCTTCCAGGTGACCGCGATGTAAAGCGGACTCTTCTCCGGCTCGCCGGGCACGACCGAAGGCTCGCCCGACTCGCCGCCCTTCATCACCCCATCGCGCGAGCGCAGGTCGAACTTGCCTTTGATCTTGGCCGGGTCATCGCCGTGACACGCCATGCATTTGGCGGCGAGGAGGGGTTTGATCTGTGTGACGAAGAGTTTCTGGGCTTGTTCGTTGGCATCGATGACTTTCACTGCCTCGCGGTCTGCCGCGAAGAGGTCGCTGCTCATGAATGTGAGCGCGATGAGGACGAAGAAGGGAATCGTTGGATGCTTCATGATGGACCGTGCGAGAGTTGAACCCTATTGGGCCGCGGGCGCGGGAACCTTCGGTTCACCCGCTAAACGCGGGGACCGGGGATCGGCGGCAGGGGCATCCTTATTATATTGGTGCAGGTCGCGACTCTGAATCGTAACCCGCAGGTGTTTGCGAACAAATTGGATTGTCAGGCTTGTGTCGATCATTACGCCCCGTACTGGAGGCTCGCATCATGTCCAGCAGGAAAAGTCGCATCACGCGGCGAACCTTCGTCAAGACCGCCGCGGCCGCGACAGCCGCCCCGGCCTTGTTCCACATCGTCCCGCGCCACTGCCTCGCTCAATCCGGCCAGACGCCGCCGAGCGAAACCCTGGGGGCCGCCCTGATCGGCTGCGGCGGGCGTTCGCGCGGCACCCTCGGCGAAGCGAGCAAGGGTCACACCGTTCAACTCCTGGCCGAGTGCGATGTGAAATTCGTCGGCAGTGCGGACAACAAGAAGAAGTACACCGACTATCGCCTCGTTCTGGAACGCAAGGACATCGACATCGTCGCCATCGCCACGCCGCCGCACTGGCACGCGCTGATCGCCATCGCCGCGATGGAGGCGGGCAAGGATGTGCTCTGCGAGAAGCCGATGACGCGCAGCCTCGGCGAAGGTCGCGCGGTGGTCGATGCGAGCAAGCGGTTCGGTCGCGTGTTCCAGATCGGCACGTTTGGCCGATTCGGGTCCAGTCGCGATAAGAACAAAATTCTCACCCACAAGATCATGCGCTCCGGCCTGCTGAAAGATTGCAAAGGCGTTCACGTCAAGAGTGGCGGGTTGAAGGTGAAGGAGTGGTCAGGGCGGCCGCACATCAAGCCGGTGAATCCGCCGCCGTATCTGGACTGGGACATGTACTGCGGCCCCTCGCCGCTGAAGCCCTTCGTCGGCGAACGGTTCGGCGGAGCGCATCGCAAATACTGGGACTACGAAGGCGGCGGCATGAGCGACATGGGCCAGCACCACTTCGACCCTGTGCAATGGGAGTGGGGCAAGGATGACACGAGTCCGGTTGAGATCGAAGCCTACGCGCCGCCTGCGCATCCGGAATGCACCGGCATGTGGGGCTGGGTCACGCTCAAGTATGCGGATGGCTTTACGATCGTGATGACCAGTGAAGAGTGGGGCGACAAGTACGATGGCCCGCGCGGTCGCGGCATCGGTTTGAGCGATCTCTCGGAAGAAGATCAGAAGAAGATCAACTCGATGCCTGACCCCGAGCCGTTGCTGAGTTTTGCCGAGGCGGTGAAACAGCGCAAGCTCGCGGGCGGTCATCCCGAGGCCGCCCATCGCGCCGCGTGCATCCTGCATCTGGCGAACCTGGCGATCCGCACCGGGCGCAAGCTGAAGTACGACCCCGTCGCGGAGAAGTTCATCGGCGATGAAGAAGCGAATCGCATGGCGTATCACCCGATGCGGGCGCCGTTTCATCTGTGATGGGCGGTTGGACACCAAGCCCGATGGCGAGTCCGCGAGCCGTCGGGGTATCGCAGTGTCCTGAGTCCAACTTACCCCGACGGCTCGGCAGACCTCGCCATCGGGCTTGATAGCTGAATACGAACACTTGATTAGAAATGGAATCGATATGACCAAAGACGAACTCCTCACCCAAGTCAACCGCTTCCCCGACCCTGAGCCCAAGCAGATGATCCTCAGCGTGATTGATGACAAAGCCTGTCTCGATGCGACGGCTGCGATCCACAAGGGCGGGCGCGATGCATGGCTTATGCTTATCGATCTGCTCGTGGACACGGACCCGGCGAAGGATTGCAAAGCCCGGCATGCGCTGCACACGCTCGTGCATCACGCCTGCGGGCTGGGCGAGAAGGAACGGGCCGCGCTCGCGGAGACGATCGCTTCGCAGATCACGGGAAGCCGCGCGAAGGAAATCCGCGCGTTTCTCATTCATCAGCTTCGCCTGTGCGCGGGAAAGGAAAGCGTGGCCGCGCTGGGCAAGGTGCTGCTCGATGAAGACCTGTGCGACCCGGCCTGTGCCGCGCTGGCGTCGATCGGCACCAGCGCATCCACCGGCGCGGCAGGGCCGCTTCAAGCGGCCCTGCCTCAGGCGACCGCGCGCCAAAAACTCGCCATCCTCCAAACCCTCGGCTACCTCTCCGACATCGCCTCCGTCCCCGCCTTCCGCGCCGCCTTGAGCGACAAGGACCGCGACACCCGCATCGTCGCCGGCTGGTCCCTCTCCCGCATCGGCGATGCCGGCAGCGTTGACCTGCTCCTCGCCCGCGCCGAAAAGAGCGAAGGCTGGGAACGCACCCAGCAGACCAAGCACTGCCTCGTCCTCGCCGAGAAACTCGCCGTCGCGGATACCAGGGACATCGCCGCGCGCATTTACAAGACCCTCGCCGCCCGGCACAGCGATCCGAAAGAGCTCTATATAAAGGAAGCCGCCGAGCGCGGACTCAAGGCGGTCGGCTGACGGGAGCACCATCCCGACAGGGTGGTGCTATTCGCCTCCGGCAGTCTATATCGCCACTCGCGCGAAGGATCAGCGGTCGCCTCCGGCAGTCTATATCGCCAATCGCGGCAAAGATCAGCGGATGCCATTAGCACCACCCTGTCGGGATGGTGCTCCCCGAAGTGTTCCCTGATTTCGCACTCAGCCTGATATCATGATTCAGTCGATAGGACCATCGGAGTACGCTCCATGCTCAACCTCCTCCGCACACGCCGACAAACCGCCAAGTGCAACGGCTCCTCCCGCCGCGAGTTTCTCCAGGTCGGCACCCTCGGCATGCTCGGCCTGACCCTCACCGATCTCCTCCGCCTCCGCGCTCACGCCGCCGCAGTCCCCACAGCACCGGGGGCCGATGGCAAGCCGAAGAAGAAAAAATCCATCATCCTCCTCTTCCTCGACGGCGGCGCATCGCAGCACGAAACCTTCGACCCCAAGATGGATTGCCCCAAGGAATACCGCTCCATCTTCGGCACCGTGAAAACGAAGCTCGCGGGCGTTCACTTTGGAAGTCATTTTCCCAAGATGGCTGCCCTCGCCGACAAAATGTCCATCGTCCGCTCCTTCACGCACGAGGACGGCGACCACGGCGGCGCGACGCACTGGCTTAAAACCGGCTACCCCTGGCCTGAGCAGTTCCGTGGCAAGGCTCCCGTCATCCCGCAGCAGTCGCCTTCCATCGGCTCCGTCGCGGCGCGATACTTCGGCTCGACGAATCCTGATAGCGGCGTGCCCAACTACATCCGCATCCTCTCCGATCACGGCGGCTATCCCGGTGATGATGCCGCGTGGCTCGGCGGCGCGTACGCCCCGCTCCGCTGCGGCATCAAACGCTCCAGCAACATGCTCTCGGACCTCGCCCTGCGCGTCGATGAATCTCGCCTGACCGACCGCACCGCGCTGCTCCGCTCACTCGACAAGCTCGACCGCAACCTCGACAAAACCGGCGCGATGGAAGGCCTCGACGAGTTCCAGCAGCAGGCCATCAACGTCGTCCGCGGCGACGCGAAAAAAGCCTTCGACCTTTCGCAGGAAGACCAAGCCACGCGCGAACTGTATGGCCCGGGGCTCGGCGAAGAACTCCTGCTCGCGCGTCGCCTCTGCGAAGCCGGCGCGGGTTTCGTCACCATCAACAACGGCTACTGGGATCATCACGGCGGCATCATCCCCGGCCTGGAAAAACTCTGCCCGCCGCTGGATCACGTCGTCGATGCCTACATTCAGGATGTCACGCGGCGCGGTTTGATGGATGAGATTCTGCTCGTCGTCACCGGCGAGTTCGGGCGCACCCCGCGCATCAACGGCGGCCCCGGCCGCGACCACTGGGCACCGACCAACTGCATCGTCTTCATCGGCGGCGGGATGAAGATGGGCGTCGTCGTCGGCGAGACGGACTCGAAGGCCGCGTATGTGACCAATCGCCCGGTGACGGTGCAGGATTACATGGCGACCCTGCTGCACGTGATGGGCGTGGACTTGAGTGTGCAGTACGCCGATCCGAACGGCAGGCCAAGGTATATGGTGGAGGATGGGAAGGTGATTGGGGAGTTGATCTAGCTCTCGCCGCGGACCCCTTCTAATGAAGCGCGCACTCCTAGGCATCATCATGGTCTGCGGCGCGCTCTTCGTCGAAATGTACTGCCTGCCGAAGCTCGCTCTTCCCAACAAGTACGGCGCGTTTCACTACTCGCTCATCGTGACGGGGGCGGTGGCTGCCGTGCCGATCGGCATCATCGGCGCGTTCGTCTGCGTGTCGTGCATGTTTCGGCGATAGCCGGCGGCCATTGGCGAAGCAGGTGAAACACAAACGTGGTGCCGATCCACCTTAGAATGCATCTCGTTGGAGCGAATCACGGGCGAACCCATGCCCTTGTCTCCTTGTCTCCTTGTCTCCTTGTGTCCGTGTCACGCCGTCCTACATTCAGGAATTCAGCATGCGACCATGTCTGGCGTTCTTGATGGTGATGCTTCTGCTCGTTCTCGCCGGCTGCGATGTCAGCCAGGAAGAGATGGGGCGAAGGACGCGAGCGCGGGCGGTTCGCCTCTGCAATGCGATCCAGCGTTACCACGACAGGCAACTGCGTTATCCCAAAACGCTGGAGGATCTCAAGCCTTACTTCAAGTCGGATGAGGAGTTCAAGATTGCGATGTCGCATCCGCGCACGGGTGCGATGCCAGCCTGGGAATTTGTTCGGCCGGGCGAGTCGATCTTCGATGTCGAGAAGCCCAAGGCCACGCCGATGCTGTATGAAATCATCGGCGGCAAGCGCGTGGCGGGCGGCTACATCGGCTACGTCGATACCCACGTCGAACCGGAACTGACGCCAGCGCTGACGGAGGAGGAGTTGGCGCTGCCGGAGTGAGTGGAGCACCATCCCGACAGGGTGGTGCTATTGTCGTCCGCTGATCGTGGGCGCGAATCGCGATGAAAACATCCGCAGGCCAATAGCACCACCCTGTCGGGATGGTGCTCCGCTCACTTGCTCACGCCGAACTCGACCACAGAACTCGAGCGACGCTTCGCTCGCTTGCCGACGACCTGGTCTTCAATCGTCTTCGCGATGCCGCCGGGGATCTGGTGGCTCAGCCAGTGCTCCGTGTAGAGGTCGGTCTTCTCGCCGAGGCGTTCGAGCGTCGATGTACCCTTGAGTACGTCGCACATCACCGTGATACGTCCAATCTTCATTTCCTTACGGGCGTCGAGTTTCAGGTCCAGCACGACTTTGGCGGTCTTGTGTTCACCGCTGGCGATGACGCGCGCCACGTTGGGCTCCACCAGCAGCCGTTTGTCGGGCAGATCCATGACCATCGCTGGATGATCGGACTCCCTGCTTCGCCAGACTTCGATCTGTATCGTCATCGGCTCTCCGAAGATATTCGCCTCGGTCGAGTAACGTGTGCAATCGCATTGCAAGGTCTTTTCGCCGACCGTGAGTGACTCGGATCGCGTGTCGCCCGGCGTGTAACCCATCTCCTGAATGCGGTAACCCTTGTCGGTTCGCGGCGGAAGGAGCTGGCCCTCGGCCTGCCACAGACCGTTCTCGAAAAGGTGGCCGCGAAACGCGGGCTTGTCATCGATGAAGCCGGAATAGACGAGCTTCTGCCGCGCACTGACGCCGATCGTGTTGGGCGTGCTGAACACTTCTTCAAATACCGCATACGTGCCTGCCGGGAAGCGAGTCCATGCCAGGTCACGCAGGGCCTCACTGTTGAGTTTTGAATAGTCGATCGCGGACAACCTCTCGGCAGGCGTCTCCGTCGCCGGCGCAGGCCGAACCGGCGCGGGATCGGGACGGGGAACGGTGGGCGCGGGATGCGGGAGAGCAGGCTCGGGAGGAGTTGGTGTGGGATCAGGCGTGGCCGGCGCAGCGCCGTCAGGAACGCGGCGCTTCAGGGTGAAGTCCTTGTCGCCTGAATGGAGCGAAAGCGACTGACCGTCAAAGCGGGCGGTGAAGCGGAAGCTGCTCTTTTCGAAAGAGAAGGAGCCGACCATCTGCTTGCCTTCGCGCACCGCCTTCATCGGAAACGAGCGGCCGGCGCGGCGTATCTCGCCGACGTACCCATCGCCCGACACCTTCACGACGACAATCAGTTCATCCCCTTCAAATTCACCCGCAAAGGGATCCACATCCGTCAGCGGGTTGGCCGGCGTGGTCAGCGGGTTCGCTGCTTCCGCCTCCGCCTCCTTCGCCGGACCCTCCGCGGCCCCGACGAATGCCGCGAACACCATGGGGAGCACCATGCCAAAGAGTAAAGGACGAGTTTCCATTCGCATCAGCCACCTCCTGCCGGGTATCTCTGAAGTATATCGTCCGGATTTGTAGCTTAATGGATGGTAGGGGCCGATTCCGCGTGAATTTCAGCGATTGAAGGCTGGCCGGGAAGATCGATTCCGCACGGCGTGGTCCAATGAAAAAGGAGCGGTGTTCGGGCGAACACCGCTCCCGCAATTGAAAGTGGATGCGGAACTGACCCGATCAGGCGTGGCGGCGACGGCGGACCAGCGCCAGGCCGGCGATGGTCAGAAGGCCGAGACTGGCCGGTTCGGGGATCGCTTCGACGCCGAACAGTTCAATTTCACCCAGGGCGAAGAACGCGCCGGTCGTCGCACCGGTGGCGGTGGTCACCATGCGGAAAGCGGTGAAGGGTAGGCTGGAGAGGAACACGTCGCCATCGGCGGGCGAGTAGCGAATCACCTGGTCGCGCGCGGTCCAGTCGGCTGAGTTGGGATCGGTGCGGCTGTAGATCACGGTC
Source organism: Phycisphaeraceae bacterium (assembly GCA_040902585.1). Taxonomy (GTDB): domain Bacteria; phylum Planctomycetota; class Phycisphaerae; order Phycisphaerales; family Phycisphaeraceae; genus JBBDXA01. The sequence goes on from JBBDXA010000175.1 coordinate 11,984, forward strand.
CACGAGCCGTCGAGGCCGTTGGTTGTGTTATTGGAGCCTTCGATGGCCCACACGCGCGGATCGCGGGCGGGCGTATCGTTGCTGGAGGTCAGCGTAAAAGCGGTGAGGACTCGTTGGCCGAGCGTGGTGGCAAAGTTGGCGCCGACGATCTGGGGATCAATCTGAGTTTTGCCGATGGCGGGGTCGGCAGGACCGGCACCACAGCACCACTTGTTGTTGCCGCCGCCCGTGAGGTTGTCGAAGACATTGAATGCATTTTCACCGCCGCCAAACGCCGCCTCATTGCTGGCAAAGAAGACGGCATCGAAGCCGCCCAGATTGCCTGGCGGGGCATACGAGCCTTCGACGCCGTTATTACCCAGGTCGGTCAGGTCGTTGCCGACGAGCGCCGCGTTGCCCGTACCCAGCACGGTCAGCGCCTGGGCGTTCTGCCCGGCAAGGCTCGCCGACGCCGCCACTATCATGGCCACCATCCACTTGTTCATACGCATGATCAAACTCCTAAGGAAGAAATGTGAAAAGACGCTTCGCCGCGCGGCGAAACGACGGGTTACTGAGTTGTTTTTGAATTCTCCGGTGGTACCACAGATGCGGTTTCTCTCTTTCACCCCGGCGAATGAATCAGCGTCTGTTCGCGCTCGAATCGGAGCAGTATCCGATTAATCCAATTGTACCACCTTTGCCGGGATTGCCAAATTTTCACGCAAAGATTATCCGCTCGTCGGTCTGCAAAAGCTTCCGGGGGTTGATCGAACGCGGTGGATTCAGCCGCGAAGCGGCGGCATCAGCGTAGCTCCCGGCGTAAGCCGGGAGTAGTAGTGGCGAAGAGCGGAGATCAAGCCTCGAAGAGGCGACACTCTTGGGCGGGCGGTCTGTGTCGCCCTCTTCAGGGCTTGGACACGACATACCGCCGTTCACCCCGGTCTCACGACCGGGGCTGCGCGGATGCCGCCGCGTTGCGGCTTGCTCAGGTCCAGCGACTCACCGATGTCCTTGCCCGGCTGCAATAACCCCGCCTGTTATTCGTTCGGGAAATGATAGGTCGTTCGCCCGCCGCGCCGGTTTTTCCTGCGGGGCGGTTTCTCGTTTGGATCGCGTGCCCCTTTGACCTTAACCGAGCCGCCTGGCAACCTGTTTCGATGTCCAGGTAGACACGAGGTAGACACGAGGTAGACAAAGGTGGACATTTTTAAGATCAGTATCCACAATAAGTTAGCCATGGGGTAGACAAGGTAGACACGAGGTAGACACGAGGTAGACATGACGCAACCTAATGCCATTAAACGACTTACGCTGATTTGGCTACCAGGAGGGAGGGGGGGGTAGACACGTGTCTACCTCGGATCGACAGGCAGAATCCGGCCAAGCCCGGAAGTGAAGTGATTCCTGCCTGAAACTCCCGTGGGTTTGCCGACAATGAAATTATGATGGTTTTGTTCGCTCGTTCGTTTGCCCGCTCGTTCGCGAATCAGGAGTGCCCGCCATGTTGACCATCCTCGGCCCCCGCGACCGCCGAACCAATCATTGTGATGGTGCGACCCGCCGCAACTTCCTCACGGTCGGCGCGATGGCAGCCGGTGCCTGCACGCTGCCCAACCTGCTGGCGATGGAGGCTCACGCAGCCGACCTCAAAGGCACGAAGGGCCGGCGCGGACTCGGGCACAAAGCCATCATCCACGTCTTCCTCCCCGGCGGGCCTTCGCATTTGGATATGTTCGACCTGAAGCCCGATGCCCCCAGTGAGATTCGCGGCGAGCTTGCGCCGATCAAGACCAACGTCAAAGGCATCGAAATCTGCGAGCTGTTTCCGAAAATGGCGAAGATGATGGATAAGTTCGCCATCATCCGTTCCGTCGTCGGTTCGGAAGGGGCGCACGACTGCTACCAGTGCATGACCGGCCGCGCCAAGCGCGACACGCCGCCGCCCGGCGGCTGGCCTGCGGCGGGGGCGTGGGTGTCCAAGGTGCAGGGCCCGGTGAACGATGCCGTGCCGCCCCACCTTTCCATGATGTATCCCACCGGCAACCGCACCTGGGGCGAGCCGGGCACCGGCGGATTCCTCGGCCCCGCGCACAGCCCCGTCAGCCTGCTCACCAAGAACTTGAGCGCCAAGAGCGAAGGCATGACGCTGCAAGGCATCACGCTCGATCGCCTGGAAGATCGCAAGCGATTGCTCACCTCGCTCGACAAGTTCCGCCGGGAGGTGGACAACACCGGCGTGATGGAAGGCATGGACACGTTCAGTCAGCAGGCGATGGGGATTCTCACTTCGTCGGCCATGGTCGATGCGCTGGATCTCTCCAAGGAAGACCCGGCGATTGTCGCGCGGTACGGCGAGAACGTGCCGGAGTATCGCCGCGACGGCGCGCCGCCGATGGTTCGTAATTTCCTGGTGGCGCGAAGGTTGGTCGAAGCCGGCGCTCGCGTGGTGACGCTGAACTACAGTCGCTGGGATTGGCATGGCGGCGACGGGATGAACTTCCCCAGCTCGCGCGAAGAGTTCCCGCTTTTGGATCAGGGATTGAGCGCCCTGGTGACCGACCTGCACGAGCGCGGGCTGGATAAGGATGTGTCGGTGCTGGTGTGGGGCGAGTTCGGAAGGACGCCGAAGATCAACAAGATGAACAGCCGCGATCACTGGCCGCAGGTAAGTTTCGCCCTGGTGGCCGGCGGCGGGATGAAGACGGGGCAGGTGATCGGCTCGACGAATCGTCTGGGCGAGCACGCCCAGGAGCGCCCGGTGAGTTTCCAGGAAGTGTGGGCGACGATGTACCACAACCTGGGCATCGACGCGGGCAACATCCGCATCTTCGACGTGGCGGGTCGGCCGCAGTATTTGATTGACCCGGGTGTGCTGCCCATGCGCGAGTTGGTGTAGCCCCCGTAGTCATCTCGCTCCGCGAGATGGAAAAGAACGAACGAAATCATTTCAATCCCACTTCTTCGGGACTTACAAATCGATACTGACCGCCCGTGATCTCCGCCATCTGCTTACCGATCGGCTTGATGCCTTTGATCTTCTCGAGCGGATCCCGATAAAGAAACTGAATCGTATGGATTCGAATGCCCTTCAACCTGGCGCGATTGGCTTCGTCGATAAACGGCTGAATGATCAGGTTGTACCCGGCGCGGAAGTGATCGGACACGATGAAGATCGCCTCGGGTTCCAGATCGATCGCCTGATGTATCGCCTTCGCGAGCAGGTGGCCGTCGGGATAACCCATCGGTTCGAGATCGTGATCGAGCCATGCGCGAAGGCGCTCGCGCGTCTGCGTGGTGCAGGGCACAAGCGCACGGTCGGCGAATACCGAATCGATGCGTCGTTGCTGACAGACGAAAACGCCGATGCTTTGCCGCATGCCCAGTTCGTCCGTCGAACGCAGCAGTTCCCGGCTGACGATCGTCGCCGAATCCATAAGCGAGCCCGACGCATCAATGACAAAAACAACCGACTGCGCCTGATCTTCAACTCCGAAGAACGTGACCTTCGTCGACGCGCAGCCGGTTGGAATCGCACAGATGAAAACGGCGAGCGTGCGGAACATGGGATTGCCTCCAGCGATGCGGCATTCGCCCCTTTGAACAACGTCCTAAGTTGCCCTTCGTTCGGTGATCGCCTTGGCTTGCCAAATTCACCCGCGTCTCCTCATCACTCCCGCCACGATCAGACCTATCCAACCCGCCATCATCGCACCGCCGCCGAAGGGCGCCACATGCGCAAACAGTTTCACATTCCAGCAGGCGTAGACGTAAAGCGATCCGCTGAAGAGGAGGACGCCGAGCGTGAACAGCCAGCCCGCCGCGGCGATGCATTTGCGCCGGTCACCCGCCGCGACCGCCGCCACACCGAGCACGGCCGCCGCGTGCAGGAGGTGATAATGAACGCCGGTTTTGAAGGTCTCCAGCTTCTCGGAAGTGATCTGTTTCTGGATGACGTGAGCCGCGACGGTGCCCGCGAGCACGCCGGTGAAGCCGAGGATGCCCGCGATGATGAGGAAACGGGTCTGCATGGGAAAGCTCCGGTGAATCGAAAGAGCTTAGCGACCTGTTTGCCCGAAGGCACGTGCGCCGATATCATTCCCCACCGCAATCGGGGCCGTAGCTCAATTGGGAGAGCGCTACGTTCGCAATGTAGAGGTTGTGGGTTCGATCCCCATCGGCTCCATTTTGACGAATTCGGGCAGGACGCGGATAGCCTTGAAATCACACGACTTGCGAACGGCGTGTGATTTCAAGGCCGTGCGGATCGGCGCGCTCGGACCTCTGTAGTGCGTCTTTCGATGCCGTCTGAGGTGCCCGCCCATGAAGATCCTGTCTACCCTGAGCCTTCTCCACGTTGCGGCCGCGATATCAGTGGCGCAGATTCCAGAACCGCTCGACGCTCCCAAGCCGCAGTCACCGTCAAAGAGCGCCGCCGCCTTCGCGCTCCCTGATGGATTCAGGATGGAGCTGGTGGCAAGCGAGCCGCTGATCGCTTCGCCGACGGGCGTCTGCTGGGATGAGCGCGGGCGGATGTTCGTCACCGAGTTGCACGGCTACAACCTGCCCGGTGAACTGGAAATCCAAGAACTGAACAAGGCCGGCAAGCTGGACACGCAGGTGCGCCGCGTGGCGGCTGATCCGAAGTACTACGAGGCGGCAAAGAAGGGAACCTTCGGCGTCGTCAAGATGCTGCGCGATACTGATGGCGACGGCGTGATGGACGCAGCCGACGTCTGGGCCGACGATCTGCCTCCGGCGTACGGTCTGGTGGCGGCGCGGGGCGGCGTCATCGTCGCCTGCGCTCCGCACATCATCTACCTCGCTGATCGCGACGGCGACGGCAAGGCTGAGGTGCGCGAAGTGCTTTTCACCGGCTTTCGCACCGGCGAGCTGGAACGCGGCATCAACGCACCGCAGTGGGGCGATGACGGCTGGATCTACTTCGGGCGCGGCTGGGGCGGCGACAGGATCACCGGCCTGCGGCTAACCGAGCCCGTCGCCATGCCGCGAACTGACTTTCGTATCCGCGCCGACGGCAGCGCCATCGAGCCGGTCACCGGCGGCACGCACACCTTCGGCTTCGCCATCACGCAGGCGAGCGAACGCTTCGTCATCAGCACCATGTCACCGGGCATCTACGTTGCGCCGCTGCCCTGGCGATATCTGGCCCGCAACCCCGATGTCGGCACACCGGGCATCGACGCGGCCACGGGCGATCGCCGCGCCTATGCGATTGCGACACCGCATCCCTGGCGCAGTAGAAGGGCCGAGGACGCGGGTTACTTCAAGTATTATCGCGATCGCTACGGCGCTTCGGATAGCGATGCCGGGGGCTGGTTCACCTCCGCGTGCAGCCCGCTGGTGTACCGCGATCACGCGCTGCCCGGCCTGCACGGACAGTACTTCGCCTGCGACCCGGCGGGCAGCCTGATCCACCGCGCGGCGATCAAAGCTGACGGCTCCATGCTCACGCTGCATCGCCTGCCGGGCGAGGAGAAGAAGGAGTTCGCGGCATCGAGCGATTCATGGAGCCATCCCATGTTTCTGGCGCACGGCCCGGACGGCGCGATCTGGGTCGTGGACTTCTACCGCGAGATCATCGAAGACTACTCAGCGATTCCGCGGCACCTCCAGCAGCAGTACGGGCTTTACGCCGGGCACGATCGCGGCCGCATCTATCGGCTGACGCACAAGGACATGCCCGCCGCGCCCAAGGCCGACATGCACGCTCTTGAAGATGAAGCGCTGGCCGGCGAGTGCGCCAGTGCGCTGTACTGGCGCAGGCAGACGGGGCAGCGCCTTCTTGTCGAACGCAAGGCGGAGTCTGTCGCGCCGGCACTGCGCCGCATCATCACCGACGAGGCGTCGAAGCCTGCGGCGATCATCGCGGCGCTGCAAACGCTGGAGGGATTGCAGGCGATGAAGTCAGGTGATCTTCAGCCGGTGCTGCGCCATGCGGACCGGGCCGTGCGTGTACATGCCCTGCAACTGGCGGACGGATGGTTCGCAAGGGCCCCGGGGCGCGAGCTGCTGGCGGCGGCGGTCGCGGTCGCGGAGCAGGAGACCGATCCGCGCGTGCTGATCCAGTTTGCGTTAAGCCTGGGGGAGTCGGACAGCGAGACTTCGCTGGCCGCGCTGGCGGAGCTGGCGCGCAAGCACCTGAGCATCCGCTGGATGGACGCGGCGATCCTCAGTTCCCTGCGCGGTCGCGGTGCGCCGATGCTTGCCCGGCTGCTGCCACAGCCCGGCGGCGGCAAGGCGTTGATCGAACCCCTTGCGCAGGCCATTGCCGCGCGCAACGATGAAGCGGAGATCGCCGCGACATTCAAACGGATCGCTCAGGCGGAAGCACCGGCACAGGCTCTCGTACTCGCCGGTCTGGCGAAGGGTCGCAAAGGTTTGCCGCGCAAGCCGCTGACGCATGAAGCCGCGATCATGCTCCTCGCCGGTTTCGAGAAGAGCGAGGATGCAACCGTTCGCACCCGCGCTGGTGAACTCGCCGCGACGTTCCGCCCAGCGCCGGCCGATGGGCCCAAGACTCTGCCGAAGGACATGCCCTCTGCCGTTCAAGTGAGCGATGAAACATTCCGCCGCTACACGAAAGCCCTCGAATTGCGGCGTAACACGAAGCGTGGCCACGAGGTGTTCACGCAGGTGTGCTCGACCTGTCATCGCGTCGGCAATGAAGGCCACGTGCTGGGGCCGGACCTGATGGGTGAGCTGGGCGTCGCCGAGGAGACGCTGGTGCGCCACCTGCTGCTGCCATCGGAGCGAATCCGACCCGGATATGAGACGACGATGATCCAGACGAAGGAGGGCGAGCCTGTCGTGGGCCTGATGATCAATGATGGCGCGACAAGCCTGACGCTGCTCATGCCGCGCGGCGTTGAACAGGTCATTCTCCGCAAAGACATCGCGGACGTTCGCCAGCTCAAGGGTTCGCTCATGCCGTCGTTTGCGGACACGATGACCCCGCAGGACATGGCGCATCTCCTGGGCTGGCTCACGAGTCAGCTCCGGCCGGAGGACGCCGGGCGCGCGGTGCTGTTCGACGAGGAGCCGGGTTTCGCCGCACTGTTGACGGAGGAAGCGGGCAAAGCTGCCGTGATTAACAAGGATGCTCACACCGGTCGGCTGTGCCTGCACATCATGCCGCCGCAAAAGGCCGCCAAGCGCATCAGCGGTTGGGACTATCGCATCGTCGAGAAACCATCGGCCCCCGGCGAGTTCCGCTACCTGCGGCTGTCGTGGCGCGCCAGCGCGGATGGTGTGATGCTGGAGCTTGCCAATGACGGGCGCTGGCCGCGCGCCGAGGACGCTGCCGGTCGCTACTACGCCGGCCGCAACACGACGACCTGGCAGGCCAAGCAGGTGAACGACACCGCGCCGAAGCAGTGGACGACGATCACCGTCGATCTATGGAAGGACATGGGTTCATTCAAACTCACGGGGCTGGCACCCACCGCGATGGGCGGTGAGGCGTGGTTCGACCGCATTGAACTGCTGCGGGAACCGTGATGCGGTGTTGCCATCTCCCACGACCATCGTGGTTCGCAAGCGATATCCGTGGCCCTCAGTTGAATGTGTTCGCCTGCATCGAACTTCCCGCACACCGCATGACACTCATCACTGCGTGACCGTGTCGCCTCCGGTCGGCGGGACCGTGACGCACCTGCTGAAGGAGAACGACATCGCGCCGATCATTATTGAATTGAACATGGATACGGTTCAGGAACTCCGCGGTGAAGGGATCGCGGCGGTGTACGGCGATGGGATCGTCACGTCGCGCATCTCCAGCGACACGTTCCGCTGGCAACGCGCACCTGCGATGAGTTGGAACGGGCCGGCACTTATCAGTTCCGAGACAGTCGTGGGCACATGCTTTGTGATTCCCTGATCAATCCCCCCTCGCTCATCGCACCGGCCGCGAAGCGTCCCGCCGGCAAGCCAGATAAAACCCAACAGAGCCTTGAAGGCACAATTC
>JBBDXA010000176.1:0-19896 GCA_040902585.1 Phycisphaeraceae bacterium
GTTGTCATTTGCGCCTTGATTGAACCGCCAAGCCCACCGACTCTCTTCAGTGGATCGCATCGCCGTCTGTCCCCTGTCCCTGTCTCCTGTCTCCTGCCTCCTGCCTCCTGCCCCTGCCTTCCCCTCACCCCTTCTTCCCCGGCAGCTTCTCCTTCGTCTCCATCTGATCGATCACCTTCGTGTCCACCTTCGACGCCTGTACAAGGCGTGAGTTGGAAAAGTCCACATTGATCTGCTTCGCGCCGAACCCGCGCGCCAAAGCTTCCAGCGTCTGCTCGGCACTGAGCTGCACTTCCGATTGCATGCGGTCGATCATCGTCCCCGCCAAGACATCCGCCTGAGCGCGGGCCGCTTCCTTCAGCTTGTTCTTGTCCTCTTCGCTGAACCCGCCGCCGAGCAGTTTGCCCACGACATCGGGCAAAAGCCCCGGCAGCAGCTTTGCGTTCTGCTCGTCGTAAAACGAAATGTCGCGGATGTAAGTCTGGTAGTCACACCGCGGCATCTTCAAAGTGACCTTCCCGTCGGGACTTTCCTCGATGACGAAGTCCTTGCTGCGCAGGTCGTATTTGAAGTCGATGCCGAACTCGAAGATCATCGCCATCTTCTTGCCGGAGATGAACCACGACAGAAAGTTCTTGCCGAACTCGCCGAGCCAGTGCTGGCTGGCGGTGACGATCTCCTTGGTGACGACCTTGAAGACGACCAGCTCGCCGACGGAGCGCATCTCGATGAGCGATGAATGCGTTTGGACCGCCATGGTCTTCTTGGATCGCCGCGCGACAATGAACAGCGCCAGTGCCAGGGCGACCGCGACGCCGATGACGATGCCGATAACGAGTTCCATCGATCGATCCTGTGTGAAAAGCTGCGGGTCATTGTAGAACAACCCCACTGCGTCTGCGCCGCGCTGGTAGGATTCGGCCCATGGCCAGAAAAAGCAAAGTCGAAACCCTTCACCAGGGCAGATTCATCCGGCTCCTCAAACAAGGGCGCTGGGAATTCGCAGACCGTGTCAAGACCAGCGGCATTGTCATGCTCGTACCTGTCACCCGCGAGAACAAGCTGCTCCTTATCGAACAGTTCCGCCCGCCGGTGGGTAAGCGCGTGATCGAACTGCCCGCCGGCCTCGCTGGTGATATCGAAGGCAGCGAAGATGAAGCCCTCACCGTCGCCGCCAAGCGCGAGCTTGAAGAGGAAACCGGTTACACCGCCAGTCGCATGAAGCGCGTCGCCGCGGGGCCGCCCTCGGCCGGCATGGTCACCGAGATCATCACCATCTATCTCGCCACCGGCCTGAAGAAGATCAGCGCAGGCGGCGGCGACGGGCACGAGGACATTACTGTCCACGAGGTTCCGCTTTCGCGCGTGTGCTCCTGGCTCAAGCGGAAGGAGCGCGAGGGCTGCCTGATCGACCTGAAACTCTGGGCCGGCCTCTATTTCGCCGAGCGGCACGCCGCGAAGAAGTGAACAAGCTCCGATAATCCCCCGCATTGGGCCCCAAGCGGGGTGCTCTATCCATTTGTTACACAACTGTCGTATTTTGTTTGAGGGAATGGCATATGCGAAGTATTATGAAGACTGGTGGTTCTAAATTGATCAGGCCTGGCGGGTTGTGGGTGCGTCTGCACCTGTCGCGACCGCCGTGGTGGGTACATGGACAAAACCGAAACTGGGAACAAAGCTTCGGGTAACGCCGCCGACGACCTGTGGAAAAAGGTCCTTAAAGATGTCAGCACGGAAGCAGCGCACAGGCGGCAGAAGATCGCTGCGCGCACAGTCAGCGCGGTCGCCAAGGTCGCGCCCGGTGATTCGGAACTTCTCAAGCGAGTCCTTCTCGCACTCGAAGCCAAGCCCAACGGCGAACACAACGCTCAACTCGAAGGGCTCCTGAAGAAGGTGCTCGACGCGGTCGTTGCCCTGCCGCGTGAGGTGCCCGACCACGGCGGCCAACTGAAGGATGTCGATCGCCATCTCAAAGACCTCTCGCGCAACCTCGGCGAATTCCTGCGCAAGCGCGATGACAAGCCCGCGCTCGAACCGAAGGAAATCGTCGACCCGCTTTTGGATGCCCTGCAAAAAAGCGGGGCCTCGCAGAGCGAGACGATTGCCAAAGCAATCGCCGATGCCGCGACTTCGCAGCGCGAAGCGGGCGAGCGCCAGGCGAATCTGCTGGGCGAACTGACGAAGCAGATCGCAAGTCTTCCGCAGTCGCCGGACCTGCGCCCGCAGCTTGATGCACTCAAGCAGACGATCGAAGCGCTCCAGTCCGCGGCTGCCCGGCAGTCGCAGGCGGTCATGCAGGAAGTCGCCCGCATCCTTTCCGAACAACCCAAGCCCGCGGATCACGGCGAGCAGTTGAAGCAGCTTCAGGATCAGGTCGCAGCCGTCGCCGCGGAAGTCTCCAAGCCCGCGCCGCCGGTGCCTGAAGCAGCGCCATCGGTGGACCCGGCGAAGGTGGATGAACTGCTGGTGAAAGTGCAGGCGATCGCCGATCGGCCCTCGGCGGATCCGACGAAGGCTTTGAAGGAGATTCGCGATTCTGTAGCCGCACTGGCTGCCGCGCAGGCACCGCCGCTGGACCCGGCGAAGCTGGATGAACTGCACGCCTCGGTCAAGCAGCTCGCCGAGTCACCCGCCATCGACGCGGTGCGTGAGCTGCGCGGCGAGATCGAACAGTTGCGCGAAGCTACGCAGCAGCCCGCGCTGGCGGAGAAGCTCGACGCCATCGCCGCCGCCCTTGCGGCTTTGCCGAAGGCTGATTTTTCAGGCCAATTCGACGAACTGCTTCAGGCGGTTCGCGCTGACCGTGATACGCCGCAGGCTCTGACCGACAAGCTCAATGAGATCGTCCGCAAGCTCGGGGAGAAACCGGATGATGGTCGGGATATCGTGCTGCTTCAGATACTGGAAACGGTGCAGGCGATTCAGGCCGCGCCGAACGAGCAGCCGCAGCCAACTGTTGCCCCGGTGAACAGCGAAGAGATCAGCGAGAAGGTCGGACAACGGGTCAGCGAGAAGGTCAGCGAAAAAGTCAGTGAGCAGATCGGCGAGCGGTTCGATCAACTGCTCGATCGCATGTCGAAGCTTGAGCAATCGCACGGCTCGACGGCCGGTGCCTCAGCCGGCACCGAAGCGAAGCTCGATCAGATCGCCGCCAGGCTCAATGCCCACAAGCCGCCCGCCGATGAAGCCATGCTCGCCCGCCTGTTCGGCGAAGTGAAGCAGCCTCTTGCCGATCAGCAGGCGCTGCTCAGGCAACTGCTCGATGACCAGGGCCAGCGCGATGAAAAGCAATCGCAGCGGTTCCAGCAGGTACTCGACAAGCTCGACGCGGCCACCTCGCAGCGGGCAGACGCGACCGAGTTTCCCATCGGCGATGTGCGCGGCGAACTCACGCGCATTCTCGAAGCTCTAAACAAGCAGGTGCGTACCGATCCCGGGCCCGTGCTGCTGAAGGTGCTCGACAAGCTCGATGGACTGGCGCGTGGCACCACCGACCGCGACATCCTTACGCAGATTCGCGCTTCACTCGCGGCTCCTTCGACGCAGGTCGAAGAAGCTCTGGCGAAGATTCAGGAAGCGGTGACGCGGCCGACTGACGACTCGCAGCGGAAGGTGCTCGAACAGGTGCTTGCAGCTGTGCAGGAACTGGCGGCCGTTCCCGCGCCGCAGGTGCCTGATGTCGCGGCGATTGCTGAGCCGATCCGTGCGGAACTCTCCGCCAGTGCTCAACAGTCACGCGAGGATTTCGCCGCGGCCGCCGGTCAGTTACAACAGGAGATCCAAGGCCGGCTCGACTCGGTCGAGAGGAAAGTCACTGAACAGACCGCCGCCGTCACGAATCAGATGCAGGCTCAGACCGCGGCCCTGCGTGATGAACTTCTGCTTGCGACGACGCAGGATGATCAGCAGATTCAGGCGGGCATCGCGTCGCTGCGAACGACGCTGAAGGATCAGATCGCGCAGCTGCGCGATGAGCTTTCGGCGGTTGCCACGTCCATGCCTGCACCTTCATCCGGGCTGGATGAAGCCGCATTGAGGCCGGTGATCGCGGCGATCGAGGCATTGCCGCGCGATGACGGGCGTTCCGGTGCCGAGCAGCGGGGCATGCTCCAGGAGTTGATGTCGCTGGTGAAGGCGATGCGCGATCAGGTCAGCCGCGAGCCCAAGCCGAGCGATGCCTCGCCCAAGGTGCTCGACCAGCTCAGCAGCCTGGGCGAAGCGAATCGCCAGACGCAGAAGACACTTCAGCGAATCGTCGAACTTCTCAACTCACGGCCGGCGAGTGAACCGCTCTCCATCTCCGCCGCGTCAGTCTCCGAAGACAGCGGATCATCGACGCCGCGTTACACGCCCAGCTATCGCGGCCGCCCGAGTTGGGGCGAGCGCCTCAGCGGAAGCAGCCGATCCACCCGCGTCGCCTTGGTCGTCGCTGCCTGCGCGTTGGTCGGCATCTTCGGCCTGATGCTTATCAACCTCTTCCGCGGCCCAGGCGATGGCAACACGAACCCGCAAGGCAATCCGAATGCGATTGCCGCCGGTCCAGGTCCGGTGCTGCCGAATCCGAATCAGGCGAATATCAGCGGCGCGAACACAGGTGTCCAGCCGACGAAGGACAAGGGTGACACCAAGGCGGGAACGAACACCGGTGTCAACACCCCGGCCACGACGTTCGTCGGGCCTGATGGTCAGGTGCGGCTATTCCCCGAGCCGGTTCCGCCCGATCCGAATGACACCAAGGTGCATCGCCCGCTTCTGGCGGAAATCGGCAAGTTCGCGACCGATGACGACAAAGGCAAGCCGGTGAAATTGCCGCTGCTGGAGATGCCTGACGCGGGGACCATTGTGTTCCTCGTTCACGCCTCGGGCGATTCAGGCGCGGCGAAGTTGACGATCGTCAACGAACTGAAACGACAACTGGCAGCGATCGATCCGAAGCAGAAGTTCACGATTCTTCTGGCGGAAGGCATTCATTTCGTCGAGGTGCCGCCCAACGGTTTGAAGGCCGGCACCGAGGCGGAGCGACGCAAGGCGGAAGTGTGGATTGATCTGAACCTGCGCGGCGGCCTGGGCAGGGCGGCGACAAGCCCGCTCGTCGCGCTGGACATGGCGATGGAGTACGAGCCCGATCTACTCTGGATCGTGACGGATGGCATTGCCGGCGATAAGCCCGGGCAGGTCAAGCCGGCTGAGTTCATCAAGCGCGTGCAGACGCTCAATAAGAACAACAAGGTCCACGTGGCCGGCACGCAGATCGGCGCGAATGATCCTGCCAACACGCTGAAGATTCTCAGCGAACAATTCGGCGGCCGATTCGAGAATCTCAGCCAGGCGGAAACATCTTCGCGCGGCGAGTGAGCACCATCCCGACAGGGTGGTGCCATGACCTCACGAACACCCAATTCCCTTCATCGCACCGATAGAGCAACAGAGCAACAGACCTACGTCCACTAATAGCACCACCCTGTCGGGATGGTGCTCCAATCATCACGCCTCGTTCTCATCCTCATCCGGCACCATGTCTACCGCATCATCCGCTACGCCTGATTCCGCCGCCAGCACATCCGGCAGTCGCGGCCACGCGCGGCGAAGCGCGGGAATCAGCAGCATCACCAGCACGATGGCAATGAACACGCCCGCCAGGCTCCAGCGCGTGCTCGAAGAGGCCGGCCCTTCCTGCGGCTTGGTCTGGAACTGCACGAACATATTTTCCTGCGCGTTGACCTGCACCGTTCGCGTAAACTCCAGGAGCCGGCCGCGCACCGGCAGGTTCACCGCAAGCTGCACCGTATCGCCCGCGGCCTTCTCCTGAATATCCGTCCACACCTTCGTCTGCGCTTCCAGATTCTCGCTGTCCGCCTTGGGGAGCGAGCTCTTCACCCGGCCGATGACTTCGGTATTCAGGTCCAGCTCTTCGACCGCGCCCAGGCCTGCGCCGTCTGTCTGCTGGCGCAGACGCAGACGCGAACCGACGAGGCCCACCAGGGCCTTGTTGCTGTTGAACTGGTGCAGCTTCACGCGCGAGTCCTCGCTGAAGGCTGAGTAATGCACCGCCGCCTCGAAGGCGCGCTGCGCCTGTTTGCCCCGGCCCTCACTCAGCAGGCGATCGCCCGCGGCATCGGCGTCGGCGGCGATGAGCTGGTTGCTGCGATTGAAGTTCGTCACCTGCTGGTCGTACTCGGCTGTGCCGTAACGTTCGATGCGCACTTCATCCACCACCTCCTGGGTCACGCGAAGCGTGCCTGCGAAGTCGTCGTACTTGAACTGCTCGGGCACGAACATCTGCCAGGTCACGTTCTTCAGCGGAAGGTCAAAGCGCGGGCCTTCGAGTTTCGCCTGCGTGGTGGACCAGTCCCCGGTCGCCGGCGTGACGTAGACAAAATCCAGGCGCACGTCGGAAGACGTCGTCGCCGCGGCGCCGAGAGGAATGAGCAACACTTGCCCGCCGGTTTTGGCGTCCTTCATTTTCGATGGCACGGTCGAACGCCCGCTGACCAGCAGCGACCAGATCTCGCCGCCCTGCGGCAGGTAAGCCTCCAGGTGCTGCTTGCTGCCCACGCGCAGGTCCATGATGACGCGCGTGATGGTCGAGCCGGTGTCCGCGACGACGGTGTACAGCCGCGTGCGCAGGACATCGGCCTGGAGCAGGTCCGCCGCCTCGTGTCGCTGGGCACCGAGTGTCAGGGCGTAGTCGGGCGTTGCCGTCGAATAGCAGAACGCAGCCGAGGCCAGATTGCGCACGCCGAAGCCGCCGGAGATGGTGCGTGGCTCCGCCTTCTGCAAAGCGGGGCTGCGGCTGACCACGCCAAGCTGTACGCGGTCCGTCGTCAGCACCACCACATGCCCGCGCTGCTGGTCCGCGCCGATCGCCTTCACCGGGTCGATCACGATCGCGCCTGTCGCGCCCGCGGTACTTCCCTTGTCCGTCGGCAGCGTGTACTTCGTGTAATACTCGACCGTCAAACGGTACGTCGGGTCGTACCACTTGCGGTTGAGCTCCACGCGATGCCTGCCTGCGGCCTTGTCCACTTCGATGCGCCGCGCAATAGCCGCTCCGAGAATCTGCAAACCTTCCGCGCCCTTGGGCACCTGTAAATCAAACGCCTTGGTGCCCGCGTTGTGCAGGGAATACTGCATGATGTGCGTGTGACGCACGATGCCTTCGGACACCTTGGCGATGTGCAGCACATCCACCGTCACGCGCGGCTCGATCACTTCCGCGCCCAGGGAGAGCGACCAGTCCGGCTTGAGGAGGTTGAACGCCAGCGCGCCCGGCCTGCGCTCGTTGTACTCCAGCGGGTTCACTTCTTTGACGCCGTCGCGCTGAGCCACCTCGAGCCGGATGCCCGGTTCGGGGAGGGCGATGAACTGGCCGCTATGTTTGAGCACGCCGACCACTTCCAGGCGAGGCACGACGATCGGATTGGGCAGCGTGGTGATCTGCTGGGAAAGCTCGAACTTGATCGACGCCAGACCCAGAAGCTTTTCGCGGAAGTGAATGGTCACGGTGCGCACGCCGTTCTCCACCGTGTCATCCCAATGGCTGATGGCAGGCGATGTGAGCGTTTCGACCTGGTAGGCCGCGGGGAACGTGAGCGCGACATTGAAGACGCCCGCCTTGGAAACGTCGATGAGAACGCCGCCGGTCAACGTAAGCCGTTCGCTGGTGATCACGAGTCGCGCCGCTTCTTCGGGACGCTGGTCGCAGAGGTGAGCGCGGATCTCGGGTTTCACTTCCACCGCCTGCGCGGTGACGATGTCTTCCGCCTTGGCGGTGCGGTAGGCGAAGCGCACGCCGCCGGTGCCGTCGGGTGTGAAGCCCGGCACGGTCTGAAGCAGGCCGGCCGCCTCGCGCAGGAAGTCGTCGATGTTCATCGCCTGCGGACTCTTGCTGACCGTCACCTGCACCGCGGGACTGACAAGGATGCCCATCACGCCCACGTGCCTGACCGCGTCCTGCACGATGACCGGGCCCAGCGTCGCTTCGTAGGGCAGTTTCTCCTGCGAAATCTGCGTGACCACGCCCAGCGCGTATTCACCGACCGCCGGCTCACTCAGACGCACTTCCAGCTCCTGTTTCGCCGGGTCAAATCGCCACGCGCCGAGCGCCCGGCCCTGCACCGCGGTCACGGTCATGGGCTCGGGAATGCGCAGACGAATCTCGCGCAGCTCGCCCTGCGAAATTGTGAACTTCACCAGGTGCCGCGCTTCGATCAGGCTCGCATCGAACCGCGCAGCCGTCGTCACCTGCGAATAAAACACCGTCTTTTCCAGTGCCGTTTCACGAGCCCGCGGACGCCACGTCGCGGCGATATCATCGCCCGGGCCCAGGATCGCGTTGACAGTCGTCAGACCTTCCTTCTCCTCCTTGGTCATGCGCATGGCTTTGTCGACGTACACATCCAGCCCGCCGGTGGGAATCGTCATCGACACGCGATTGGTCAGCGCCACCGGCAACGGGAAGCCAAAGAACCGCGACTGATCCTCGGCGGCCTTGGCCATCGGCGAAAGGAACTTGAACGTCGCTTCATGCACGCCCGCTTTGCTGACGACCAGCACATATCGCCGACCTTCCACTTCGATG
Source organism: Phycisphaeraceae bacterium (assembly GCA_040902585.1). Taxonomy (GTDB): domain Bacteria; phylum Planctomycetota; class Phycisphaerae; order Phycisphaerales; family Phycisphaeraceae; genus JBBDXA01. The sequence continues at coordinate 8,585 of JBBDXA010000176.1, forward strand.
CGAAGGGCAGCATTCGGGTCATCGGGCGTGAGAATGATCGGGGCCTGATCCATCAGCACGAAGCGGGCCGAGTCCAGAGCGCGGACCTTCAGCTTCAGTTCCACTTCCATGTGATCGCCCTCAGCTTTGAGATTCGCCTCGACGCGCTCGAGCACAGGTTGCTTCGGCGCGATCGCGAGCACACCATCCACCGCGCGGGCCTGCGAAGGCATGAGGAGGAACAGCGCGATCATGGCCGCGGCGACTGCGCCCTTGCCTGAAGGCGAGTCGATGTCCATCATCGGGCGCACAGCGGTGCGCCATGCGAAATAGGCATAGAGCACGAGCGGCAGCACCCACGTGAACAGATGCAGCATGAACGGCACGAGCGCCGTGTATTGAGCCGCGCCGAAGAGAAGGCCCGTGAGACCGGCGGCGATGAGGGCGAGGCGATACCGCTTAGCGCCGGGCCTGATGAAGGCAAGCACGATGAGCGCGAAGCTGAGGATGGGCACGATGATGCCGCCCCAGAGCGTGACGTGCTGCCGCCACTGCGGCGTGACGGACGCCTTGATGCCCAGCGTGTCAGCCGCGTTCATGGTGACGGTCTGCGTCAGTGTGACCTCTGACAGGTCGTCGGCGCTGAGCGATTGGGAACTGAGCGGCGGAGCGTTGGCGGCAAGAATGCCAAAGAGCAGCAGCGCGAGCAGGCCCACGCACCAGAGCACCAGCGGCGTGGCGGCAGGCCGCTTCACCGCGCACCAGGCGACGAAGCCCGCAGCCGTGACGACGACGAAGATCGTCAGCAGGACGATCACGCCGTTGCCGCTGCCCGAGTCGCGATCGCCGAACGCGCCGAGCCAGCGTGTCCACGCCCAGCCCCACGATTCACCCACGGATGACATCACCGCGCCGAGGTTGCCGTGATGGCGTTCGCGCGGCTGCTCGATCAGGTTGCTCGCGCCGGTCACGGTCACCCCCCATTCGGCCGGGGCTTTGATCTGCCAGCTTGTGTAGGTGGATTTCACCTGATTCCTCGGGTCCGTCGAAGGAGTCTGAAGCTCGATCGCGCCCGCCCAGCCGAGCTCACCGTGATCCTTGCCGAACTCGACGACGACGGTGATCGGCTCATTCGGATTGGCATTGCGCGGCAGCGGAATCATCAGCAGGTTGTTGGCCTTGTCATACGACGGGCCTTGCCGGTCAGGCGGTTCGACGAGCTGGCCCTTCTTGTCAAGAATGAAAACTTTGGCGCGCCACGCCTTGAGCCCCGCAGGCATGCGCAGCGGCAGGAACTGGTTCGATGAATTCTTCACCTTGTACCGCACCTGGGTGCGCGACTGCGTGGCCGTGTCTTCGCTGGCGAAAATCTCCGTCTGAATATCGGTGACTTCGATCACCACGGGCAGCAGGTCCACGCGATCGTAGGCGGTGATCTTCACCTTCTGATGGTGCGGCGTCTTGATGAAGGTGAAGGTGTTCAGCAGCGGGGCGTTGACCAGCAGGCCGTACGCGCCGGGCAGTTCTTCGTGTTCGATCGCGCGGAGCTCGCTGCCGGTGGTGATCTGCGTTTCCACTTTCAGATTCAGATGGCTGGCGACTGCGACGTACCCGGTCTGCGTCTGCACCTGCTGGCCCGCAGCCTGGATGCCGCCGATGGAAATCACATCGCCATCCTTATAAGGCAGCATGAAGGTCATGCCCAGCGTGTAATCGCCGATGACTTTTCGCTTCAGGCTCAGGCGGTAGAGCGTGGGGTCAGCCGCGTCGCGCGAAAGGGAGCGCACATCCTGCCCGACGAACTCCGCGTTCTTCAGGTCGGCGGGGATGTGGAAGGAAAACTCATCGACGGGCGAGCCGGTGATGTGATAGTTCAGCGCGACGTTGCCGTAGGCCAGGCCCGTGCCGAGCGTGATGAGCTCGAAGGACTCGACGCGCATGGTCGCGGGCTTCTTGCGCGGCGTGAACTGGATCGACCAGTCCACCTCGCGGAAGCTGTAAGCGAACTGCGCATTAGGCACGCGGATCGGCACGCCCGAGGTGTTCATATCCGTCAGGTTCTGCGCCTGCGGCGCGTCCAGCGCCACGCCCTGATCCACCGCGATCACCACGAAGCTGCGCTTGATCCGGGCGCCTTGGACCTGGATGCCATTGATCGCCTGCGCCGTCGCCAGCGGACCGCGGCCCAGTTCCAGGCGATAGTTCACCACGGTCCGGCCCTGCACGGGCTGACTGAAGCGCACATCCACCGCCCGCGTCGCCTGCCCCGCCACCACAGGCCGGGGACTTGCATCGCTGACGTACTGTCCGCTCACATCGGACACGACCAGCCCCGAAGGCACGTGCAGCACCATGTCGCGAATCGGCGCATCGCGCACCTCCAGAGAAGTCGCGCCCACGACCGTCAGGTCATCCTCGCTGACGTTGATCACAATCGTCTGCATCGACTCGACGGTGGGCACGATGTCGGCCAGATCGATCGCCATCTGATAAGGCGTGGTCGCATGCGTGAAGAAGAAAGCCTTGGCGCTGGGCAGCGGGCGGGGCTCTTCGCGGTTGAGCACGAAGCGCGGAAAGGCTGCGCCGTTGATCTGTGATAGGCCGGCCGACTGCTTGACCACAAGCTGAATCGCGCTGCTGGTGCCGATGGCGATCGTGCCGCCGGCGCGGATGCCGCCCTGCGGTTCGATCACCGGCACCGTCGCTTGCGTGGGGAACGAAGGCAGCACGCTCTCGCCGAGAATCTGGATGCCGTATCGGCTGGTCTGCGGACGATTGAGCGAAACCGTCAGCGTCGCGGGCCCTTGCGGATTGGCGGCATCAGTCTTCTTCACCGACCATTCGCGGATGAATCCGCCGCGCACCTGCGTGATGGAAAGATTCGAGGGCACGTTGAAGGTCAGATCGGTGAGCGTGCCCTGGGAAATCTGAAAGTCGAAAAAGGCATCGAGCTTGAGCATGCCCACGGACACGGCTGCGATCGTGTTCGCCTCGCTGGCGAAAACGAGCTTGGCGTCGAGTTGCTGCACCTGCGGCTTCCAGCGCACGCGCATCGGCACACCCGGCGCGAGCAGGGCGGTGATGGTGAGCTTGTCATCCGCGACTTTCCGCTCGACGCGCACGGCACCGGGTAGCTGGACTTCCAAGTCAGCGCGATCGCAGGTGATGGCGATGGAACGCATCCGGGCGTTGGGCAGATCGAACGCCGCCTCGCGCCACTCGCCGTTGCCGATCGGGTTGGCACGCGCGGCGAAGCTGGCCGCCAGCTTCTGATTGCCCGCCTTCGCCAGGACGATCGAATACGTGTACTTCTCCGCGTCGTACTTCATGAGGTAGTCCGTCTTCGGCTCGGTGACATCCTCAAGCACGACGTCGCCATAAACCAGCGGCAGGTCCGCCTCAGCCCGCGCGGCGGTCACATCCATGTCCACGCAGAAGGAGAAGGACGAACCTTCGATCCGGCCTGCGACAGCGATATCGCCGACGCTGACACCCAGCCCTTCGTCAAGAGCGCGGGCAGGCGTGAACAGAAGGCCGGCCACAAGGGCGGCAAACAGAAACGTGTGTCGCATCGAAGGACTCCTTGTCGTCGATGAATGGTTTCGCATGGTTTCACTCTTTCTGGAGCACCGTCCCGGCAGGGCGGTGCTATTGGCGTTCGTGTTTCCTTCGGCAATCGTGGCATCAGGTTGTCGTGCATCGTCAGCACCACCGGGCCGGGATGGTGCTCCAGTCCTCTTTCCCTACGGCGCTCGCGGAAGGCCCTGCGCCCTGGTCGCCAGTTCCAGCAGTTCGGCCGCCTTTTCATCCAGCGGTAGCTGCGATACGGCCTGTTCCAGCAGCGAGCGCATGCGCGTCCAGTCCGCGCCCTTGGCGTGTTCGCTTTCGCGCAGGATCTCGGCGAACTCAGCTGCGCAGGCGGCCAGGTAGAACCGCGCATCGCTTCGCGGCGAACGGTTCTTCATCATCGAGCTCGTAATGCGCTGGGCAATCTCTTCGATCTCGTTCGTATCCGTGTTGCGATAGCGGACGAAGACCGTGCCCAGGTCCGCGCCGTCCTCCTGACCGACGAGTTCGACTTCATAGAGAGCCGTGGAAGACTGCCCGCTGCCGACTTCGCCCGCATCGATCGTGTCGTTGCGGAAATCCTTGTCGGCGATCGCGCGGTTCTCGTAACCGATGAGGCGATATCGACGCACGCGGTCCTTGTTGAACTCGACCTGAATCTTCGCGTCCTTGGCGATGGTCGCAAGCGTGGCGGTGAGATCATCGACGAAGACCCGCCGGGCTTCGCGAACCGAATCGACGAAGTAATACGTGCCGTCGCCCTTGTTGGCGAGATTTTCCATCACGTCATCGTTGTAGGCTCCCGCGCCGAAGCCGACGGTCGTGCAGGTGATGCCCTGCTTGCGGTAGCCGTCGACATATTGCAGGATGGCCTCGGCTTCGGATTCGCCCAGCGTCGCGATCCCGTCGGAACAGAGCAGCACCTTGTTGCTCGCGCCGCTCTTGTGGGCCTGGGCTGCGACCTGGTAACCCGCTTGCAGACCCTTGAGCAGGTTCGTCTGCCCCGAAGGCTGGATGGAGTCGATGGCTTTGATGATGCGGTCGCGCTGCGAGGCGGGGGTCGGGTCCAGCAGCGTGTAAGCTTCATTGCCGAAGGCGACGAGGGCGACCGTGTCGCTGGCGTTCAATTCGCCGATGAGCATTTTCAGCGACTGCTGCACGAGAGGCAGGCGGTCCTCCTTGGCCATCGAACCGGAGGCATCGACCACGAGCACGACATGGGCCGGCTTGCGCCCGTCGCGTCCGATCACCTTGCCGCGCACGGCGACCTTCACCAGCTTCGTCGCCAGTGCTTCAGCCGGCGCGAACGGCGCGGGGCCGGCCTCGATCAGGATGGAGAACACGCCTTCGCTCTGGCACGGGTAGTTGTAGTCCATCGCGTTGATGAACTCTTCCATTCGCACCGAGCCGGCGGGCGGCTGATAGCCCTTGTTGATGTACTTGCGCGCCAGGTTGTACGACGCGGTGTCCACATCCAGCGCGAAGGTGGACTGGTGATCTTCCTCCGCGAGCGTCCACGGATTGACCGGCATGATCTTGAAGTGGGCCGCGGGCAGCAGCTCTTCCTCGCTGCGCCGGGCGGCTTCGGCGTCAGCCTGTCGTTTGGCTTCGGCAGCCTTCGCCGCTTCGGCGCGGCGCTGGGCCTCGGCACGCTTCTCGGAGTCGGCCTTGTCCCGCGCAATCAACTCCGCCAGCCGCTTCTCTTCCAGTTCGCGGGCCTTCTCGTGTGCGTCGGCCTTCGCTTTTTCTTCCGCTTCCTGGGCTGCCTTTTCAGCCGTGAGCGTCTTCTGGATTTCACTCAGCGAAGCGGCCTTGCCGCCGACCAGATCGCTGATGTTGTAGACCTCGGTATCCGTCGAGCGCTGAAGATCGCGCCGCGTGGACAGATGCACCACGCCATCGATCACCGAATAGCCGATCGGCTCCAGGCCCGCAGCGCCGGCCTGTTTCAGGACGAGCTTCAGCGCCTGCTCGGCTGGGACATCCTTGAGCGTCATCGACATGAGCATGTCCTGCTCGACGCCCGCCGCTTCCAGCGCCGCCCAGTTCACGAAGAAATTCACGCCGGTGGAGTTGCGGAAATAGTCCACCACCTCCACCAGCTTCCTGTTTTCAAATTGCACCGGCACGGAATTTTGCAGCTTGTTGATGACCTTGCGATCGATCGGCGTGTTGTACAGCTCGGCCTGTTGTTCGATCACCGGCCTGCCGCGCAGCTTGGCGAGCAGGGCCTGGACTTTGCGGTGATTCTCCGGCGTGGACTTGATGATGAGGTTGTGGTTGAGTTCGCGCAGGCTGGAGACCTCGCCGCCGTAGGCCGCCCATTCGCTGGTCGTGCCGACGGTGTCCTGCACGAGCGTGGTGAGCTGCTCGATAATTTCCGAACGGGTGACCGTTTCACCTTCGGCATCGGCCTCGCTGAAGAGCGTGGTGGACGCCTGCCCGGGCTTCTCCTCGCTGCCGTCGCTGAAGAGCGTGGTCCTCGACCGCTGCGAAGGCGGCTGACCCTTGGCGGTGTTATCCAGGGCGGAGCGCAGGTCGAACTCAGGGGCGGCGGTGAAGTCGGGCACACCCTTGCCGCGCCCAGCTTCGCCCAGCTCTTCGCCGCCTCGGCTCGCCGTGACCTGCGGCCAGTCGGAGGGATAGGTGATCAACTCGTTGTAGGGAATGGTCGCTTCGATCAACTCGGCCTGATGGCGGGCGATGCGCAGTGCGCGCTGGCTGGCGTCATCCTTAGTCTTCACCGCAATCGCCGAGTCTTCCACCATCATTTTCATCGCCTGCGCGGCCGGATTGCCCGGGTCGAGGAAGAGCGCCTGATTGGTTAGCTGAAGCGCACGTTCGGAATCGCCTTCCTTGCGAAGGTCAGCAGCGCGCTGAAGCAGTCGCTGCGTGGCTTCCAACTGCTCCAGCTTCGCCGTGGAACGCCGCAGTTCGGCGTCTTTGCCGTCCTGGACAGACTGGAAAGCCATATTCTCACTCTCCTTCAAGACTTTGACCTGATCGCCGAGCAATGCTTCGCGCGTCGATCGTCCTTCCTCCGACTCCGTGCCCAGCGCAATCACCTTCCCGCCGGCCTGACCTTGGCCTTCACCCGACTGGGGCGGTTTGATGAAAGCGCCGTTCAGATTGCTGAGATGGTCCCATCGCGTTTCGCCGGACTTCTTGCCTTCGATCTGAGCGAGCTTTTCCTCTTCCGGCCGCGTGTCATAGCTCCAGAGGTTATCGAGAGACTTATTCAGCTTGCCGTCCTTCTCAGCAGGGGCGTTGTCCTTCGCGGCCAAGCCCCACTTGCCATCGGGACCGGCACCGCTGAAGAAATGATCAGGCGCGTTGGGGTGTTCCCGGCCGCCGGAGGTGCGGGCACCGGATTCACTCTTTCGTTCCCCATCGGTGATGTCGAAGTTGCGTTGGACCTGATCGACGTTGCCGACGAATCCCGAATCCGTCACACCGGCACCGAAGCGGATCGTTCGGTCGCGGCCGAAGCGATCCTCCTGGAGGGCATCGGGTGCCAGCTTCGTGCGGTACGCGGAGGCCGGCCCGTAGCCGGTGTTCGGCGCGATGAAAAGTTCTTCACTTGGAGCCCCGGGCTGTCCACCGGGCTTGGGCGCAGCGTTGCCGCCGCCGGACATCGGTTCCTCTGTTTGTCCGTACCTGGCCTTGCGGTCCAGGTCGGCGATCTGGCGACGGATGCTTTCCTTTTCAGCGGTACTCTGGCCGTCCTTGTCAGACTCGACCGGGACGCCGAACGAGAACATCGCTGGAGGATTCGACGGCTTCGCGGGACTCTTGGCCGGGTCCGGGGCGATCGCGCCGCCTCGAACGACGGGCGAGGGCGCGACGGGCAGTAACACGAGAGGCCGCGCGGGCTCGCTGCTCGATTGCCGCGCGGACGGGGGCGGGGTGGGCGCAGGCGTGCGGGACATGGTGGTTTTAGTTCTCTCGACGAAGACATCGGGCAGATCGATGACGCCGCCGCCGGAGCGCGGTGCGCCGCCTGCGACGCCGATGAGGGAGGAATCGCGCGCGGTCGGCGTGCCATCGGTGTCCCTGTTCTCGAATGTCACAGGCGCGGGTTGATTGATGGTTTGGCCGGCCGATGGCGCGAGATCATGGCGATCGAGTTTCTTGTAGTACTCGGATGCCTCCTCGCGGTATCGACGGCGCACATCAAAGCCTTCATCTTCCTCACCCATGCTGCCAGACTTATCCAGCAGCGCGAGCGCATCGGCGGCAGGCGGAGCATCGACGAGATTGAGTTCGATGTGGCGACGCATCGACTCGGGGTCGGCGGGCTGCGTGCTGAAGGTTACTTTTCTGGAATCTATCTTGTCCCACGCGCTGCGACCGGTGACTGTCGAGTCGGAATCGCCACGCCACGCCAGGTAGTCGTCAAGAGATTCGCCGCCGGAGCCGACGCTGGGTGTGTGCTCGTACCACGGACGATTGAGGTCGGCCTTGGTCATTTCCTTGCCGTCGCGCTCGATCAGGTCGCCGACCGTCCTGGCGTTTTCGATGATCCCTTTGGTCGCGAGGCTGCGGCTGGTGCCGTAGTCGCCTTCACCGTTCGCACGGCGGCCGCCATCGAACAGCCCCTCGGCAGGCGCTGCCGTCGGCTTATCGAAGTCCACGTGATTGTCGTTAAAGCCAAGAGTGCCCCGCCCATTTGACTTGCCGTCAGCATCCGCGATGCGGCTGTTCGCATACGCCCTTGCAGCCGACACAGCGACCGGCTTCTTGAAATCGTCGTAGCCGATGTCGCCCACCCGCTCGGAGCGCGACGAAGTCGTCGCGCTGGCGATGCTCAGGCGACCGACATCATTCTCTTCACCGGCTGACCTGCCGAACGTGCCGGCGACGATCGGCGGCGCGGCCGGCGCGTTAAGCGTGGACAGGCGGGTCTCGTCAAACGCACGCGGCTTGTGCGAACGGCTCTCGATCGCCAGTTCCTCCAGCGATTTACCGGTCTGGGCTTTGGCGAGTTTCTGGGCTTCCTCGATTTGCATGTACTCGACGTGGTTGTCATCGAAGGCCACGGCGACGCCGGTCTTGCCGGGGCCGGGCTTCTCGAAACCGGCGATGACCCGGCCGTCGGTGGTGACCTTCTCGCCCTGACGGATGAAGGCATAAGAGCTGTTGTCCGCAGCCCACTCGGCTTGCGCCTGCCTCGACCACTTGTCGTAATTTTCAGGCATCGTCGTCCGGTCCTGCGGCGAGATCAGGTACTCGGGCGTGATGTAGTTCTTCTCGACCAGCTCCGACATCTCCATGGTGTAGGTGTCGTTGTTGCCTGCCGCGTCGTTCATGTAACCCTGCACGATGCCGCGAAGCTGAGTGGAGCTTTGCATCTGCCGGGCGTTGCGACGGGCCGAGCCGAGGGAAGGCAGGAGAATGCCGGTGATGGTGAGGGAAACAGCGAGGCCGGCGGCGATGAGAGCCGTGGGTTTGAAAGCGGGATGCGCCCACCAGGCGCGATGCGTGCGCGGCGGCTTCACGGGCTTGGCGAGTTTCTTCAAAAGCTTCGCCCGCTTCTTCTCCGACAGCTTGGGCTCGGGCAGTGCCGCCACGCCTTCGCGCACCAGACTGATGGTCACGCGCAGATCGCCCAGCTTCTCGCTGCACGCGGCGCAGGAAGAGAGGTGCGCCATCACCATCGTCTTGGAAGGATCATCCAGTTCGTCGAACAGGAACTGGGCCAGTAGGGTTTCGCATTGTTCGCAGTGCATGTGAGCACTCCCAATTCAGCGCGACCACCGGTCGCGGCTTTGTGTCAAATGACGCCCGACTTTTTCAACCTCCGCGACAACTCTGCCAGACCCTGGCTGATCCGGTAGCCCACGTTGCCGATGCTGGTCTCGGTCACCTGGGCGATCTGCCGAATGGTCATGCCTTCGATCATCTTGAGCATCACCGCCTGCCTCTGCGGTTCGGGCAGCGTCTCCAGCTCGCTCATGGCATGCTTGCACGCCTCGCGGCGTTCCATGTCGCCGAGCGTGTCGGAGTAGTCAGCCACGGGCTTCGCATCCGGGAGACTTGCCGCGGAAGGGCGTGGCTGAGCGCCTGCATCACCGCCGGGCCCTGCCTTGCCGGGCTGGGGCTCCGCGGCACGAGCGCCTTCGATCAGTTCGCTCTGCACGCGTCTTCGAACTTTTCTTTTGCGAAGCGTGTCCATGGTGAGATTGTGTGCGACGCGAAAGAGCCAGGTGGAAACGTTCTGCACCGAGCCTTCGCCGTTCTCTCCCGCGTATTTGTGCAGGCGGAGAAACGCATCCTGCACGATGTCTTCCAGATCGCTGTCGCCGCGGCCGAGCAACTGTCCGACGTAGCGGAGCAGGGCGGATTCGTAGCGCGGGACGATCAGGGCGAAGTCGATGGGTCCGCAGGGTTGCGACTTCGCATCCGTTTCAAACGGTCCGGCGGCAGGCGCAGAATCGCCTTGACGACCGTGGCCCTGAGCCGCGTCGGTGGCGTCCCGCCCGCGGGCCACGTCATCTGCCGGTGTAGTCATGCACCGTCCCGCCTGTTCCTGCACACTGAATTAGACGTATGAGTGAGCGAATGTTCTGGAAATCATAAAGCCGCGACCGGTGGTCGCGGTCCCCGGCCTGGGAAGAACCGGTGATAATGGAAGCGCACGCTCCGCGCAGGGCGTCGCAGTGAACCGGTATTTGACGCAGAGGCGCGGAGGGGGAGGAGGTATCAGAGAGGAAATACAGGCATTGGGCGCAAAAAAACTTCACTCTTTGCGCCACTCTTGCTTCTCTGCGCCTCTGCGTTGAAAACGAATTACCGAGGATTCACGGCCGGGGATCGGGGGCGGGATCGGGATTGGGATCGGGGATCGGGATGGGATCGGGGACCGCGACCACCGGTCGCGGCTTTATGTTTCGACTTCACCGAAAATCGCCTTGCCGATCCGCACGATGTTCGCGCCCTCTTCCACGGCAATCTCAAAATCGTCGCTCCTGCCCATCGAAAGAATATTGAAATGCCGGCTGACGTAGCGTGACGTCCTCATCTCCTGAAACAGTTCGTTCACCCGCGTGTACACCGCGCGGGCTTCATCACTGGAACAGTGCGGCGGAGCATCCACCATCAGCCCGCGCAGACGCAGGTGCATCATGGAATCGATCTGCTCCGCCACGGGCATGACCGCAGGCATCATCAGGCCGAACTGGTCTTCGCGCCCGCTGGCGTTGACCTGGAGGAGAATTTCGATGGGCTTCTCGTCACCGTCGCCATCATCGCGCGATGACTTGCGGGCGCCGAAGGAGTGCAGTTCCTCGGCGAGGCGGAGGTTGTCGACGGTGTGAATCAGCCGGCAGAGGGGAATGATCTGTCTCGCCTTGGGGCGGGGCAGGGGGCCGACGAGATGCCAGCGGATTTCAGTGGCGGGCACTTCATCGCCGCGATTGAGAAAACGTTTGCGGCCGAGGAACTCACCGAGCGAAGTCACGCGCTGGGGCAATTGCTGCACGCGCGGCTCGCCGAAATCACTCTGACCCAGCTCGGCGAGCGTACGAATCTCGTCAGGCGTACCGGTGCGGGTGATGGCGACCATGATGACATCGCTCGCCTTGCGCGAACGGCGCGCGGCCGCCTCGCCGATCTGCTGCATCACGCGGCGATACGAATCGCGAACCTGCTGCGGGCCTGTGGTGCGGGTGGCCATGTTGCGGAGTTTACCAGATGTGAAGCGGGGAGGGATGGGGTGGAAACCGGGATTCGGGAATGACGAATGTCGAAATCCAAATGACGAAGGA
>JBBDXA010000177.1:0-19613 GCA_040902585.1 Phycisphaeraceae bacterium
TTTCCAAAGCTCCTTGTCGCGGCCGTCGATGACCCGCGCGGCTGACAGAATCTCAAGGTGCTTGCCCATCACCTCTTCAGGTGCGGACTTCCACGGCGTGTCCTTGAGCGTGTCATATATATGCTTCCACTGGGCAATCAGCTTTTGCCCAGCCTCGCCATCCATGTTGTGGTACACGAAGAACTGATCGGTGGTGAGCAGCGTTTCGAAAACGTTCTGATCGCGGTCAACGCACCACAAGACCAGCTCATCCGCTTCGTTGATCAGCCAGCCGGGGGTGCCTGTGTGACCGCGGTCGGGGTTCTGGTAGTAGCCGCCGCTGCGTGGGATGTCTTTGAAGACTTTGAGGGCAGCCGTGTATCCGAAGAACTCGCGGAAGAAGCGGGCGATCTTCGGATGCGAAGTGATGTGAACATTGATCTTGTCACCGAGCGACGCATCGATCGGGCCTCGGAAGTGGTCCTCGTCCGCCAGCAGGCGCGTGACCTCTCGCTTGTAATCTTCCTTCGAATTCAGCCGGCCTTCGCCGGCGGCCTTGATGAGCGCTGCATCGGGGCCGCGATCGCCCAGCGCGTAGGCGATGGCGTAACTCGCCTCACGCGGCGAGAGCATGCGGCGGCCATACTCGTCTGTCTCACCGGCTCCCAACTCGAGGCGGTAGAGAAACTCGGATTCGAGCAGCACAGCCGCGAGCATCTGACGCAGGCCTTCGGTGTTGCCTGCCAGCTCGATGGCGCTGCGCGTAAGTGCGACATACCTTTTCAGTTCCGCGTCATCGGCAGGCCGCTGAAGCACGCAGTCAAATTGCGTCTGAACGGCGGCCGCTATTTCCGCCTCGGTGGGCGGAGTCTTCTTCAGAATGATCGCTTCGAACGCCGGCTGCGCGATCTTGGGATACCAGCGATCCTTGGGATTCTCGAAGGCATCAGCCTTGATCTCGCCGGCCTTGACGCGGGCGGCCCAGATCTGCTTGCTGGAAATCCAGTCGGCATTGGTGAGCATCACCAGCAGATGTCCGCCGTCGAGCGCGGTGTTGTCGTAATCGCGAACGCCTGAGTGCTCAGGCAGGACGAAGGGATTGGTCACGCCAAAGAAGCCGCGGCGAAAGTTCTCGCGTTCGCGACCTTCCAGCTTGAAGGCATCGACGACGCGGGCATGAAACAGTTGCGGACTCACCAGCCATCGCCTTGCGGGGGTGAAGGCTTTGTCCTTGATCTCTCCGCTGAAGAGTTTGTCGTGATCGACATTGTTGCCGTAGTCAGGATAGCGCAGCTTGTCGCGCAGGTCGGACCCGCCCAGGCGCGTCACTTGGCCGCGCACCCAATCAGACAGCAGCTTGCGCTGGGCAGGGGTCGGTTGCTTCTCTTCTTCAGGAGGCATCTGTGCAAAGTGAAGCTGTTCCTGAACCCGGCCTAACAGATCAAGCCGCAGTTCATCGCTCATCGCGCCCAGCGCATCAAGGCGCACTCTGCCTTTCTGCTTGGTCTCACCATGACAGCCGGCGCAGTACCTGTTCAGCACATCCGCGGCATCCCTGGGCACGGCAAGGGAATCAACCGCCCGCGCCGTGGCGCAAGTCGACAACATCATGAACATCGCGAGCAATCGACTCTTCATCATGTCACTTCATCTCACTTGGCGTCAGCTTTGAGCAACTCGACCATGGCCTGGCCCATGGCTTCGCCGATGTTCATGTAGGTCTCGGCGTTGCCTCCGTAGTGGCCGTTGGAAGCGCCGCCCAATGAGAGCGGATGGCTGTAAACGGTGGCGACGTTGCCCTTGAACTGCGGGTACTTGCCGCTGCCGCCATCCACCGCGAGCATGGCGTTCAAGATCTTGCCATCGTTGCCGTCGGCACCCTTTTCGGTCTGGCCGAGCGTGGCGCAGACGAACTTGGCATGAGGGGCGTTGAACTCTTTGCGGAGTGTCTTGATGAGGTGGACGAGGTTCTGCTCGTAGAGGGCAGCGTGAGCTTCGTTGTAGCGATCCTTGTCGCCCTGCCACCAGAAGAAGCCTGCGACTTCGTAGCCCTTGGCTTGCGGGTAGTACGTGTTGAGGTCCGCGAGCACCTGCTTGGCGCGCTGGATGTCGCCGTCGTACTGCAAGCCGGCATACCAGGTGTGTTTCGGTTCTTCCGGCGTGGTGCCCTTGTCCCAACTGGGGTGGCGGACCTTATCGTGGTAGGCCGGGACGACGATGGTTTTTTTCTCGCCGGTCTTCTTGTCGGTCACCTCGACCTCCTGGCGTTCACTGCCCGGCGGGAGCAGGTCCCATGCCAGTGAGCGGTTGCCGATGCAGCTCTTGAGGATCATGACGGGCGCATCGACCGCGTTGCCGACCTTGTGGCCGATGCCGTACTCGGGGCCGAGCGTGCCGCCCTTGACGGTCATCCACTCGTTGTTGATCGCCTTGCCGAAAGGCCCGCCGCCGCTGCCCATGACGCGCACGTTGCGGACATCGTTTCGCACGGTCCAGGCGCCCGCGTCGTCGATGAGGTACGGGTACTTTTTCTTTTCCTTCACCGCGTGCTCCAGTGAGCCATCCTTCGCGACGGGGCCGACTTTGCCGGCCCCGACCATATTCGACTGGCCCAGCAGGATGTACACCTGCACGGGCTTGCTCATGTCCGCGGGCTTGCCGTCGGGCCTGGGCAGTTGATCCGCGGCGACTGTGGTGCGCGGGGACAACGCGAGCGAAGCGATCATCGTGACGGCGAGGATGAGTACGGTGGTGATTCGAGCGCGTGTCATCGTGGTTCGTTTTCCTTTTCGGTTGAGGCATGCGGATGTGGTTCCTGAGAACATGATTGGCATTCCAGTCATCTCTCATGTGGCGAAGAACCACGCCCTTAATCATTGGCTCCAACCCTACCAGCGGTTTCGTCTTCCCATCGAATAAAACACGATTTTTTACGAATTTATCACATCATTTCAGGTTTCAGCACTCCGATCCCATGTTGGCCGGTCGGGTTGAGCGGTCGCAGGCGAAACTTTCGAACAAGAATGAATCCGGCTGGATGCGGGGGTGCATGTGGAGAAGACGGTCGTTGTCAGTCGCCAGTTGCTGCGACAGAGACGGCGAGAGCAACCGCCTGTGGGGCAATGCTCAGCGACCCGGCTCAACGATTTTCACATCCAGCCGGTGGTAGCTCGCACCGCGCCGCGTCACGACATGAAACGCATCACCCGCGTCGAACACCACCCGGCTCGTCGGCAGCAACTCGCCGATCGGCTGACCCTCGACGCCGTCGACCACCAGATAGATATCGCCCCCTCGACCGCCGCCGAACACCAGGTGCCGGCTGTCCGGGCTGAAGTAAAGTCCATTTCGCCAGACCTGATCAAATCGCTCCGACACCGGCTTGTCGTCAATCAACACGCTGGCCTTGCCGTTGTCGATCGCCATGTACGCCAGTCGCCTGCTGTCAGGGCTGAAGATGAAGTAGGGAATCTGATCGTGGAGCAGGCCCGACTTGCCGCCCTGAATGAGTCGCCACTTGCCCGCCTGCAACGCCGCGTACACGACTCGCTGACTGTCGGGGCTGTATTGCGGCGGCGAGACATCATCGAACTTCGGCTCGGGGCGATCATCAATCACCTGATAAGACTTGCCGCCGCTCCTGACGCCCAGCGCGGTGTGCTGACTGTCCGGGCTGATGGACAGGCCGTTGATTGCTTCGTAAGTCGCCTTCTCCTGTCCGTCGTAAACGAAGATGAACTGCCGATCGCGCAGGAAGATGTAGGAACTGTGAGCGCCGTCGGGACTGAACCCGACGCCCGCCACCGCCTCGTAAGACTTGCCTTCGATGCCATCGACCACGATGCTCTGCTTTCCGCCCTTGATGATGGTGTACACCACGCGCTTGCTGTCGGGGGTGAACGAGATGCCCTCCCGGCCCAGGTCAGCTGCCGCGTCGTGTTCCACGCCATCGACCACGACATGCCAGCCTTCGCCTCTTCGCCCGGCGTAGGCGATGCGCTTGGAGTCGGCGCTGAAGGTGATGTATTTGATCTCTTCGTACGTCGCGCCCTCCTTGCCGTCCTGCACCACGCGCCACTTGCCATCGCGCTGAGCACCGTAAGCCACGTGCCTGCTGTCAGGGCTGAACAGCGAAATGCCTGCCGCCAGCGCATCGTAGAGTTCGCCCTCGACTTCATCGATCACCATTCGCACTTTGCCCTCGGTCTGTTCGCCCACATAAAGGCATCGCCTGCTGTCGGGGCTGAAGGTGATGTATTCGGTGCGTTTGTACGCCTTGCCCTCGACGCCGTTGATCGCGACGCGGCGAAGGCCGTCACGCTGGATGATGTAACCCACTCGCCGGTTGTCGGGGCTGACCACTTCGCTGCCCACCTGGATTTCGTCGCTCTTGACGAGCAGAACTTCCTTGCGGGTGGTGTTGGCGCTTCGCGTGACGGGCGGCCTGGGGCGCGTGTCGATGCGCGCCAGTTTGTAAGAATCCACGCCGAGCGTGAGCGTGAGTTCATCGCCATCAATCGTCGCGGCGAATCCTGATTTAGATCCGCCGACGTCGAGGATGCCGCTGAATGACTTGCCTTTGAGCTCGCCGGTGAAGTCAAACTCTTTGCCGCCTTTGTAGAGCTTGCCCTGGTACTTGCCTTCGACTTGTTCGATGACGAGGGAGACCTCACCCTCGCCGAACTTGCCGACGAGCGCCCGGGCAGCCGCGGCTGGGGCGAGGGTGTTGGAATCTCCCTTTTCCGCCGGCTCCTTCGGCTGGGCGAAAGCGACGGCGCACAGGCACATCACAACCGCTGCGGACATCACAACAACCCTCGCGTTTGACCGGGGGTGTTTCTCAGCAGTTCGATATGCAGGCTTGGCAATCATTCAAAGTCATCCTAACACGCATCGATTCTCGTTTGCCGGTTGTGCAATCAGTCGTATCGTCTGAATCGCAGGTTGGCCTTGTGTCAGGCTGATGATTAAAAAGACAACCCCAGCGTGAGCTGAGGTTGTCCGTGAAGGAGTTGAGTTTTCTGTTCGTATCACACCGTCAGGTCACGGCGCCGACGCATGACCAGACCGCCCAGGCCCAGCAGCGCGAGGGTCGCGGTGGCGGGTTCGGGGACAGGAATGGCCTGGAACTCGGTAGCGATGACGTGGATTGACCCGCCCGCATAAGCACTCTCTCCGCACGAGGACCATCGCGGCGGATGCGAGTCAGCGTGCGGCTCACTTCAGGCATCCCGCCGCGCGATGATTCGGGCTTGCGAGGAGCGAGGCCGCATAAATCTCACATTTATCGCATATGATGCATGGAGCCGAAATCAACGATGAGATCGACATGAGTTGACATGGGAAGCCTTTCGATTGTTTTCGATCTGTTGGAACCGCTGCCATGGCCAAACCGATTCGCATAGCCTTGAACATCGACCTTCAGTGGCCTATCAAACGCCATCACGAGGTGTATGCCGGCATTCAGGATTACGCGAGGCAACACGCGCCGGACTGGGCCCTCATTCCTGATCTTTTTCCTGCGCAATGGATCGCACCGCGCGGCAAGATGCCGGCCTATGACGCGGTCATCGGGCGCATCGCGCCTACGGTTGCCAAGGCCGCCAGGAAGCAGGCGATCCCTATCGTCAACGTCTGGTCGAATTCCCCGATCCGCAACGAAGTGCCCTCCGTGCTCACTGACTACGTAGAAGCCGGCCGCATGGCGGGCGAACATCTCGTCTCGCGCGGGCTTCGTCGTCTGGCAGGCGTGGGTTATCGACGTGATGTCGCCACGACGATGTATTTCCAAGGCCTCAAGGAAGTCGCGCGTTCACGCGGGATTCCTCTCTCCCTGCACCTGGCCAACTTCACTGACTCCGACAACGAAAACAACTGGCACCGATACACGAATAACGCCAACGCGTGGATCAATGGCTGGCAATTGCCCGTCGGTGTTGCCAGTTCATACGACGACCACTCTCGATATCTCGCGATGATGTGCCTGCGACGAGGAATCCAGATTCCCGAGCAGATCGCCTTCATTGGTGCCAATGACGAGTTTCTTCAGTGCGAAGGGTCCGAGCCGACGCTGTCGAGTATTGACATGGGCAAGTACCGGCAGGGATTCCTCGCCGCGGAACTGCTGGACAAATTGCTTAAGGGCGAACCCGCGCCGACGGAGCCGATCATGGCGCCGCCCGCCGAGCTGGTGGCGCGGGCCTCCACCGATGTATACCAGGTGGCTGACAGGACCGTCGCCCGCGCCATGCGTTTTATCGCTGAGAATTGCGGCAGGAAGATCCGCATCGCGGACGTGGCGGCAGGCGTCGATTGCAGCCTTCAGAAACTTGAACGCCTGTTCCGCCAGTCGGGTCGCCGTCCCATCAACGAAGAGATCGTCGCGCTGCGCATCGAGTTGACGAAACGACTGCTCATCGGTTCGAACGACGCGATCGAGGATGTGGCCGCGAAGGCCGGCTTCGGGACGGCCCAGCACATGCGGCATGTTTTTCGGCATCAACTCAAGACCACGCCGACGGCGTTTCGCGAGAAGTATCAGAAGTGATTGTGTCAGATCACGAGAAATGATGGAGCACCGGACCGGAAGGGCGGTGCCCTAGTGTAGTGCCTCATCCTGATGCGCCATGATCGTAACGAGCCGCGACCTTAAGGGAGCGTTCCGGAGACGCAAGCGGCGGCGGAAACCGCTCCCTCACGGTCGCGGCTCGTTCATGAATCGGTCACACGATTCTGAAGCACTACAACTAGGCTGCGTTAGATCTTGCAGGCACCACCCTGCCGGGATGGTGCTCCAGTTCTGACCTTCTCACACACGTTCAAAGAGCGCCTGAGGGACGGTGCTGCCGTTGACCAGGCTACAAGCCAGCTTCACTTCACTTCCGCGAAGTGCAGCTTATTGACGCGGGAAAGGGGAATCGTCGCCTCGCCATAGGTGGTCTTCAGCCGGAGCGTGTCGATTTCCAGAGTGACGGTGAGTGTGTCGTTGTTCTTGAACCGGCACTGCACAGCCGTGCGGTCTTTGTTCGATTCGATCGATGCGAGCAGGCGAAGGGGGATTTGCACGGAACCGAAGCCGGTCTTCACAGGCAGGGCCTGGAGTTCGATGGCCTGGCCGAGGATCTTCGCGCCGTCGGCGAGTTCGGCGGTGACGCGCACGACCGGCGGCGGAGCGGGAGCGGGCGTGACGGCGGGCGGCGCGGGAGTCGGGTTGGGGCCGCCTTCCTGCGCGACGACCGCACTCCACATCACAAGGCACGCGAGAAGCGATCCCAGGAATGTCGTTCGACTTCGCATGTCAGATTCTCCGTGCAGGCAAGGGCGAGGCATGCCGTGATTATAGACCCATGCGCCAGGCAGGCCGCGAAGGGATGTTTGCGGCCGTGAAATCACTCGCCCCAGAGGGCGTGCCCGGTCAGGTGCAGGAACACATCATCGAGCGTGGGCTGGCCGACGGTGATCGATCCGAACCTGCCGGGGAACGCCTCGGCGAGCGCAGCGATGAAGGTCGTGCCGCCCTCGCGCTCCAGGCGAATTTTTTCACCCGCGATCAGAGGCGCGCTGTTCTGCGGCCAGGGGGCGAATCGCTCGGTGATCTGGGCGCACAGCGTCTGCGGATCCTGCTGCGGATGGCGAAGCGAAAGCGTGATCACATCGCCGCCGATGCGGGCCTTCAGCGCCGCGGGCGTATCCACCGCGACGACCTTGCCCTTGGCCATGATCGCCAGGCGGTCGCATTTTTCCGCCTCTTCCATCAGATGCGTGGTGAGTGCGATGGTCTGCCCGCGCTGATCGCGAAGCTGGTGAAGCTGTTTCCACAGGTCCAGCCGTGCGCCGGGATCGAGCCCTGTTGCCGGCTCATCGAGCAGGAGGAGTTTCGGTTCGTGAAGCAAAGCCTTGGCGAGTTCGACCCTGCGGCGCATGCCGCCGCTGAAGGTTTCGACGTAGTCGCCCGCGCGCTCGGCCAGGCCGAAATAAATGAGCAGGTCATCGATGCGTTTGCCCAGTGCCGGGCCCGCGAGGCCGTAGAGCCGGCCCTGGTGCGTGAGGTTTTCGCGGGCGGTGAGTTTGCCGTCGAGGCTGGGGGATTGAAAGACCACGCCCAGTTCGCCGCGCACGGCCGCGGGACTGGCTAAACAATCGTGCCCGAGGATGCGGACAATGCCGCCGGCTGCATCGCCGTGGCCCTCCGCGCTGGGGCGAAGCAGGGTGGAGAGAATGCGAAAGAGCGTGGTCTTGCCGCTGCCGTTGGGACCGAGGATGCCGAAGATCTCGCCGCTTTTCACGGCAAGGTTCACATCATCCAGCGCCTTGACCGGTCCCGCGGGAACGGCGGCATTGTCGCCGGCCTGGGCATCATGCGAGCCGCGCGGTTTGCGCCTCTTCTTCGCGGAAGGATAAGTGTGCGACAGGCGTTCGATGACGATGGCATCGTCCGTTACCGCATCGCCTGCCGCGACGGCAGACGCGTTCGAACTCGCAGTTAAATCAGGCGACGGGGCTTGCGATTCAGTCATATCAGGTCATTCAAAGAGATCCGCATCCGCATCGGGCTTGGCCGGTACCTTGTGGCCATCGCCCTTGCCGTGCTCGCCGTCCTTGTGCTCGCCGTGTTCACCGTGGTAGGTGCCGATCTTCCCAGGCTCGACGTGGTTGAGCTTATTCTCCTTCAGCACGGTGCTGTCGGTGAGCGTGGGCAGGACGCAGACGAACACGAGCATCAGAGGGATGACCGCCAGCCAGACGATGATCTGCTTTTCAAAGCGGATGTGCATGAAGTAGACGAGCACGATGTACGCCTTGGGCAGCGTGAAGACGAGGATGAGCCAGACGAGGGCGAACTTGGGAATGAAGAATTCCTTGACGCCGTTGACCTCGTGGGCGCTGGCCTTCCAGTATTCGTACAGACCGACTTCCGCCGCCGTCAGTGCGAGCAGCGCGAGGAAGAACGGCCAGAGGCGCAGGCCGTGATGGGCATGCTTGTCATCCTTGGCGTGCGGGTCGGGGTTGGTGGCGGGTGCGTGTGACATAGTTGTTCTCGAAGCCGCTAGCTGCCAGCCGCTAGCCTCTAGCTTTCAATGCGTTCAAAGGTGCGAGTCGGGCGTTTTCTTAGGGCTGGCGGCTGGTGGCTAGCGGCTAGCGGCTAGCGGCTCTTAAATCAGATACACAATCGCAAACAGAATAATCCAGACCAGGTCGACAAAGTGCCAGTACAGGCCGGTGTATTCGATCTGCTGGTAGTTCTTCGGTCCGTAGCAGCCCATGTAGCCGCGCACGGTGAGTACGGCCATGGCGACGACGCCGAGGAACACGTGCAGCCCGTGGAACCCGGT
Organism: Phycisphaeraceae bacterium; assembly: GCA_040902585.1. Lineage (GTDB taxonomy): Bacteria > Planctomycetota > Phycisphaerae > Phycisphaerales > Phycisphaeraceae > JBBDXA01. The sequence continues at coordinate 9,312 of JBBDXA010000177.1, forward strand.
CATGGCGTAGAAGCAGCTTGCCATGATGTCCTTCTCGGGCGTCATGCCGGCGTGAATGAGGTGGTAGTACTCATACACCTGCACCCCCACGAACATCGCGCCGAAGATGGTCGTCAGCAGCAGGCCCATGCGGCCCTTGAACTGGTCGCCCTGCTGAAACGCCTGGAGTCCCCAGACGAGCGTGACGGACGAGCAGATGAGCAGGAACGTGTTGGCGGCGGTGAGCGGGATGTTCAGCGGGTAGTCGAGCGCAGTGGGATCGCCCCAGGTGGTCTGGCCGGCGCGGAGGATGATGTAGGCACCGATCAGGCCGGTGAAGAACATGACTTCCGACGCGAGGAACAGCCACATGGCAAGCTTGCCGTTGCGGATGCCCAGGTTGAGTGTGGAGCCATGCGCGACGAGCGGTCCGCAGTCATCGTGCGGAACCTCTTCGCTGTGAGGATCAACGGGAGCGGCGTGCGACATAAAGCGAGTTCCGGGTTCAGGGTTGCGAGTTCAGGGTTCAGGGTTCCGGGTTCAATGGCTTTGCAACCCTGAACTCGGAACTCGGAACCCGGAACCATTAAGTCCGATCAATCACCATCATCGCTAAAACGAGCGGGAGGTAAACAAGGGAGGCAAAGAACATCGCGCGGGCGCGGCCGGCGGTAGGGCGCAAGACCAGCCCCAGGGCGAAGCCGAGGAACGCGGTGCCTGCCGCGAGGGCAACGTAAAAGTAAGCAGCGCCGGCCATGCCGAGCATCGTGGGCATCAGGCCCACGGGCAACAGGGCGGCACAACAGAGCACCATCTGGCGGAAGGTGCTGCCGCCGGTGGGGTCGATGACGGGGAGCATCGGGAAGCCGCCGCGCTCGTAGTCAGCGCGGTAGAGCCAGGCGATGGCGAGAAAGTGCGGGAGCTGCCAGAGGAACATGATCGTGAACATCACCACCGCGCCCATGCCCAGGGCATCCGTCGCGGCTGCGTATCCGATCACCGGCGGCAGAGCACCAGGCACCGCGCCGATGATCGTCGAAGTGCTGGAGACCCGCTTCATCGGCGTGTAAATGAGTGCGTAGCTGAGAATCGTGAAGGCGGCCAGGAAGGCGGCGATATCACTGGCGGCGACGGCGAGCGTGACCACGCCGGCGGTGCTGAGTGTCAGGCCGAAGAACAGCGCGGCCCGCATGGAGATGCGACCGGCGGGGATCGGCCGATCCTTCGTGCGATTCATCAGGGCGTCCGTGTCGCGCTCGTAAACCTGATTGAGAACCGATGCGCCCATGCACGAGAGCGCGGTGCCGATCATCGCCCCGACCAGCGCGCCCCATCCGCCCACGGCCGGCCCGATGCCCAGCCACCCCTGCGTCGCAGCCTTCTCGCCGAGCATGAAACCGAGCCAGGTGGTGGCGACGACCATGACGGTGATGCGCACCTTCGAGAGCTGCACATAGTCCGCCAGGCGCGAGCGCCAGGTCGCGGAAACAGTCGCGGCATCGAGAGCCAGCACGTTGTCGTGACGCGATAGCTGCGTCATGCGCGGGCTCCTTGAGCAAAGGCCATTGCGGATTGCGGATTGCGGATTGCGGATTGAGAATCGCGGCCTGTCGGATGACGGTCGGGTGAGGAAGAATCGGCGTTGCAATCCGCAATCCGCGATCCGCAATCCGCAATCGCCTTCAACCGAAACGCGATCAGGGCCGTCGTCGCCAGCAGTACCGCGCCCAGCGTCTGATGCGCAGTGGCGACTTCCGGATGCCTGCCGGTCCAGATGATCGATGCGCCAAGGAGAACCTGGAGCAGGAGCATCACGCCGACAGCGATCGCGGGCGTTCGCAGCTTGCTCATGCCTTTGGCACGCCTGCGGATGGTGTCCACCATCAGGCCGACGACGATGATGGCGACCACCGCGAACAGGCGATGGGCCCAGTGAATCGCGACCTGAAACGGCGAGTACCAGCCATGCTCGGTGATGCCGAAGGAGTTGGGATCATCCGACCAGGCGATCATCGCGTCGTGAATGCCCGCTTCGGTCATTGGCGGCACGAGGTCGCCGTAGGCGAGCGGGAAGTCGGGGATGGCAATGCCCGCGCCGTGGTGCCGCATGGTCGCGCCGAGCGTGAGCTGAATGAGAATCGCGGCAAGGGCGATGTAGACGAGGCGAAGCAGGCGAGCACCATCCCGACAGGGTGGTGCTGTTGGCGCGCGATTGTCTATTGCGACGTTGCCACCAGAACGCTGTTCGCTCATAGCACCACCCTGTCGGGATGGTGCTCTCAACGCCATCCACCATCGGCTCGTGGCGGCGGCGATGAGGACGGTCATGCACAGGACGAGCTGCGCGGTGATGCCGTGAAACACCGCCCAGGTGGTGGAAAGTTCGGTGACGCGCAGGCCGCCCATGACGCCCTGGAAAGAGACGGCGATGAGGGTGGCGATGCCGAACCATTGGAGCCAGGGTCGGGCAGACCCACCCACGGGAGTGGGTGGGCTTTCAATGTTGCTCTCTGTCCCCTGTCTCCTGTCCCCTGTCCCCTGTCCCCTGTCCCCTGACTCCTGACTCCTGCCTTCCGTCTGCCAGAGCCAGATGGCCATGCCGATGGCGAAGAGGCCCACGAGCATGCCCATGAGTCGGTGGGAGTGTTCCCAGAAGATGCCGCCGACCCACATGGAAGGCGGGAAGAGGATCATGTTGTAGTTGAAAGTGGTGGGCCAGTCGGGCACCGCCAGGCCGGCACCTTTGCTGGTGACGGTGCCGCCGAGGGCGATGAGGAGAAACGTGGCGATGACGAAGGCAATGGCAAAGCGATGGCGCCAGGGGCGGTGGAGGGGAAGGGGGGCGGGTTGAGGTGATGTGTCGTTCAAGGTTCTGATCAACTGTTAGTCTCGGGCACCCACCCACGGGAGTGGGTGGGCTTTCGCATCACTGACCCCTGTCTCCTGACTCCTGTTCCCTGTCTCCTTCCTCAGTGTCCTTCCGCCTGCAGTTCCGCTTCGCCCGGCAGCAGGGGGACGGTCTGCGCCAGCCAGTCTTCGCGGGTGACGGGTGAACTGTATTCGTAGGGTCCGCGGTACACGACGGGGATGGTTTCGAAGTTGCCGTGCTCCAAAGGCGGCGAAGTGGTCGCGCACCAGTCGAGGCTGTTGGCGTGCCAGGGGTTGGCCTCGGCGACCGCGCCGAAATCATCCTGCGGTTTGAAGGCCAGCAGGAACAACACGCCCGGCAGAGCGGAGAGAACGAGCAGCAACCATCGCGCGTCGAAGGTTGCCGGGCCGACGAACCAGCCGATGATCGGCCAGCCCGACATGGCCATGTATGTTTCCTGCTTCAGGAGCATCGGCGCGAGGAAGGCCGGGATGAACAGCACATACAGCGACCGCTTGAGCACTTCAGGTGCCGACAGGCTGCTCGCGCCGGAGAGTTTCGCCAGCAGGATGAGAATACCCATCGCCGCGAGGTAGCCGAGGAAACTGCCGAAGCTGAGCATCTGCTCCAAGGAGGTCAGCTCGTGACCGAGAAGCGCGAAGACCTTGGCGATGATGAGCATGACGAAGGGAACAGCCAGCATCACCAGCGCGCCCATCGCGCGGCGACCCAGTTCCCAGACGGCCCACACGACGCCGATGACCAGCCCGACGAACAGGCTCGCATGCCCCAGCCCGATCGCGATGTCATGCCACATCTTCGCACCGTCAGCGGTGACGGACCAGTTGATGCGCCAGTCGACGCCGAAGAGATAGACGCCGACGTTAAACACCGTGAACGTCTGATCAGCCGCGAGGTTGCCGTCAGCTCCGAAGATGGAAGCGCCAAAGCCCATGAACTGAATCGCCACCCAGATCAACGGAAGGAGGACGACGCAGATGGCAATCCTTCCGGCGCGATGAAGGCCGCGCATCAAGAGCGCGAACAGGCCGATGAGCGATACGGACAGTCCGATGTATCCCAGAGCCGCGGCCCAGCCCTTGTAGTGCCAGACCGGATCCTGCGTGGCGACGGTGCTGATGATGTCCTTCAGCAGCGTGAGCTGTTTGCCCGGCACCCAGCCCAGGCCGTTGCGGGCGGCCCAGATCGAAAGGCCCGCGACCATCGGGCCGAAGAACCCGACGATGAAAAACGCAGTCATGGCCCTGCCGAGCCTGCGCGGCAGGGAGCTGAACACGTTGTAGAAGAACGCGAGCTGAGCCGTGCCCAGCATCATGGCGAAGATGGTCATCAGGACGTTCAAGCCCTGAAGGTGTTCGAGCGTGTCGTACTTGAGAATCGTCGCGTAGCGGCGCGGATGTCCGCCGATGCCCAGGATGTGCATCATGAAGAACGTGCCGTTGAACGCGACGAACGTCAGGATGAAGTGGATGACGCCCCAGCGCTGGTTAAGCTGACGGCCGAACATCTTGGGGAACCAGTGATAGACGCCGGCGAAGATGCCCATCATCGAACCGCCGAAGAGCACGTAGTGAATGTGCGCGACGATGAAGTAGGTGTCGTGAATGTGAATATCGACGGGGGCAGCCGCCATGAAGATGCCGCTGAGTCCGCCGATGACGAACATGGACACGAAGCCGAGGGCGAACAGCATCGACGGCGTGTATTTAATGTTGCCGCCCCAGAGCGTGCCCAGCCAGTTGAAGGTCTTGATGGCCGAGGGCACGGCGATCATGATCGTCGCCGCCATGAAGGTGGTGCCCAGCACCGGGTTCATGCCGGACTGGAACATGTGGTGCCCCCAGACGATGAACCCGAGGAACGCGATGCCGCCGATCGCCGCGACCATCGGCTTGTAGCCGAAGATCGGCTTGCGGGCGAAGGTGGCGATGATGTCGCTGGTGACGCCCATCGTGGGCAGGATCATGATGTACACCGCCGGGTGTGAGTAGAACCAGAACAGGTGTTGCCACATGATCGGCTGCCCGCCCGCCGCGGTCTGGGCGGTGCCGTTGAGGATCGTGTCAGCGAAAAACTGCGTGCCGAGGGTGCGATCCAAAAGCAGCATGATCATCGCGGCGGTGAGCACCGGCGTGGCCAGCAGGGCGAGGATGCTGGTGATGAGGACGGCCCAGACGGTCAGGGGCATGCGGAACATCTGCATGCCCGGCGCCCGCATGTTGAAGATGGTGGTGATGTAGTTCAGTGAGCCGACGATGGATGAGAAGCCGACCAGCGCGACGCCGGCGATCCAGAGCGTGGTGCCCAGGTTGCCGCTGAAGCGCGCCGATGACAGCGGCGGATACATCGTCCATCCGCCGCCGGCCGGGCCTTCGTGAACCCAGAAACTGACGATCATCACGATGCCCGCCGGCATCGCCAGCCAGAAGCTGAGCATGTTCAGCTTGGGGAACGCCATGTCGCGGGCACCGATCATCAAGGGCACCAGGAAGTTGCCGAACGCGCCAACGACCATCGGAATGATGACGAAGAAGATCATCACCGAAGCGTGCATCGTGAAGAGCTGGTTGTAGGCCTCGCTCCTGAGCGTTTGCTTTTCGTAGTAGACGTCGGAGGTGACACTGCGCTTGCCCTTGTCGTCAAACTCCTCGTGGGCGGCGTACATCTTCAGCGTCACCGGCGCGACCTCGGCGTACTGACCCTTCTTATCGCGGATGGAAAGCAGCGTCAGCTTGATCCAGGTCCGTTCAGGGCGCAAGGGCAGGATCGCCGGATCAGGCCCGATGGACTGATGGGCCGCGCCTGCTTCGATGACCAGCGGATCGCTGTCTGCGGCCCGACCTTCTTCGCGCAGCGAGGTGCCGATCACCGCTCGCACACCTTCGGGGGTGCGGTAGTCCGCCATCACCGAGGAAGTCTTGTCGACAAACGCGTTGATCGGCTTTGCCAGAGGAGTGACCCTCCCCTTGATTCGCGTGCCCACGGGAATGGAAACCGCAAGACCGCCTTCAAAGCCGTCGAACCGGGTGTACGCACCTTCGGGAACATCGAATGCCTTCTTGAAGTCGGCGATCGCCTTCGTCAGGTCCTCCGGCACCGCCGCGACGACATCGCGCGCGGGAGCCTTCTGCCCCGTCACTGTATAAACCACAGCCACGCCCTTGACCCCGCCGGCGTCGGTTGCCCACTGCTTGGTGAATGCATCCGTCGGGAGCGAACTCGCTTTGCCGGTGTCATCCAGCAGTTGGACCTGGCCATCGCGAATCGCAGTCACCGCCACATGCCTGACCTTCTCGCCTTCCGGTGTCTTCTCCGTCAGACGCACCATGACGTGGCTGTACTGCGCGGTGAAGGATTCGAGTTCCTCCATCTTGGTGTCGGCAAAGGCGCTGCCTGTATAACTCAGACCCTGGGGCAGCATCACGCGCCCATCAACCGTCCAGCGCGCCAGATTATTTTCAGGCGCCAGGTTGGTCATGTTGCCCGGCAGGAGCGAATCGTGCGGCACGTTCTGTCCCGGCCAGGCCAGTTCGTAGCGGACACCCAGCGCCAGCAGGCCGCCCACGATCACGAACAGCAGGCTCGTGAACAGGAACTGGATGCCGATGATTTTGTGGTCGGTGGAGAAGACGTACTTCAGCCAGAACGTCTGCGGGCCGTGGCCGTGACCGGGGTCATCGTGCCCGTGGCCGTGCAGCAGGTCGGGATTCGCGTCGAGGGTTCCGTGCCCGTGTGAATCAGCGTGGGTATCGTGGCTCATGGCGAATCGGTCCAAGTGGGCGGAGGGCGTTGAAAAAGCAGCAGGTGCCAGTGGCAGGAGGCAGTCAGTCGAACAAGCCGCCTGTACGCGGCGGCATGCGGCGGGAGCAGTCACCCGATCAATCCGGCGGCACCACCTGCCTGCTGCCGCTGCCTCCTGCTCCTGCTCGCTCAGAATCCATCATCATCGCTGGGCAGGAGCGATTCCTGGTCTTTCATCCAGCGGTTGTAAATATCGTCAATGACCACGAACAGTTCGCCGCGCATGGTTGAGTGCCCCAGGCCGCAAAGCTCGGCACACACAATCTCATAAGGCTTGGCGAGTTCGAAAAAATCGATCTGCTCGGGCGTCGCGTTCTCTTTGGTGGTTCTGCCGATCACCTCTTCGCTCAGCCGCGTCGCCTCGAACCACACCTTTATCGACAGGCCCGGCACCGCGTCCTGTTTCACGCGCATGTTCGGCAGGAAGAAGCTGTGCAGCACATCCAGACTGCTGAGCTTGATGAACACCTTCTTGTTCACCGGCACCACCAGGGTGCTGGCGACGATGTCATCCTTGCCCCAGGACTCGGTGGAAGCGATATCGCTGCGCTTGACGGCCCGCGGCTTGGATTCGCCATCGACCTTGAGTTGTATTTCTCCCGTCTTCTTGTCTTCGCTCACGATCACGCCATGCAAGGTCTCGCCCGACTTGAACTTGAAAATGTTCTCCTTGCGGTTCAGGCCGATTTTCGTGTTCAAGTCGGTGGGGCCGATCAGCTCGACGTGGCGCGGGCCGAATTTCCCGTCCTTGCCGGGGTAGCGAATAATCCAGTTGAACTGCTGCCCGATGACTTCGACGTGGATGACTTCGCCGGCCATCACCTTCTTGTGCATTTCCGCATCGTTGGGCCAGTCGGCCGGGTTCTTCATCCGTGCCCACGACGCCTGACTGAGGGCGGCGGTGGCGGCCATGATCAGCGCGGGGACCAGCGTCCAGACGATCTCCAGCTTGTTGTTGCCGTGGATGTAGACAGCCGTGCGGTTGGGGTTGTAGCGGTACTTGATGAGGAAGACGATGAGCACGACGAACACCGCCGCGCCCACGATCAGCGTCATCCAGAGAATGACATTGAACAGCCAGTCCACTTCGTGTCCGAAGGTGGAGACATCCTGGGGCAACCACCAGGAGCGAGGCCCGGTGACTTCCACGCCGTCCTCTTGGGCCTGTGCGAAGGCCGCTGCCGGCACCATGAGCAGACCCGCGAGGGAACAGAGAAGGATAAAGCCGCGCTGAACGATCCGTGCAACAGGCAAGGTCGAGCTCCTTGATCGATCGAAGGGAAGGCCTGCAAATCTGTCGAATCCGGCGGGTGACGATCCATTCCGCGCCGGGGTCAGACCGCCTATTAAACTGGCATCGTGGGCCTTCTGTCAAAGCGCCGCTCCCGCGCCGGCGGACCGGGGGCGGCCGTGCAAAAAGAAAACGGCGGAGCAACAGGGTAATCGCTCCGCCGGTCTACTCTGTTGTGGCAATTTGTCGCGGGTGAAGCGAGCCCTTGGGTGTCACGGCTCGACGAGGCTTTGCGAGGAGACCCGTGCCGGACGCCTGCGGGCTTCTTCTATAAAGGAGTGTCTCACGCCTTCGCACGGGACTCCTCCCCAAGCCTCGTCGTGCCGTGGCACCCGGACCGGAAGGCAATCACTTTTTTATCAATCCCGCTTCTTCGGCGCGTAGGTCACTTCAACCTTCGCATCCTCGCCCTCCTTCACCGTGACTTTGATCGCATCTTTGTCCGCCTGATACATCTTGTGCTCGTGCAAGGTCGAAATCTCATACTCGCCCGCAGGCAGTCCCTTGATCGTGAACTTCCCTTCCGCATCCGTGACCGCGAAGTAGGGGTGTTCGATGACATGCACCCGGCAGTTCATCCACGCATGCACATCACACTTGACGTAAATATCCAGTTCCGCCTTCTTGAACTTGAACGTGTTGATGATGCCGCGCCCGGGTTGCCCGACATTCGCCGCCGGATTCTCGGCAGGAATGATGTGGACGTTGTGCAGCGTCGCATCCGAGTTTTTGATCTTCAGTTCCTGGCCCACCATCACGCCGATCACGTGCGGCGTGTACACGCACTTGACCTGATTGATCTGGGCAGCCTCCTTGGGCGGCTCGAACTTCCGGTTCTCCATGCCCTTGCTCACCCAGACGAACACGTTCATCAACCCTTTGTCCTTTCCAACGATCATCCGTTCGCTCGGCGGGCGCTCATCCCATTGTTTGGCGCAGGCCGGGTCGGAGGCCATATCGATCACCGCCCGCCGCGGGGCCTCAGTTTTCTTGTCCAGACGAATGACGCCGGAGATCGACCCGCCTTCTCCCAACGCGCGGTTCGCACCGTTCATGATCAACGCCAGCGCCAGAACCGTTGCAGGAGTGAACTTCATTGCGTTCCTTTCATCAGGCTGCGAAACCGCAAAAGAAAAACGGCGGATCAATATAGTAATTGATCCGCCGTGGATTTCGATGGTGTTCCTGCGATCGGTCCGCGCTTGGGTGCCGCGGGCCCCGAATCAGACCTCAATCCCGCTTCTTCGGCGCGTAGGTCACTTCCACCTTCGCATCGCCGCCTTCGGTTACCGTGACCTTGATCACGTCCTTATCCGGCGCGAAGAGCTTGAACTCATGCCACGTCGAAAGCTCGTACTCGCCGGGTGGCAGGCCCTTGATGGTGAACTTGCCCGCATCATCGCTCACCGCGAAGAAGGGGTGCGGCACCGCATGCACATAGCAGTTCATCCACGCATGCACATCGCACTTGATGTAGATGCCCGCTTCAGCGTTCTTGAACTTGATCGTTTCGACGATGCCCTTGCCCGGCTGGCCGATGTTCTTCTCAGGGTTGCCCGTGGTGGCCGTGTCCGGAATGATGTGGACGTTGTGCAGCGTCGCGTCGCTGTTCCTGACCTTCAATTCCTGTCCAACCATCACGCCCGTGATGTGCGGGATGTACATGCAGCCGACCTGATCGATCTGGACCGCCTCGGCCGGCACGTCAAACTTCTTGCCTTCCAGGCCCTTGCTGACCCAGACGAACACGTTAACCAGCGTGTCGTCCTTGCCGAAGATCCAGCGCTCGTTGAGCGCCTGTTGCCCGCCCCAGTGCTTGACGCAGTAGGGATCGGTGCCCATCTGCAGCGGCTTGCGGGCCGGCTGCTTCTCGTTCTTGTTGTAGTTGATCACGCCCGAGATCGAGCCGCCCTCGGCCAGCGCGACGCCCGCCATCGCGATCACGAGCAACATGCTCATCCACTGCGTTCTGGTCATCTTCATCTGCGGTTTCCTTTCATGGGCCGGCAAAACGCCAGCGGAAATTGAGAACACAATATAGTACGGGATTCGGCCCAATCAGCGTTTGACTGTGCAAATGCTGCGGAACAGGGCCGTGGGAGGACCGATCATTCTAGCGGCTATAGGAAACGGCCCAAGCGGCGAATTGTCGCATCCGGTTTTAGCGGTCAGTTCGGGTGAGAGGGCTCCTCGGGTCGAATGATTTGTCTTGGGTGTCACGGCTCGAGGAGGCTCTGCGACGAGACCCGTGCCGGACGAGCGAGATTCTCCTTATCGAAGAAGACCTAGTACTACAACGCTAGGAAAGCTCAAGAACCGCCATGTCTATCGCCGAAAGGAA
>JBBDXA010000178.1:0-19595 GCA_040902585.1 Phycisphaeraceae bacterium
TTGCAAGTGCGAAGCGCTTGGGGTGTTCAGGCCGTCCGCGACCTGTTACGTTGCGCTTTACTTCTCCACCACCCAGATATTGCGATACACCACCGGGTTGCCGTGGTTCTGGAGATTCAGCCCGCCGCCGCCTTTGAAGCTGGCGGGTTGATCGTGGATCACCACGCCGTTGTGTTTCACGATCACGCGCGATTCCTTATCGCCCTGGGCCATCGTCATTTCCACGTCATACGTCTGCCAGGTGAGAGGCGGAAACGCCATGTTCACATCCGGCTCGCGGTTGGGGTAGAAGCCGCCGGCCTCGTTGCCCTTGCCTTCGAGGCCGAAGGAGTCGAGCACCTGAATCTCGGGGATGCCGGGCAGGAACACGCCGCTGTTGCCGCGACCCTGTCCGCGGGCCTTGGGCTGGAACGGCGTGCGGAACTCCAGGTGAAAGGCAAAACTTTTCTTGAACTGATACTTGCTCTTCTGCCCGCCTTTACCCAGGGCCATGAGGTACCCGTCTTCCGTCGTCTCGCCGTTGATAAAGTCGTTGGTCTTGCCGTCGAAGAGAACGACCGCGCCTTGCGGCGGCTTCGCGCCGAGCGTCGGGCTCTTGCGTTCGATCTTTTTCAGGACGCCGCGATCGAAGGTGAGTGAGCCCTCTTTCAGAACCGGGGAAGCTTCGCCTTTGAATGTGACGACACCTTCAGCGAGCGCCCCGCTTGCCTTCTCGCGCTTGTCGCCCTTCTTCCAGCCTCCCCCGGCATCACCGGGCAGGCCGCCGTGGTAGAGGACGAGGTCGAACTTGTCATCGCCCAGCGCGACGATCTGCGCGCCCATCTTTGCCTCGCCGAACTTGCCTTCGTATTCACCTTGCAGCGCGTAGGACGGCCCGGCGTCCTTCGGATCGGTGTAGACATCCTTCTTATCCTGCCCAAGCGAAGGACACGCGCCCATGAGAATGAGCAACAAGGCGGCGAGCAACGAACGAAGCGGAATAATGCGGCAGCGAGTCATGGTTGATCTCCTTTGGTGTAACATCTTGTTGTCACAGTCTGTGTTCTTGTTACAGGCTCATCATGCTAAGCGAGGGAACTTCCATGAACGAATCACTCACCCGGCGCGACTTCGGCAAACTCTCGGCGGCGGCGTTCGGCGGACTCGTCGCCGGGGCGGCGCTGCAAGGCTGCGGCAAGAAGGAGCCGGCCCCCGGCCCCGGTCCCGGTCCCGGGCCCGGCGCGAGCAATACACCCGCCAAACACGCCTGTCGCGGTCTCAACGAATGCAAGACGCAAGGCGCTGACGGCAAGAACGCCTGCGCCGGCCAGGGCAGCTGCGCCACCGTCGCCCATCACGACTGCGGTGGCAAGAACGACTGCGCCAACCTGGGCGGCTGCGGCGAGAACCCCGGCTCCAACGCTTGCGCAACCAAAGGCGGCTGCCACGTGCCCATGAAGAGCGATCACGGCGACGCCTGGAAAAACGCCCGCGCAGCGTTCGAGAAACGCATGGCCGCGAAGAAGGTCACCGTCGGGGCTGCGCCGCCCGAAGCACCCTAATGCACCAGGGGAAAATGCCATGAATTGCGGTCGATGCGGAGAGGACATTTCCGATCATCACGTCGCGCTGATCAACGGGCGGGTCATGGGCGATGGATACACGGAGTCGTTTTTCCACTGTCCACGTTGCGATGTTTACATGATGGTCCTGTACCACGACTCTTTCAGCGGCCCTGATACGAAGACCGTACACGGCCCGTTGAGCAAGACTCGCGTCAACCCGAAGCTCCAGATCATCGCACGGTGCCCGGAACCAACGAACGAACGTTGCACGTGTGATGCCCATCGCGAGTATTGGGGCGAATTGCTCGACACGTAGCCCTTGTCTGCCCCGGCTCGCCACGCCTCAATCGTTACAATGCCGCCTCCTCTCGGTTCCCTCGAGTCAGTCAGGAGGCTGCCCCTTGCCCGTTGTTCACCCCCTCGTCATTCTCCTCATCGGCATCGCGCTGATCCTGGGCCTGATCGTCTGGCTTCGCCTCAACGCATTTCTCGCGCTCATCCTCGCGGCCATGGTCGTCTCCCTGCTCGCGCCGGGCGATGTGGCGACGAAGATGGCGCGCGTCGGCGCGGAGCTGGGCAATACCGCCGGCGGCATCGGCATCATCATCGCCCTGGCGGCGATCATCGGTAAATGCATGATGGACTCGGGCGCAGCCGACCGCATCGTGCGCTTCTTCCTGCGACTGCTCGGCGAGAAACGCGGCGATGCGGCCCTGGTCTCCTCCGGTTACGTCCTTTCCATTCCCGTTTTCTTCGACACCGTCTTCTACCTGCTCGTGCCTCTGGCGCGATCGATGTACAAGAAGACCGGCAAGAATTATTTGCTCTATGTCATGGCGATCGCGGCAGGCGGCGCGTGTACGCACACACTGGTCCCGCCGACGCCGGGGCCACTCGCCACGGCCGATGCCCTGCGCGTCGATCTCGGTTTGATGATTCTCATGGGCGCGATCATCGGCATCCCCGCATCCTTCGCCGGCGTGATCTACGCGCACTGGCTGAACAAGAAGATGCCGATTGAAATGCGCCCCATCGGCAGCGGATTGCCTGAGCCGGAGCCGATCGAAGAGCGGCACCTGCCGCCGCTGCTGCTGGCCTTTGCGCCGGTGCTGTTGCCGGTGCTGCTCATCGGTGCGAACACGGCTGCGGTGAGTATTGCCGATGCGGAACATGCGGCGCGATTCACATCGGGTGATGTGAACTGGCCTTTGCTGCGCGACACCCTTGTCGTTCAGCAACGAACGCAAGCGCCGGGCGATTCCGTGCCTCCCAATGTTCGCCCCAGTGACATCGACAGCCGCATGCCCGATGCGAGGCAGGTGCCTTCGCAGCAACTTCTCCAACGCCTGTCGGCTGCAACGCGCGACCTGCTTATGAAGCCCGGCCCCGCGCCGGCAAATCCCTGGACCGCGCCGCCGCTGGTCGAGTTCAATGACGACGAAAAGGCCACCCTGCTCACGGGCTTCAACAAGCTGCTCAACGCGGCCGATTTCTACAGCGCCAAGACATGGCGAATGATGGATGTGCCACTCCCCCCGGAATTTGTTCTTCGTGAGGACGTCTACTTCTATGTGATTGACAACAAGGGACTCGCACAGCTTGCCGACACGAAACAAGCCGGCGAGAAGTTAGTTGGTCTCGATCAAATCAGGAAAACGGAAAATGATATTGCCACTTCCATTGAAATCCTGAATAGCCTCGACCAAGGGAAATTGCAGGTGGACGATGGGACCGGAGTTGTACAGATCCCTTCGGGCAAATTGAAATTTGCTCTTGAGACCAACCGACTTTCACTCGCCCGATTGCAAGAAGCTCTTCAAAATGAGACCGCAAAAGCGCGTGCCCTCAACAGGGCGTTTCAGTCGCTGGCGAACGCAGACCGAAATCGCTTGAAAAGCAGCGAGATCGAACGCCTCAACCGCCTCGTCCTCGAAGCGACCTATGGCACGGACGTGATCAAACCGCACGCATGGGAGACCTCCGCGCGACAGGCCGCCAACTTCACCGGCCTGATCGGCAACCCCAACTTCGCGCTCATGCTCTCGGCAGGCATCGCCATCTGGCTTTACGTCCGCCAGCGCAAGCCCACCCGCGCGGAGTTCAAGCATGTCATCGAAGATTCGCTCATGAGCGCGGGCGTGATCATCCTCATCACGGCCGCGGGCGGCGCGTTCGGCGCGATGCTGCGCCAGGCTGAAATCGGCGGCGCGATTCAGACCCTCTTCGCAGGTGACGGCGGCAAGGCCAGCGGCATGGTCCTGCTCTTCATGGCGTTCGGCATCGCCTCGATTCTCAAGATCGCCCAGGGCTCCAGCACCGTGGCCATGATCACCACCGCGAGCATGATCAGCGCCATGATCGTCGGCGTCGATCTGCCTTTCAATCCCGTTTACCTCGCCACCGCGATCGCCTCCGGCTCGCTCATCGCCGCGTGGATGAACGACTCAGGCTTCTGGATCTACGCCCGCATGGGCGGCTTCAGCGAGGTCGAAGCGCTCAAGTCGTGGACGGTCATGCTGGTGATCATGGGCCTGGTCGGCATGCTGTTCACACTCATCCTCGCGACGGTGCTGCCGCTGACGGGGTGAAGAGCACCATCCTGGAGCACCATCCCGACAGGGTGGTGCTGATACCGAACGGATGACTGATGCGATTGGGGCGCGACAGACAAACGGACGCTAATAGCACCACCCTATCGGGATGGTGCTCCGCGATGGTGCTCCGGGCTATCATGTCATCACATGAAGCGCCTCTTCAAATGGCTGCTCCGCATCGTCGCTGTCGTCGGCGTGATCCTGTCGATCGTGCTGCTGGTCTACATCAACTGGCTGCCGGGCATTGCCGAGGGCAAGATCGTGGCGGCCCTGAAGGCGATGGGGATCGACCCCGCCTCGGCCCGCGTTCATTCGGTCAGCACGAGTCATCTTCAGCTCACCGATCTGACCATCGCCTCCGACGACGCCAACGGGCCCGGCCTGCGCATCGGGTCTGTAGGAGTCGACTATGACCTATCGCTCACCGGCAATCTGACGGTGAAGCAGATCGACGTTGTCGGTGCCGTGTTGCAGTTGAACCTGCGCGACGGCAAGCTGGACCTTGGGCCGCTGGCGGACTTCAAGTCGAAGGCCGCGGACGAGTCGGATGCCGACGCGGACCTGCCGTTTCATGTTCTCAATGTACGTTCGAGTTCGCTGCTGCTGGACTGGGAAGGCCGGCGTTTCGCTCTGCCGCTGGACCTGAAGCTGACACACGAAGGCAAAGGCGTCTGCGCGGTGGAGGCGAGCGTGCAGGTGCTGGGCATGCAGGTGCCGATCACGGGGACGATCGACCTGACCGCCCCCGCGACTACGACCGACGCCGGCACCGAGGCAAAGCGCACAACGGACGGCATCGCCTTCACGCTCAAGACAGTGGCGCTGGACCACGCACTCATGATCGTGGGCCGCGCCGGCGGGTTGGACAGCACGTTCGACGTGGCGATCAAACCTGTGGACTCGCCTGATGCCTTCGCCGGCGCGACCACCCGACTGGTGATTCGCCGCGATGAAAAGGCCGGCACCACGATGCTGTTTCACATCGAGGGTCAGCCGCAGACGCTTGGCCTAGATCTGGCCGGGCATCAAGTGGATGCGACAGGCTTTCAGTTCTCGGTGGATGCTGAGCTTGATCTGAATGAACCCCTGTTGACGCTGAGCGTGAGCAGTTCATCCGAGCAGATGAAGGTGGCGAGCAACGGACGCACGACGCACCTGGCCCAGCCGCGGTTCGCAGCCGTGATCAAAGGATCGTTCCTTGACCATCAGCTTCTGGTCACCCTGGCTGATGGCGATGTCTTCACGTTCGATTCCATCCAATCGCAGGGGGCGGAGCAGACGACGACGATTGCCGGCGCTTCGCTGCATGCCGGCGATGTCGCGCTGGCCTGGCCGCTGGGCGAGGGCAAGCTCGAAGCGATGCCGCTGCTGCGGTTGAACCTTTCCACCTCACCTTTGTCGCTCAAGCAGCAGGGCGAGACCGGGGGCATCGAAGCGGGGCTGGCCACGCTCATCCTGCGCGGCGAACTAGGGCAGCCTGGCGACGCAAGCTGGCCGTTTGCCGGTTCGATCACCATCGAACACGCCCACGCGAAACTGCCTCAGCAGAAGGTGGAGGTCACCGGTTTCAGCGCGGTGATTCCCGTCACGCGGGCGGCCAAGCCGCGCGTCGAGCCTTCGCTTTCGATCGATTCGGTGGTGTGGGACACCATCCGGTTCGCCTCGCCCACCGGCCGGGTCAGTATCGTGGATGGCTCGCTGCGCGGGGAGGGCAGTTGGCCGATCTTTGAAAACCAGCCGCCCATGACCGCCCAAGGCGCGATCGACCTGACCCAGCCATCGCCCACCGGCAAAGTGACCCTTCGCATGCAGAAGGTGCATCTCACCGACGATCAGGCGATCGCCAATCGCCTGCGCCTGGCCGAGGGCTGGCGCATCAAAGGCGATTTCGACGTGACGGGTGAGGTCACGCTTGCGGAAGGCCGACTCGTCCCTGATGTGCAGCTCATCGTCCGCGACATGTCGGCGAGCCACCGAAAGTCCGACGCGGCGTTCGAAGGCATCGATGCGAATCTCAATCTCAACAGTCTCTCGCCCTTGGCGACGCCGCCTAATCAAAGGCTCAGCGCCAAATCCGGGCACATCGGCAAGCTGAAGGTCAACAATGCCGTGGCGAACTTTCGCATGGAATCGCCCGAATCCATCGAGTTGAATCTGGCAGCCTGGGCCATGGGAGATCAAGGCCGATTCTGGATTCATGCCTGCCGATTCAATCCCAGCAAGCCCGTGCTTCAGACGCAGGTGTTCGTCGAGGATATGAGCATCAGCGAATGGCTCGAACTGCTCACCGACCAGAAGGTCAAAGGCGAAGGCTTCATCTACGGCAGGCTTCCCGTCCGAGTCGACTCGGACCGCGACCCCGCGCTCACCTTCGGCAAAGGCTTCCTCTACGCCAAACCCGGCAAGGGCTGGATCGAGATTCAGGATGGAACCGAAGCATCAGCCTACGTCGTCAAGTCGATTGATGATGTTTTTGGAGCGATCGACCTGAAATTGAAGGGTTACCTCGTCGCTGCGGTACACGATTACGAATTTGACCGACTGCAATTTGACTTCTACCCGCAGAACAACAAACTTAACTGTCTCGTAACAACAAGTGGCCGAGGTAGAACAGGTGCCAAGGCACCCGTCGGCCTACTGGAGGTTAATATCGATGATTTCGGATCTCTCCTCTCCAAACGCATCCTCCGCAGCGCCAACGCGCCCGGAGCGATTGACGACACACTCAACCGCATCTTCGGCGGCAAGTAGCTTTCGCTGGCTTCGCCTGGGCGCGATCCTGGCGGCTGCGACGCTGATGTTTGCCGCCGGCTGCAAGACCGAGCACAAGGTCGATACCAACAGCGTCATTGAGATCAAGCCGATCTATGCACGCATTGATGTGTACCTGAAGGTCGACAAGGAACTCGACAGCTTCTTCGACTTTGAAGAGACGATCAAGCCTCATGTGAATCCTGACTCCAACAAGAAGCCCGACGCGGGTGCGTCAACAAACGGAGGTGCCAAGTGAATCGACGCCTGTTCATGATGATGCTGCTGGCCGGTGCGACGGCTCTGATGAGTACGACCGCCGCGCGTGCCGATGAGAAGTCCGACCTTCAGGCCCGCTTCAAGGAGCGGTTTGCCAGGTTGTCGCAACTGCGCGGCGATGGCACCGTTGGCGAAACGTGGGAAGGCTGGGTCAAATCGTTGAAGGAAGCGGCGCCTGAGATCGCCGCGCTGATCGAAGCGGAGAACACGGATCGGGCGAAGCTTTGCGCGATCATTGCCAAGGAGATCGGCGCCACGCCCGAGGAAGTAGGCCGGCGAAATGCCCTGCGCATCTTCAGATCCGCCGAGCCGAACCACTACCTGATGACCGACAATGGGAAGTGGGTCCAGAAGAAGGACCTGAAGTCGAAAGAGTGATGAATAGCGACAGATAAGGTGCCCGGAATTTCTGTCCTGATTTTTCGCGCCTTGCGGCCTTTCGTGGGGTATCCTTTGCAATGGCCTCACGGATGAATCTCATGCCGCATCGATTCAATCGACATCGGGGGGTTGCCGGAAAGGCGCCCGTCGTTCTGCTCGCCTCGCTGCTGATCGTCGCGGGACTGATCGCGCTGTTGTCGCGCAATCCCTTCAAACCCAGGCCGATGACGGGCGATCCGCAAGACCCGCTGATGGTCTACGTCGCGGCGGGGGTTCGTCCGCCGGTCGAGGAGATCGCCGCGCAGTTCCAGAACGAAGTAGGCGTGGCGGTGCGGCTGGATGCCAAGAGTTCGGGCGCGCTCCTGGCCCTGATCAAGATTGCCGACAAGGGCGACCTGTACATACCCGCGGATGAATATCACATGGAACTGGCCCGCAAGGAAGGCCTGGTGCGGGAGGTGATTCCCTTCGGAAGGTTCAAGCTGGTGATCGCGGTCGCTCCGGGCAATCCGAAGAACATCGAAAAGCTCGAGGACCTGTTTCGCGAGGATGTCACCTTCGCCCTGCCCAACGACGAAACCGCCTGCGGCGTGGTCGCGAAGAAGGCTCTGCTCGCCAGCGGTCAGTGGGATCAGGTCAAGGCGTTCCGCAAGGTCGAGGCGCCGACGGTGACGGAAGTGGCGATGGTGATTCAAACCGGCTCGGTTGACGCGGGCCTGGTGTGGGATGCGACAGCGCGGCAGTTCGGGCTTGATATCGTCGATCCGCCGCAGTTTGTTTCGTCGGTTTCGGTCATGAGCGCGGGGGTGCTCAAGACGAGCAAGCGGCCAACCGATGCCCTGCGATTTGCCCGCTATCTGGCCGCGCCGACGCGCGGGCAGGTGATGCTGAAGAAGAATTTCTACGAAGGCGTGCCGGGCGATCCGTGGGAGCTGGAGCCGAAGATTCTGCTCTTTGCGGGCGGGCTCAACGGCGTGGGCGTGCGCGACACGGTGGATGAGTTCCGCCTGCGCGAAGGCATCTCGATCGCCGAGGAATATCAGGGCTGCGGCGTGCTGGTCAGCCAGATGAAGACCGACGCCAAGCGGCCCGATGCGTACTTCGCCTGTGATGTGTCGTTCTCCACCGAAGTGGCCGACCTGTTTCACGAGTTTCACAACGTCAGCCGGACGCGCATGGTGATTCTCGTGCCTTGGGATAATCCCAGAAACATCCACGGACTGAAAGACCTGGCGCAGGAAGGCGTGAAGGTCGGCGTGGCGAACGCGGAGATGTCCGCGCTGGGGGCGCTGACGGAGCGCCTGTTTGAAGTCGAGGGCATTGCCGGGGCCATGAAGGACAAGACGCGGTCCAATGTGCCCACGGCTGACCTGCTGGTCGCGCAACTCGTGGACTCGCGCAGCCTGCACGCGGCGATCGTGTACGAAGCGAACTGTCACAACGTGCTGGACCGCGCCAAGGTGATCTATATCGACAACCCCCTGGCGACGGCGACGCAGCCGATCGCCGTGAGCAAGGAAACGAAATACCCGCAGCTCATGGCGCGGTTGATCGAGGCGATCACGGCATCCCAGTCGCGCGAACGGTTTGAAAAGGTGGGCTTCGAGTGGCTGTGGCAGAAAGCTGAGTAGCCCCTCGGGTGGCTGGGGCTGAAGCTTTGTGAAGCCCCGGCCTCTTGGGCGCACAGGGTTACTCGGGCCGGGGCTTGCGCGGACTCCAGCCCCAGCCACCCGACGCGTAGCGGTTGAATAGGATGTGCGGACTTTGAGTGATCCCCTTTCCAATTCCTCCGGCGCTCCCCATCGCGTCGGGTCTGATCGGCTCTTCTACTGGGCACTGGGCATCCTCAGCGGCGTGTATGTCTTTCTCATCGTGGCGATGCTCATCGCCGACGCGACCTACACCACGCCGGGCACGCTGGTCGATTCGCTCAAGAGTGAGAAGATCCAATACGCGATCTGGCTGAGCCTGATCTCCTGCACCATCACTACGATCCTGTCGCTGTGGGTGGCGGTGCCCATCGGGTATCTCATGTCGCGCGTCGAGTTTCGCGGCAAGGCGATCGTCGATGCGATCCTGGATATCCCCATCGTGCTGCCGCCGCTGGTGGTGGGGCTGAGTTTGCTGATTCTCTTCAAGCTTCAACCCTCGGCCTGGCTGCGCGAGCATGTGGTGTTTGAGATACCGGCTGTGATCATCGCCCAGTTCATGGTGGCCTGCGCCTTTGCCGTGCGCACGATGCGGGCGACGTTCGATCACATCTCGCCGCGGCGCGAGCAGGTGGCGCTGACCCTGGGCTGCACGCGCGGGCAGGCGTTTTTCGCGGTGGTGCTGCCCGAGGCGAAGCGCGGGATGGTCACGGCAGGCACGCTGGCGTGGGCGCGGTCGCTGGGTGAGTTCGGGCCGATCCTGGTGTTCGCCGGTTCCACGAGGCTGCACACGGAGGTGCTGCCGACGACGGTTTTCCTTGAGCTTCAGGCGGGCAACCTGCATGGGGCGATCGCGGTGTCGCTGATCATGGTCTTCGCCGCGGTGGCGGTGCTGGTGCTGGCGCGGGCGGCGGGGGTGCGGAATTGGGGGATTGGGTGAAGACGGGGGACGGGGGGCGGGGGACGGGGGCACCTATCGGTGCTACCGCTAAACGGGGGAAACATTATCCTGCGGGGATGATTGTTGTTTCGTCGCTATCGACTCGGGCCGGGGCGTTTACGCTCGACGATATCTCATTCACGGTGAAGTCGCGCGAGTATGCGGTGCTGATGGGGCGCACGGGCTGCGGGAAGACGACGCTGCTGGAGGCAATCTGCGGGCTCAAGCCTGTGGCGCGGGGCAGGATCGAACTGGATGGCGTGGATGTCACCCAGAAGAAGGCGGCCGAGCGCGGGATCGGTTACGTGCCGCAGGACCTGGCGCTGTTTTCGACGATGACGGTGCGCGAGCATCTGGCGTTGGCCCTGCGCGTGCGGCGATGGGAGAAGGCGGCGATTGAAGGCCGCGTCGCGGAGTTGGCGGAACTGCTGGGCATCGCGCATCTGCTGCCGCGAAGGCCGGCGGGTCTGTCAGGCGGGGAGCAGCAGCGGGTGGCGCTGGGGCGGGCGCTTTCGTTTCGGCCACGCGTGTTGATGATGGATGAACCGCTCAGCGCCCTGGATGATGAAACCCGTCAGCAGATGTACAGCGTCCTCAAGAACGCCCAGCGGCATGAGCATGTGACAACGCTGCACGTGACGCACAATGTGGAAGAGGCGGGGAAGCTGGCGGACCGGGTGTTGAAGATGGAGGGCGGGCGGGTGGTGAGTTGAATGGTTGCGGGATGGACCGGGGGACGGGTGGGCCTCGCGGACACCGGGGGATCGGCCCGACCGCTAACCGCGCAGCGGGGAAATTCAGGCTGCCGCTTCGCCGCCGTCCTGCAATTCTTTGATCAACGCATTCAGCGCGTTCACCCGTTCGCGGATATCGCGATAACGGATGTTCGTTTGCAGGAGCATCGACGCGACCTTCAGCGCTTCCTCCGCGTTCTCAACTGATTTGAGCTTTTTCGCGTTGCGTTCCAAAGCATCCATCAAGAGGTATCGCATGGTCATGGGCAGGTCATCATCCTGCGGCCCCTGGTAAACCTCCAGGCCTTCCTTGAGCGTGGTGATGGCGGCATCGATCCAGTCCATGTGGATGTAGCAGACACCCAGGGCTTCCTTGCACCTGGCGCGAATGCTCTGGTTGGCCTGGGCATCCTGGAACATGGCCACGGCATCTTCAAACCTGCGGACCATCACCAGGCGTTTGCCCAACTCGTAGCGCAGCTTCATTTCCGTGGGATATTCCCTGGTGCGCTCTTCGAACTCCTTCAATTCAAATACAAGCTGCTCCTGCTTGACCTTTTCCAGGCCTTTCTTAAGCGTTTCGTCGCCTGGATTATCCTTCAGGGCATCGCGGTACATGCGGGCGTAGCGGTTGAACTGGCGAATCCTGACGTTGCCCACATCCATCTTGAAGCGGTACTGCCCGGTCCTGTCGTAGGCGTCCTTGAGGACCTTCATCGCTTCCTCTTCGGACTCGTCGGAGGCTTTGCCTTCCAGCGTTCGCACGAATTTCAGAAGCAGATCCAGGTCATCGGGTTTCACTTCGAATGCCTTGCGGGCGCGGGCGATGAGTCTTTCGTGGCCAGCCTCGTCGTGGCGCGACTGATCCTCTTCATCCAAGGCCCGCTGTTCGTCGAGGTTCTTGACGCCCTTCATGGCGTCACCCTCTTTGCCGCGCATGCCCGAGTCGACCATGGTCTTAAGCGCTTCCATGTCGCGAATTTCCTGGATCAGGTTCGCGTCATCGGGCGTGATCGCCAGGGCCCGGCGGCAGGCTTCGACGCCCTGGCTGTACAGGTGCATGTCCTTGAACAGGGCGATCGCCTTGACGAGAACCGCTTTACTTGCTTTTTTTCCGGAGTTGAGCTCCATCGTCTTTTCGCCGACCCACAGGCCGATCTCGCCCAGGTCGGTTTCATCGGCGGCCACGTACATGTCGGCGATGCGTTCGAAGACGGTCATGGCGCGGGCGGCGTTGCGCGGGTCCATGGCCCAGAGCTTGGCGGCATGGGCGAGCTTTTCGATGACGGTCTTGCCGCCGGACTTCATGGATTCAAGCGTGCCGGCCGGCTTACCGCCGCTGACGAGACGGCGCATGCCGACTTCGTAGAGCGTCTCCCATTCCTTGATGTTGTTGGGCTCGAACTTGAGGCCTTTGATGAAGGCGTCGATGGCGTAATCGAAGTTGGTGTCGGCGACCTGATGGGCGCGGTCAAACCAGGCGCGGGCCTTGCGGGGGTCGGGCGTGAAGCCGCCGCTGGCGGTCGCTGTCGATTTGCCGTTGTCTCCGCCGGCGCCGTTCGCTGTCGATTTGCCGCCGTCGCCGGAGTCGCCCTTTTTTTTGCCGAAGCCGAACAGTCCCATGGCCACTCGCTGGAAAGGGGGAAGGATTACCGAGCCGGTCCACCACCGGCATCGGGAGCGTCGCGCATCATCTAGGGGCCGATCGGCCCTGCCAACCAATTGTAGCAAGGTGCGGGAAGATTTGCTCCCTCGCGGCAGGCTCCTTATCTTTGCCTGTCCGCCTCTTACTCAACTGATTGTGCGCGGGCGGACAGGCGCTGGGTGCCACGGGTCGCGGAGGCTCGGCGACGAAGACCCGTGCGGGCACCTGAGGCTACCCAACACGGTGATCGCAGGCGCTGGGCACGGGTCTGCTCGCGGACTCGCCGACCCGTGGCACCCGATCGAGCTTCTGCCAGAATCGTGGCGACAACGAAAGGCGAGTGATGGCAACGACAATCGCGATCAACGGCGCAGCTGGACGCATGGGCCGCAGACTGGTGGCGCTGGCGGCTGAGGATGCGGACCTGGAAGTCACCGCTGCGCTGGAGGCGCCCGGCCATGCCTTGAGCGGACAGGATGCGGGCACCCTCTCAGGAGCGCAGGCCTTGGGCGTGGCGATCGGCTCCACCCTTCAAGCCGGGGCTGCCCAGGCCATGATCGACTTCACCGCCCCGCCCGGCTTCCGCGCGGCCATCAAGACCTGCCTCGAACATGCAGCCAGCGGAAAACCCGTGGCGCTGGTCGTGGGCACCACGGGCCTGTCGGCTGAAGACCACGCCCGGATCGACGAAGCCGCGAAGGTGATGCCCGTGCTTCAGGCAGCCAACATGAGCCTGGGTGTGAACCTGCTGCTGGGTCTGGCAGCTCAGGTCGCGCAAAGGTTGGGAGATGATTACGACATTGAAATCGTCGAGACGCACCACCGCTTCAAGGTGGACGCCCCTTCGGGCACCGCCCTGGCGATCGCGCAGGCGGTGTGCGAAGCGACGGGTAAGTCGATGGAGAAGGATTTAGTCCACGGCCGCCACGGCGGCGATGAACTCCGCCAGCGCGGCCAGATCGGCATGCACGCCCTCCGCAGCGGCGATATCGTCGGCAAGCACACGATCAGCTTCGGCACGCAGGGCGAGGAGCTGGCGATCACGCACACGGCCACCAACCGCGATGTCTTCGCGCGGGGTGCGCTGAAGGCGGCGAAGTGGTTAACCGGCAAGCCGGCGGGCAGGTATTCAATGAAGGATGTGCTGGGGTTGTAGAAACTCCCCTCCCTTCCAGGGAGGGGCTGGGGGAGGGTCGAGCGCACGAACTGAAACGAGCTTGGTTGGCATCGGATGCTAAGCCGCAAGCGGCGTAAATCACGTCCGATACCCCGCCCCGATCCCCCCATCTTAACCCCCGTCGATGCTGCGACCTGCGATCAGCCGATCCTTTAGACGGTTCGATTGAACTTACCCGGACCTGATACGTCTAAAAGGCACAACGCCCGCGCCGGCCGGTCTCCGTCCGCGCGGTGGTGGTCATT
Source organism: Phycisphaeraceae bacterium (assembly GCA_040902585.1). GTDB lineage: Bacteria > Planctomycetota > Phycisphaerae > Phycisphaerales > Phycisphaeraceae > JBBDXA01. The sequence continues at coordinate 13,940 of JBBDXA010000178.1, forward strand.
CAAAGTTTCCAGGTTCTCCGCTTCCGTCCATCGAGAAAGGAACGCACGATGCGTCGCTTCAGCTTCTCGCTCCTCGCCCTTCTTCTTACCCTTCTCACTTCGAACGCCCGCGCTGCCGAGGTCGGCTTCATCGAGGACTACGCCCTCGCCGCCGACCGCGCCGAGGCCCTGAAGCAGCTCATCCCCGGCACGGATGACTTCTACTACTACCACGCCCTGAACCATCAGAGCATCGAGCAGTTTGAGAAGGTCAACGAAACGCTGGCCGCGTGGCGCAAGCACTACCCCAACACCAACTACCCGCAGACCTACTGGGAGATCGTCGATCGCCAGAGTCTGCTCACCTACAGCAAGAACCCGGACGACACGCTCAAGCATCTCCGCCAGCGGCTGAACCTTCACTTCAACCACAACCGCGAGACGCTCAACCAGAAGCCCAACTATCCCACCGCCCTGAACGAGGGCCTCATCACCCGCGACACGCTGACCAAGAACGCCTGGAACCGCCACGGACAGACCGGCGGATTCGAAGACCGCGCCCTGGACTGGCTGATCACCACCGATCTGAACGATGACCGTCGCCGCGAACTCCTCAGCCGCCTTCAGCGACCCGACTACGCCAACCTCGTCAACCTCGTCGTCGCCGACCTGCGCTACAAGTACTCAGGCGGCTTCGGCTCACTCAACATCCACCGCATCATGCTCCTGGATCAGCTCGAAGCCCTCGCCAAGCAGATGCCCGAACTCCTGAAGAACACCAATTACGTCAACACCTACATCACCCGCCTTCAGCCGAACCCGGACATCGACTGGCGCAACGATCCGAAGGAATACGCCGCCTACCTCGATCGCCTGTGGTCCTTCGTGAAGGATCTCGCGCCGGCCTTTAACTCGCTCAAGGGCCATGTGCTCTATCACCGCATGGCGTTCGACCGCCAGCAGGGCGAATACAGCCGCGCCCGGTTCAAGGAGTACATCGAGCTGCCCAAGTACGTGTCGTACATCAACAACAAGTACATGCAGCTTGAAGACAACCGCCGATATCCCTGCGATCTGAACGCCAACTATCAGCCCGTCACGCTGCTGCCGATCGTGGGCAACGATGAGCCGCTGATCAGGAGCTACCTGCACAACTTCTTCGAGAAGGACACGGGCTACGCCGCGTACGAGACCTACATCAACGATATCTATCTCAAGCACAACTTCGCGGAAGTGAAAATCACCCGCGGGCTGGGCGATGCCGAGCAGTGGGCCCGCCTCATTCCGCCGGCGCTTTATCAGCAGATCAAGGACCGCGTCGACCTGGAGTTCGAATACACCAACGACGAACAGTTCAGCGTGGAAGAGAAGGTCAGCCTCGACGTGTACGTGAAGAACGTCAAGACGCTGCTGGTGAAGGTGTACGAAGTCAATGCCGCCAACTTCTACCGCGACAACCTGCGCGAAGTGGACACCGACATCAACCTCGACGGCCTGGTGCCCAACAAGCAAACCACCATCGACTACACCGAAGCCCCGGCCCACCGCGTCAAGCGGCACTTCGAGTTCGGCGAACTGAGCAGCGCGGGCGTTTACGTGATCGACTTCATCGGCAACGGCAAGAGCAGCCGCGTCCTCGTGCGCAAAGGCAAGCTCCGCTTCCTGGAACGCATCAGCACCGCGGGCCACATCTTCAAGGTGATGAACGAGAAGAACGAACACCTCAAGACCGCCAGCCTCTGGCTCGCGGGTCACGAGTACAAGGCGGACAAGGACGGCCTGATCGCCGTGCCCTTCTCCAACCGCGGCGGGCGCACGCCGATCGTCCTTTCCAACGCCGGCTTCACCAGCCTCGAACACTTCGATCACGCCAACGAAAGCTACCAGTTGCTTGCGGGCATCCACGTGGACCGCGAACAGCTCATCAAGCGCAAGAAGGCCAACGTGCTCATCCGCGCGGGTCTTTACTTGAACGGCACGCCGGTCACGCTCAGCGTGCTTGAAGATGTCCGCCTCGTCATCAACTCGCAGGATCACGACGGCATCGTTTCCACCAAGGAAGTCACCGGCTTCAAGCTCTACGAAGACCGCGATGCCGTGTACGAATTCAGCGTGCCCGACCGCCTTCAGCGGCTGACCTTCACCATCGCCGCCAAGGTGCAGAACCTCAGCACCGGACAGAAGAACAACGTCGCCGCCAACGCGCAATATGTCCTCAACCAGATCGACACCACCGACAAAGTCGAAGACCTGCACCTGGCTGACATGGGCGGCCTGTGGGTGATCGACCTGTTCGGCAAGACCGGCGAAGCCCGCACGGATCGCCCGGTGAACGTGGTGCTCAAGCATCGTGACTTCCGCGACACCATCCATGTCACGCTTCAGACCGATGAAGCCGGCCGCATCAGGCTCGGCAAGCTCGATGGCATCGACTGGGTCCAGGCCCAGGGCCCCGAAGGCACCAGCCACCAGTGGCCCCTGCCGCGCGACGAGCGCAGCTACCAGGCCTCCGTTCACGCCAAGGCCGGCTCCCCGGTGCTCGTTCCCTTCCTGGGCGACGCGAAGCAGCCCCAGCGCGCGGACATCTCTCTGCTTTCCCTGCGCGGCGGCGTGTTCCATGAGGATCACTTCAAGAGCGTCACCCTCGCCAACGGTTACCTCAAGCTCGATGACCTGCCCCGCGGCGACTACGACCTGCTGCTCAAGGACTCAGGCCAGCGCATCCAGGTCCGCCTCACCGAAGGCGAAGCGAAGGACAACTACGTCGTCAGCGATTACCGCCAGCTCGAAGTGCGTAACGCCAGCCCGTTGCACATCGAAAGCATCGCGGCTGACGCTAAGGACATCACCGTCAAGCTCGGTAACGCCAACAAGTACACCCGCGTGCATGTCTTCGTCACCCGCATGCGCCCCGAGTACTCACCGTGGAACAGCCTGAACAACATCGGCGATCCCAACCCTTCGATGACGCTGCTGACGAAGCAGAAGTCGGCCTACGTCGCGGGAAGGAACATCGGCGATGAGTACCGCTACATCCTCGAACGCAAGTACATGAAGATCTACCCGGGCAACATGCTCACCCGGCCCGGCATCCTGCTCAACCCCTGGGCCATCCGCACCACTGAAACCGGCGAGCAGATCGCCCAGGGCGGCGACTTCTTCGGTCAGGCAGGCGGCGAAGGCGGCGGCAAAGCCTTCAAATCCGGCTTCTTCGGCTCCGGCGGCGACGATCGCAGAAACCAGGCGGGCGTCGGTTTCGCCAACCTCGATTTCCTCGGCGAGACCTCGGCTGTCCTCCTCAACCTCACGCCCGACAAGAACGGCGTCATCACCATCAAACGCGAAGAGATCGGCGATCGACAACACGTCCACGTCATCGCTGTCGATCCGCAGAACACCATCTACCGCAGCCTCGCCCTGGCCGAACCCAAGAGCGAGTTCGTGGACCTTCGCCTGCGCAACGGCCTGGACCCCAAGCAGCACTTCACCGAGCAGAAACAGATCAGCATCGTCCGCAAAGGCGACAAATTTGTCATCGGTGACATCACCACCAGCAAGTTCGAAATCTACGACACCCTCGCCCGCACCTACGCCCTCTACGCCACGCTCAGCGGCAACGGGCACCTCGTCGAGTTCAGCTTCCTTCTGAACTGGCCCAACCTCAAGCCCGAAGAAAAGCAGGCCAAGTATTCCGAGTACGCCTGCCACGAGATGAATCTCTTCCTGCTGCACAAGGACCCCGAGTTCTTCCAGAAAGTGGTGCTGCCCTACATCGCCAACAAACGCGACAAGACTTTCATCGATCAATGGCTGCTGGGCAACGCCTCGGCTCACTACCTGGAGCCCTGGGAATATCAGCGGCTGAACATCGCCGAGCGCATCCTGCTTTCGCAGAAGCTCGCCGGTGAGCAGCCGACGACGGCCCGGCATGTGAAGGATCTGTTCGATCTCATCCCGCCGAATATGGATCAGTTCAATCACTTGTTCCAGACCGCGCTCAAAGGCAGCGCGCTGGATGCGGGCGATGACTACGGGCTGGCGGAACAGCTTGAGAAGCAGATGCCCAGCGAGAAGCTCCAGTCCGAACTGAGGCGTGATTTGGGCAACGCTACGCCGTCCCCTGCCGCACCGCCGATGGTGACGGCCAGCCCGCGTCCGGGCAACGCCCCTGCCGGCCCCGGTCGCGGTGCCGCCAAAGCCGACAGCGCCCCGGCTGACGCCAAGCTCGCCGACGAAGCCAAGAAGGAATCCTCCGGCCGTTACCGCGAAGAGGCCGAGCGCGACTACGCCGGCAAGAACATGGAGCGGCTCAAGCAGTTGAGCAAGGACCGGGCCGCGCAGTCCGGCGAAAAGGCTCAGGAGTTTGGTTACCACGAGGCCGATGCCGATCGCCGCAAGCTGGTCCGTCAGTTCTACCGCAAGCTCGACAAGACGCAGGAATGGGTCGAGAACAACTATTACAAGCTGCCCATTCATCAGCAGGATGCGAATCTCATCAGCGTCAACGGCTACTGGGTGGACTACGCGAAGGCGAACCCGAAGCAGCCGTTCCTCTCGACGAACCTCGCCGAGTCGAGCCGCAACTTCCCGGACATGATGTTCGCGCTGGCGACGCTGGACCTGCCCTTCGAGGCGGGCAAGCACGATGTGAAATATGACGGCTCGAAGATGACGCTCACCGCGGACAGCGCGCTCGTGGTCTACCACAAGGAAATCAAACCCGCGCCGACCGTCGCCAAGCAGACGCCCATCCTCGTCAGCCAGAATTTCTTCCGACACAACGATCGCTACCGCCACGAGAACAACGAGCGGATGGACAAGTACGTGACGGATGAATTCCTCGTTCACACGGTCTACGGCTGCCAGGTGGTCATCACCAACCCGACCAGCTCGACGCAGAAGCTGGACATTCTCCTCCAGGTGCCGCAGGGCGCGATGCCCGTGCTCAACGGCCAGTTCACCCGCGGCGTTCACCTTCAGCTTCAGCCCTTCAACACGCAGGCCATCGAGTATTACTTCTACTTCCCCGGCTCAGGCAAGTATCCGCACTACCCGGTGCATGTCGCCAAGAACGAGGAAGCCATCGCCTTCGCCGAGCCCTTCACGTTCAACGTCGTGAAGGAACTCAGCAAGATCGACAAGGGCTCGTGGGACTACATCAGCCAGTTCGGCACCGATGACCAGGTCTATGCTTACCTCCAGGAAAACAACCTGCACCGCACCAACCTGGACAAGATCGCCTTCCGCATGAAAGACAAGGCGTTCTTCGAGCGCGTGATCGTGCTTATCACGCAGCGTCACGCCTACAACCACACGCTCTACAGCTACGGCATCGTTCACAACGAGCCGGGCGTGATTCAGGAGTTCCTCCAGCACAGCGACCAATTCGTCGCCAACCTGGGTCAGTGGCTCGACAGCCCGCTGCTGGTGATCGATCCGGTCGAGCGCAAGAGTTTCGAGTTCATGGAATACAAGCCCCTGGTCAATGCCCGCGCGCACCAGCTTGGCAAGCGCCGCAACATCGTCAACGACCGTCTCGCCTGGCAGTACCACCGCCAGCTCAAGGTCGTCAGCTACAAGCGCAAGATGGATGACAACGATCTTCTTGCCGTCACCTATTACATGCTGCTTCAGGATCGCATCGAAGAATCGCTCGAGTACTTCGCGATGGCGAATC
>JBBDXA010000179.1:0-19557 GCA_040902585.1 Phycisphaeraceae bacterium
CCCCTCCCTAAGAGGGAGGGGAATGGATACTCGGCCCCCGGCCCTTTCCCCTTGGCCCTCCTCCTCGGTACACTATCTGAAAGTAAAACCCCCGGCTAATGGAGTAGCCCCATGAACGCATCACGGATGATCGTCACCGCTTCGGCCCTTCTTCTCACCCTTCTCACCGGCTGCCAGACCGGGCCGCAGGGTCGCAACCATCCTCAGCTCAAGAGCGCGTACGAAGCGTATCACCGCGGCGATCACACCGCCGCCTACGCCGCCGCCAAACCGCTGGCCGATGCGTACAACGAATCGTCGATGGAGGCCGCGTACCTCACCGGGCTGTGCGCGTATCAACTCCGCAACAGCGCCGAAGCTGAGCGCTATCTCAACACCGCAGCCCGCGGCAACAACTCCGATGTCGCCGGCGACTCGCTGGCGATGCTCGGCCGCCTTTACGCCGAGCAGAACCGCCACGAGCGCGCAACCGCTGCTTATCTCTCCGCCTCGCGCCGCCTCGAAGGACAGGACCGCGCCCAGGCGCTATACCAGGCCGGCATCAGTCAGCAGAGCCTGGGCCAGTGGACATACGCCCGCGGCAACCTCATGCTCGCGCGCAGCGCTTCACGCGACGCCTCCTTCATTCAGCGCATCGATCAGCAGCTCAAAGTCGTTGGCTGGACGATCCAGGTCGGCGCGTACTCGCACGTGAGCAACGCACAGGTCGCCGCCCAGGATCTGAACCAGCGCCCGGTCGCGCAGTACGTCGGCGAAACCCGCCTCGTCCCCGCGACGGATGTGGGTGGTAACCAGATCATTCTCGTGCAGGTCGGCCAGTTCCCCTCCGAAGCCAACGCGACTGCGGCAAGAGGCCGCGTCGGTACGGGAGCCGTGGTCGTGCCGATGATGGCATCGCGATGAGTAAGCACCATCCCGACAGGGTGGTGCTATTGGCGCATGGATGCCTTTCGCCAGCTTTGCCACCTTCGCCAGCTTCGCCGCAGGAGGTTCGTGCGCTAACAGCACCACCCTGTCGGGATGGTGCTCCCGGTCCCAAAGCCGTCACTTGCCCAGATACCCCTTGACCTTCGGCTGCACGAAGTCATCCACTTCCTGCTGAATCCGGCGAAGCGACTGCTCCAGCTCCGCGCGCTTCGCTTCGATCATGTCGTGATCCGCATCGTTCGGCACATAGATCGGGTCGGTCGTGGTGAACGTCACCTTCGTGAACAGCCCGGGCAGACGGAAGCGATCCCACGAGCGGAAGCGGCGATAGCGCTTGGCGCACGCGGTCACCACCACGATGGGCCTGCCGGTGAGTTTGGCCAGGAGAATGATCCCGGGCTTGGCGACATGCAGCGGACCGCGCGGGCCGTCGAGGGCGATGGAGGCATCGACGCCGCCGCGCACCACGTCGAGCGTGTTGATGAGCGCCTGAATGCCGCCGCGACTGCTGGAGCCGGCCACGGTCATGTAGCCGAAGCCGTTGAGTATGCGCGACAGGATCTGTCCATCCGCGCTGCGGCTGGTGATGACGCACGTTCCCTTGCCGCGCCAGTAATAGAGAATCGGCAGACACGTGCCGTGCCAGAGCCCGAAGAGCAGCGGCTTGCCTCCGTCGCGAAAGCTGTCGAAATACTCGTGGGCGATTTCCTGTGGATACAACTGCCCCTTGTACAGGAACTGATGCCGCAGCGTCAGGCCGATGGTCCGGATGAGCACCCGCCCGAGGAACGACGCCACGGCAATCTTGCACCGCTTCTTGAAGGAAAGCTTCTGCGCGACTTCGGCTGAGGGCAGACTGCGCGGAGCCACCGGCCGGGCCGGTTCGCTTTCGCCGTTCGCATCGACTTCATCCATCTGTTCGTCCGCGTCAGACATGGCCAACAATGTAACGACGCAACGCGGAGGACGCAGGCGGCGCGGGGTGCCACGGGTCGCGGAGGCTCTGCGAAGAGACCCGTGCCCGGTGCCCGGCACGCTCGTGACTTCCGCACGGGTCTACTCGGCGAACCTCGTCGACCCGTGGCACCCGAGCGCCCATTTCAAACGCTGAATCACTTATGCGCCGGCGTTCGCAAAAATTCCAGCAGCGACGCAATCTCCTCCTGCTTCAGATGATCGATCAGACCCACCGGCATGATCGAAAGCCCCGATGCGCTCATCGAAAGAATGTTCTTGCGCTGAATGACGTGCCGCTTGCCCTGGAGATCGAGTATCTCCACGCTCGTCTGCGTTTCGCTGTCGAGGCGGCCCGCGAAGCCGTCGCCTTCATCGGTCACGATGGTCCACAGTCGGAAGTTGGCTTCGAGCGAACGGTTGGGATCGACGATCTCCGCGAGAATCTCCTTCGGATCGCGCGTGCCGATGCCCGTGAGCTGCGGGCCGACCTGTCCGCCCGCGCCGTTGAAGATGTGACACTGGGCGCAAAGCTGCGTGAAGACCTGCTTGCCCACGTTGATATCGCCCTTCTCTTTCAGGGCCGGGAGCATGCGTTCGAAGACTTTGGTGCGATCCGGATTCGCCGCCAGGGCATCGAGCTTCGTCGCGGCTGACGCCACCGCCTCATCCTTGCTCGCCTTGAGAATCTGCCAGTCTGAAGCAGTGAGTTCCACGCGCTGGAATCGCCCCGCCTCGATCAGGCTCAGCAGCGACAAAGTCCAGGGCCCGCGCCGCATCAGGACGGAGACGGCTGTCCGCCGGGCTGCGCCGGTGAAGTTGCCCCACGCCTTGAGAATCGCAGCGCCCGCATCATCGCGCCGGCTCTCCGCGATGGACAGAATCATCCCATCCGCCAGGGCCTGCGTAGTGTGCGGTTCGATCTGCTTGAGAATCAAGGCGATCGTGTCCGCCTCATCCGCCAGGCGCACGAGCCTTCTCGCTGCATCCACGCGCTGGGCATCGCCCTGCTTGCGGTCGGCCACCTGCACGCGCATCGCGTCGATCACAGCCGCGACATCGCCGGAGAAAATATCCCGCTGTCCCCAGCGATCCGCCAGCGTCACCAGTCGATCGCGCTGACCTTCGGGCAATGCTTTCATCAGGGCGGCGAGTTCAGCCTTGTCCGCATCGCTGAGCGTCGGGGCCTTACCCTGCGGCCAGCCTGACGCCAGCCCGCCGAGCACGAAGCCCGTGAGATTCTCATCCGCGCCCTTGAGCGATGCGAGCGTGGCGACAACGGATTCGACCGGCGCTCGCTGAGCGTAGTGGCGCGTGACAATGCTGATCACTTCGCCGACGCGACCGGTGACAGGCGAGGCGACAGAGCCGCCGGGGGAGACCGGGCCATCGGTCTGCACAAGCTGAAGGTCATCGAACCACGCGGTGCCTGTGGACTGGCCCCAGCCGCCGAAGAGACAGTTGATGGCCAGCTTGTTGTTGCCGCCGCTGTTGAAGCTGACCTCGACGCGGGTCCAGTCGCTGTCACCGGTGACGCCATCGGTCTTGATGCGCGGGTTCTGAAGTTGATGCACGTTGAGCTGCGCCCCGAAGCCGGTGCCTTTGTTCACGCCTTTGGTTTTGATCCATGCGGAAAGCTGATAGTTCGTGTTGGGCGTGACGTTGACTTCGACCGTCCAGCTCGCATCGGTGCCTTTGGCGGAGACGATCTGAAAAGACTTCTTACCGGTGCGTCCGCCGTCAACAACGGTCTGCTCGGCGGAGCCGGCGTAGGTGACTTTGCGCCAACCGGCGGGCTGACCGTTCTCGATCGTTTCAGCCGAGGGATTGGCGATCAGGTTGGGATAAGTGACTTTCGCTTTGGGCACCACGGGAACATCGACCACCTTGCCGCTGCTCTCCGTGGAGGCGAGCACCGCGCGAAGGAAGCCGGCATCATGCCGCGCGGCTGCGGAGATCGCCGCATCGCCGATCCATTTATCGCTGCTGTTTTCAGGCCTTTGCAGCATGGCGTAAACCGCTGCGCCGGCGCGATCCGAAGGCGAGTCCATATCCGCGAGGAATTGCAGGGCGGCCATGCGAACGTGGGCATCACCATCGCCCAGCCGTTCGAGCACACCGGCCATGCGATCCGCCGAGCGTGGCCCGGCAAGAATCGCGGCGCGGCGAACGGGCGCGGCCGGATGCTTCAGCGCCGCCGCCAGCGCCAGCGCGGGATCGCGCGAAGTGCCTTCGAAAGCGCCCAGACCATCAAGCGTCCAGATGGCGTGCATCGCGCCGGGCGTGTTGCCGATGGCGTCGAGGGCTCGCTCCTGTGTAAGAGCGATGAGCGGCTTAAGAACGGTGTCTTCCATGTCCGCGCGGCTGGCGCGGAAGCGCTCGACAAGCAGACGCTGCGCGGTGAGGCGCGTGTTCATGATGTCGGACTTGAGCAGGTTGATGAGATGCTCAGTGGAATGAGAACCGCCCGAGGGGAGGACGAGGCTCCCGCCGACCCGTGCGTTCGTTGCGTTGCCGGTCGTCCGCGGCTGGGCAGGAGTCTCGCCCCTTCCAAGGCCGTCCCGTGTCGCAGGATTCAGCAGCTTCGCGTCGTACACCAGCCGATAAATCCGCCCATGCCGCTTGTCGCGCTCCGGCGTTTCGTACGCATTGCCCCTGCCGTTCTTAAAACCCTGCGGCGTCGGGTTGTGCTGCACGATGTAGTTGTACCAGTCAATGATCCACACATTCCCGTCCGGCCCGACCTCCGCGACGATCGGCGAAGTCCACTCATCGTCACTGGCAAAAAGATTCGCACTGGTCTTCGCGAGAACATCCGAACCCTTGCGCTCGAGCTCGAAAGTAGCAATCAAGTGTCCCGTCGGCTCAGCCACGAAGGCGGCCCGGTTCCAGTACTCGCGCGGATAGTTCCGCGCGGTGTAGACCGCGTGACCGGCGGCCGCGGTGAACTTGTGATGCTGGTCTACCTGGCGCACCTTGTCCGTCACGGGATAGAAATAGTTGCTGTCCGCGATGGAGTTGAGCACTGCCGCCGACCACCCGCGGACGGATTCGTAGTAACGATTCGCCAGCGGCATGTACATGCTCGGCGTGCCGTTGGCGGTGGAGCCGACGAGCAGGCCGTCTTCGGTGAAGCCCAGGCCCCAGGTGTTGTTGTTGCTCGAACGCAGGAATTCAAGATCGATGCGCTCATCGGAGGATTTGAAATTTGAGATTTGAAATCGGAAAAAGCCCTGACGGAAGTTGTGCTTCTTCCCGCCGACATCGCCACTATAGCCCGCGTAACCGATCACGCCGTAGATCCAGTTGTCAAAGCCGTAGCGCAGGTTGCTCGGACCAGCATGCGTGTCGTTCGTGCTGAAGCCGGTGAAGAGCACCCGGCGTTCATCAGCCTTGTCATCCCCATCGGTGTCGCGCAGGAAGAGCATGTCCGGCGCCTGGGCGATGATCAGGCCGCCGTGAGCGTGAACGATGCTGGTGGGAATGCTCAGCTTGTCGGCGAAGATGGTGAATTTGTCAGCCTTGCCATCGCCATCGGTGTCTTCGCAGATGCGGATGCGGTCGCGCCCTTCGCCTTCCTTTTGCATCTCGTTGGGATAGTCCACGGTTTCGCTGATCCACAGTCTGCCGCGCTCGTCCCACGCCATGCAGATCGGCTTGAGAATCTCCGGGTCGGATGCGAACAGTTCCGCCTTGAAGCCCGGCGGCAGCACCATGTGCTTCATCGACTGCTGCGGCGACACGGGAAGCTGCATGGTGCGGATCGGCTCGCCCTGCACGCCCCACTTGTCACTGGGCAGATAATTCGGCAGCACCGCCTCGCGACGCTGGAACGGTTCGACATTCGGCCGATAGGAGATCGGCTTCTGCCCGACGGACCAGCGGATGCCGCGCTCGATCAGCTCGGCAAACGCGGGCTGCCGCCACGTGCGATGGTCGTGACCCCAGGCTGTGTAAAACACGCGACCCTTGCCCTGCGTGCGGATCCAGGTCCAGGGCTCATCTTTGTTGCCTTCGCGCCGCGTCTGGAGCACGACGCGGTCCTTCTCGTTGTGCTTCGTATGCACATAGGTCTCGTCCCAGCTTTCAAGAACGGGCAGGGCTTCGACGAGTTCACTTTTCGCATCGGTAGGCGTGACGCGGAAGATGCCGGTGCCGTGGCGCTGGAACTGAGCGCCGACGAGGTCGATGTACTTCGGTGAATTGAGGAAGCAGTAGGAAGCGCAGTGAATGGGCACGAAGCCGCCGCCGTTTTCGACGAAGTCGATGAGGGCCTTTTCCTGCTCGGGCTTGATGCTCGTCTGGTTGGCGAAGATGATCAGGCCGTCGTACTTGGCGAGGGTTTCCTTGCTCAGGGCGGCGAGGTCTTCGGTGTAGGTGATATCGATGCCGCGCTCTTTGAGAACGGGCACGAGTTCCTGGGCGCGGGCGAAGGGCTGATGATGGCCGCGATCGCCGAGGAAGAGCATGCGGATGGGCGCGGGGGCGCTGGGGGCGGGGTCGGCGGCGAGCAAGGGCGATGCGATTGCCAACATCACAATGGCGATGGCAAAGGTCCACCATGAAAGAGTCCTGCGTTGCATGAAGCGTCTCCGGTCAGGCGTGAATGATCCACGCCGTCTGATTGAGTTCAACGAATCGGTTGGATTCAAGGGCAGTGACGATGTCATTCACCATCGACAAGAAACTTCATGATCACAGCGCCTCAAGCCGTTTGACCTGAGTGAGATGCGCTCCGTACGCCAAAGCAGCGAGGATGTCATCGCGTTCCAGGTCTTCATAGTCCGCGAGGATTTCCTGCGTGGTCATGCCGCCGCTTAACTGTTCGAGAATCATCTGAACGGGATAGCGCAGGCCGCGGATACAGGGCTTGCCGTGGCATATTTGTGGATCGATCGTGATGCGATTCTTCAGGCTGCTCATGGTGTCATTTCAAGTAGACAGACGATCATAGCGCCGCCGTTGCCGCGGGTGCGCCTTCGGCGCTACCGTTAATCCGCGGCCTTATGCCGTCGTGCTTGCGTCCTTGATTTCGTAACCGGGACGCTGGGCGCGCTTCTGCCAGCCGTTGGCTTCCTTGTCGTCCACCATTTCTTCCTTGGTCGGGTTCCACACCAGCTTGCGGTCCAGGCGGATCGCGATGTTCGCCAGGTGGCACGTCGTAAGAATCCGATGATGGCTCCACACATCCGACACCGGCTCCTTACGGCTCTTGATGCAGTTCAAAAAGTTCACGTAGTGATCCGTCGGATCCTGATCCTTATAGAGCTTCACCAGGTCTTCGGGCTTGAGCGGGTTCTCAGCCTTGAGCAGTTCCTGATTGTCATCCTTGTTCAAAGGCTTGCCGCTGAAGGCACCGATGCGCTTGCCGCGGTTGACGAAGATGGTGCCGCGTTCGCCTTCGAAGGTGATGCCGTTTTCCGTGTCATCGCGCAGGACCATTTCGGTGCCGCCGTCGAACTTGCAGGTGATGTTGAACGCGGTCGCGGTGGTGTACCCGTTGTAGATGTTCTGGTGCGTCGCGGTGCCCTGGATTTCGTAGGGACCGGATTTTTCCATGCCGATGCCCCACTGGGCGATATCGACGTGGTGCGCGCCCCAGTCGGTCATCTTGCCGCCGGAGTAGTCGTACCACCAGCGGAACTGGTAGTGACATTTCTTGTCGATGTAAGGCACCTGCTGGACCTGGCCCTGCCAGCGTTCCCAGTCGAGACCGGCAGGCGGCTGCGATTCCTTGAAGGGCCCGCCTTTGTCGCCGCCGCCGATGGCGCAGGTGACCTTCTTGATCTTGCCGATGTGTCCGCCGCGCACGAGAGCGACCGCTTCCTGGAACTGTCGGCCGCTGCGCTGCTGCGTGCCCACCTGGAACACGCGGCCCGTTTCCTTCACCACCCGCGCGATCAACTTGCCTTCATCAATCGTCAGCGTCAGCGGCTTCTCGCAGTACACATCCTTGCCACTGCGAAGGGCTTCGATGGCGTTCTTCGTATGCCAGTGGTCCGGCGTGGTGATGACCACCGCGTTGATGTCCTTGCGGGCGATGATCTCTTCATAAAACTTCGTCGTCGCGCAGTCTTCGCCGCGGCCGAGCTTCTTGTTCTTTTCGATGATGGTGTTCTTCGCCTGGGCGAGATGCTTTTCATCGACATCGCACGCGGCAACCGCCTGCACATTCGGCCGACCCGTCAGGCCGTTGACATGCGCCATACCGCGCGAACCGGTGCCGATGAAGCCGAGCACGATGCGCTCGCTGGGCGGCTCAGTGCTGTCCTGACCGAAGACCGTGGCGGGCACGATGGTCGGCGCGGCAATCGCTGCGCCGGCGGCGGCGGAGACCTTCATGAAGTTGCGGCGGGACAGGTTCATCGATGAGGTCGGCTTAACGGGTTTACCGGGGGTGGCGGGGGTGGACATCAATCGTCTCCAAAAGGGGAATTCAAAAAACCAGGCCGGCTGCACTCGCCTCGCGACGACCCGCAGGCCGGGACAACCCCACCATCATAGCGATTAGCGTAGGTTTCCCCGCAACCGGGGACCATGTGATTGGTTCCGATGTGCATGAGGTTTTTGACAGACCCGCTGGGGTGCCTAGGCCAGACTCGGGGTGCCCCCGCACGTTCGAGGCTCGGCCAGAAGTCCCGTGCGAAGGCCGACACATGCGAAAACCGATCCCTGCCACCGCGGTAGAATGCAGCTAGCCGACGAGTCGCTGGGTTATACAGTCAGGGTGACTCCATGAAGTGGAAGCCTTCGACATATGTCCTTGAGCTTAGCGCGTTGATCGAAAGTGGCGTTGCCAAGTTCCTTTCAGAACATCCTCGCACCGAGGTGTTCAGCACAACGGTTTATACAGGGTTATCCAGTTGCCGGAGTCACTTGGCATTCGATACATTTGCGAATGCAAAGCGCGTTCTGGCCAAAGTAAAGAAACGTCACGCCTCGTACCAGGGAGATCGTGATTGGAACTCCGCAGAGTTTAAGGTTCCGTGCTTCCACGAGGTGCAACACCACAGCATTCCCGAGCACTGGGAGTCAGACACGGGTGGCGATTGCGAGAATGAGATCATCCCCGCCGCGATCAGCGCGGTCGGTTCAATGTTGTCGTGTTTTGAGAAACTGAAACTGCATCCAAAGGCGTGCGTGATCATCGCGGCATGGAGTGACGACGTGGACTACTTGTGGTTCCGCCGTCGCCGACAATGGCGGCGAGGGAAGGTGATCTACGGCGGTCTGCTTCTGGACCTGGGCTCGTGATCACACAATGATCACGGGCACCCGCCCGGCCGGTGAACCGGCCTCGCCGATGGCGGTACAAACTTAGCGTTTGAAAGTACGCCCGTTCTGGATTATCTTCCCTTTCATCGCCCGGCAACGGATTCGCCGCGCCGTTTACCTATTTTTTCGCCTCTTTTCATGCATGCCAGGGAGGGCCGCGTTGGCCAAGCGACGCCGTAAAAAGGACTCAAAAGACAACGACACCAGCCTGTTCACAGGCGGCGGCGGTTCATCAGGCGACGGCGGCACCGGAGGCAACGGCGGCGATGTCTACGGCGGCGAGGGCGAAGCCGGCGACAGCACCGTCCCTCTGCACGAAGCCGCCCGCTCGCGTTACCTCAACTACGCTCTCTCCGTCATCACCAGCCGCGCCCTGCCTGATGTGCGCGATGGTCTCAAGCCCGTGCAGCGCCGCATCCTGTTCACCATGTGGCAGGCGGGGCTCACCTTCGACGCGAAGCATAAAAAGAGCGCCAAGGTCGTCGGCGATGTGCTGGGCAGCTATCACCCGCATGGTGACTCCTCCGTGTACGACGCCCTCGTGCGCATGGCGCAGCCTTGGGTCATGCGCGCTCCGCTCATCGACGGATCAGGCAACTTCGGCTCCATGGACGGCGACCCGGCCGCGGCCTACCGGTACACCGAGTGTCGCCTTTCGCGCATCGCCGATGAACTGCTCAGCGAGATCAACCAGGACACCGTCACCTTCCGCGACAACTACGATGGCACGCGCCAGGAACCCGTCGTCCTGCCCGCACGCATCCCGCACACGCTGCTCAACGGCTCCACCGGCATCGCCGTCGGCATGGCGACCAACATTCCGCCGCACAACCTTGGCGAGCTTTGCAGGGCGCTCCTGAAGCTTTTGGAAAATCCGGAGCTCGATGATTATCAGCTCGTCGCCAACGACGGCGTGCAGGGGCCCGACTTTCCCACGGGCGGACAGGTGCTCAACACGCGGGCGGAGCTGCGCGAAATCTACAAAACAGGCTCCGGTTCGATTCGTCTGCGCGGCACGTGGGAAGCCGGAGCCGTCGGTCGCGGAAGTAAAAAAATCAACATCACCAGCGTGCCTTACGGCACCAACAAGGCTGCGCTCGTCGAGGAGATCGGAAACATCGTCATCAGCCGCAAGCTGCCGCACCTCAACGATGTGAAAGACATCAGCACCACCGATGTGCGCATCGAGCTGGACCTGAAGCGCGAAGCCGACGAGCAGATGGTGATGGCGTATCTCTTCAAACACACGGGGCTGGCGTCGAACTTCGCCGTGAATCTGACCTGCCTGGTGCCCACGGAAAACCCCTACATCGGTCGGCCCGAACGCATCGGCCTGAAGCAAATCCTCTGGCACTTCCTGCACTTCAGGCTCGATGTCGTCACCCGCAGGCTCGCCCATGAACTGCGCCAGCTTCAGCGCCGCATTCACCTGCTCGAAGGCTTCGCGCTGGTGTTCGATGCCTTGGATGAGATCATCAAAATCATCCGCAAATCCGAAGGCAAAGCGGACGCGGCTGAGAAGATCATGGCGCGGTTCAAACTCGACGCGGACCAGACCGATGCGATTCTCGAACTGAAACTCTATCGCCTGGCGCGGCTGGAAATCCTCGTCATTCAGGAAGAGTTGAAAGAGAAGAAAAAGCGCGCGAAGGAAATCCAGAAGCTGCTCGATGAAGACGCGACGGGCAACTTCGAGGCCGGCCGCTGGGCGATCGTGCGCGATGAGATCAAGGAGATCATCGAGAAGTACGTCAAGGGTGACCCGTTCCACGGCAAGCGGCGAACGCTGATCGAAGAAGTGACCGATGAGCCGACGTTCAGCGCGGATGACTTCATCATCGCTGAGGACAATCAGGTGATCGTCACCCGCGACGGCTGGGTGAAAAGACAGAAAGACATTCGCGATCCTTCAACCACCCGCCTGCGCGAAGGTGACAGCGTACTCACCGCCGAGGCAGGCTCTACCCGCGCGACGATGGTGTTCATGTCCAGTTTTGGCGTGGCGTACTCCTGTCGCATCATCGATGTGCCCGCTTCGACCGGCCACGGCGAACCGATTCAGAAACTGTTCAAACTCAAGGACGGCGAGCGCATCATCGCCGCGTACAGTCTCGACCCGCGCAGCATTGGTGATATCGGTTCCATCGCCGCAGGCGAGGGGGCTTCAGCCCCCGGGGAAGGGCCTGAGGAAGGGACGAAGGGGAAGAAGAAAGTCGAAGAAGAAGAAGATGCCGCCGACACGACTCTGACAATTCCCCCTGTCCATGCCGTCGCCGCGACGAGCGATGGTTACGCCCTGCGCTTCAGTCTCGCGCCGTTCATCGAACCGAGCACGCGATCAGGCCGCAAGTTTGCAAGACCTCGCGCAGGCCAGGAAGTCGTGAACGTCGAAGTCATCCGCGGCGACGAAACCCTCATCGCCGCCAGCCGCAGTGCCCGCGCGACCCTCTGCCCCGCAACCGAAGTCAACTTCCTCGGCAGCGCGGGCAAGGGCGTCATCCTGATGAAACTCGCCAAGGATGATCAGCTCATCGGCTTCATCGCCGCGAGCGACGACCGCGACACGCTGGAGATCGAAACCAGCATGGGCGGCACGCAGCGCATCAACACGGCGAAGTACGAAGTGAGCGGTCGCGGCGGCAAGGGTCGCGAGATCATCAAGCGCGGCCAGTTCCTGCGCGTCGTGCCCCAGCCGCCGAGCGTGCCGGCGCTGATTGAAAGTGATGACCCGCCGAACACCGAAGGCAAGGAGCACTCATGAACCGCCTTTTGCGTGCGATTCAAGATGCCGTGCGCCAAGGCCGCGTCGAGATCGCCGACCACGCGCTCGAGCGATTCCTCGAACGTGATGTTGATATTGAGGAGACGATTGAAGGCGTGCAGCAGGCTACACTGCTGGAAGACTACTCTGTGACCCGGCAGGAACCGCGCATTCTCGTCGCACAACGGGAAAGCAGTGGTCGAGTCATTCACGTGGTATGGGAAGCGCCCACGGACACGACCCCCGATGCCGTTATCGTCACTGTCATCCGACCCCAGAGGTGATTCATGGCCCGAACCAGTGAGCAGAGCGTCAAACGCATCCGCATCGGCGATTATCTGGCCGAGGTGCCGGTCGAGTTTCACTATGACGACGGCAAGGATTACAGCCCGACGCTGTCGGCCGCGGATGCGTTGCGCGTGGAGCGTGTGTTCAAGGCGCTCAAACGCGGGGATATCGCGGCCGCCGCTATCGACGCCAGTGTGTATCGGCTGACACCGGTGTCCGCCGCGTGAGATTCGTTCCACTGTTGATTTTTGCAGCCTTGCGACCTCTGGAGATACACAATGTCCGGCAAAGTCAGCGTCATCATCGAAAAAGACGAGCACGGCTACTACGCCTTCGCGCCGGAACTCGACGGATGCCAGACTCAGGGCGATACGCTCGAAGAGGTCATGGCGAACATGCGCGAAGCGGTCGAACTGTATCTGGAAACACTCGATGAGAACGATCGCCGCGAACTCATCAGTCACGAGATATTGACCACCTCAATGGAGGTCACGGTTGGCTAAAGCGCCGCGATGGACCGCGGAGGATGCCCAGCGCGAACTGTTCCGCGCCGGCTTCGCATTGACGCGCAGCAAGGGAAGCCATCGCATCTATATGAAAGATCAGGTGCGGGTCGTGGTGCCGTATCACGCGGGCAAGACGCTTCATCCGAAGATCGTAAGGCAGGTACTCCGTGCGATTGAATCAACTTGAATGCGCCCGGTGGGACTCGAACCCACAACCAGCCCCTTATCAGGGGCGTGCCGTGAAGGCGACGGGATATAAATCCGCTGCTCTGCCAGTTGAGCTACGGGCGCAATGGATCGTGGCGCCAAGCAGTCAGCGGGTTATATAGAAGGGCGTCACGGTGGAATTATCGCGTGTCTCACCATGAAGTCAACAAACAACATGCAACCGCTGCACTAGTCGCATCGCGCTAATCTCCTAGAAACCAAGGCAAATATCCCGTTTGGTCACATAAAGCAAAAACAACCGAAACAAACGCTCTCCCGTCGATGTATCCCTTAATAGATACGACGCATCGACAAAGGTGCAAGAACGATAACCACCTTGAAAGGAGAGCATCATGCCGACTTACGAACGCAGAAAACGCAAACCCAAATGACTGCAATCGCCACCAAGCCACGCTACACCGGTGAAGACATCCTCGTGCTCGAAGGCCTCGAGCCCGTTCGCAAACGCCCCGGCATGTACATCGGCGGCGTGAGCAGCGCGGGGCTTCACCACCTCGTCTGGGAAATCCTCGACAACTCCATCGACGAGGCCATGAACGGCCACGCCGATGACATCAAGGTCACGCTCCACGCCGATCAGTCGAGCGTGACCGTCGAAGACAACGGCCGCGGCATCCCCGTTGACAAACACCCCAAGGCCAAAGTGCCCACCCTCCAGGTCGTGCTCTGCACGCTCCACGCCGGCGGCAAGTTTGAAGGCCAAAACTACAAAACCGCCGGCGGCCTGCACGGCGTCGGCGCGTCCGTCGTTAACGCCCTTTCCAAAAAGCTTGTCGCCACCGTCACCCGCGATGGACAGAAATGGGAAATGGAATTCTCGCGCGGAGCCGTGAAGACCGGCCTGAAAAAGCTCGGCCCCGCGCGCGGCAGCGGCACCGCCATCACCTTTCATCCCGACCCCACCATCTTTCCCAAAGTCGAGTTCGACGCCAAGACCATCAACGAACGCGTCGAGATCGCCAGCTACCTGCACAAGGGCGTGCGATTCACCTTCTTCGATG
Source organism: Phycisphaeraceae bacterium (assembly GCA_040902585.1). Taxonomy (GTDB): domain Bacteria; phylum Planctomycetota; class Phycisphaerae; order Phycisphaerales; family Phycisphaeraceae; genus JBBDXA01. Next base: position 13,941 of record JBBDXA010000179.1, read on the forward strand.
AGAAAACGAAAGCCACCACCAAGTACGAACACGCCCTGGGCCTGCCCGATTACCTGACCAAGATTCTTGCCGAGCGCTCCGCCCGCCCTTCGCACGAACAGTCGTTCAACCTCGACAAGAACAACGGCTTCCGCATCGAAGCGATTCTGCAATGGACCGAATCGACCGATGAACACATCCGCAGTTACGTCAACGGCATCCCCACCGGCTCAGGCGGCACGCACGAAAACGGCTTCCGCGCCGGCATCAACAAGGCTGTGCGCAACTATATAGATACCCACAAACTCACCCCCAAAGGCGTCACCATCACCGCGGAAGACATCCGCGAAGGCATCGTGGCCGTGGTCAGCGTTTTCATCAGCGATCCGCAGTTTCAGGGGCAGACCAAAGACCGACTGAACAACGCTGAGACCGCCACGACTGTGGACTCGGCCATCCGCCCCGCGCTGGAGCAATGGCTCAACAACAACCGCACCGTCGCTGAGTCCATCGTCGCCCGCATTATTCTCGCCGCTCGCGCTCGGGCTGCTTCACGCGCTGCGCAGCAGGTCACGCGCAAGACCGCCACCACCGGCCGCACGACGTTGCCCGGCAAACTCGCCGACTGCGGCAACCCTGATGCACCCGACTCCGAACTCTTCATCGTCGAAGGCGATTCCGCCGGCGGCAGCGCGAAGCAGGGCCGCGATCGCCACACACAGGCCATTCTTCCTTTGCGCGGCAAAGTCCTCAACACCGAACAGGCCACGCTCAACAAGGTGCTGGAAAACAAAGAACTCGCTGACCTCGTCACCGCCCTGGGCTGCGGCTTGGGCAAAACTTTCAACCCCGCGCGTCTGCGTTACGGCAAAATCATCCTCCTGATGGATGCCGACTCGGATGGTCATCACATCGCCACGCTGCTGCTCACGTTCATTTACCGCTTCATGAAGGAGCTGATCAAGAGTGGCAACATCTACCTCGCTCAGCCGCCGCTGTATCGCATTGATGTGGGCAAGGAGACATTCTGGGCGATGGATGATCCGCACAAGGAGCGCATCCTCGCGAAGGTCAACGGCAGGTCGAAACCTGAGATCACGCGCTTCAAAGGCCTGGGCGAGATGAGCCCCAACGTGCTGTGGGATACGACGCTCGACCCGAAAAAGCGCAGGCTGCTGCGCGTAGAGATCACGGATGCACTGGAGACCGACCGCACCATCGCGGACTTGATGGGTAAGGACCCCAGCGCCCGGTTTCACTTCATCATGGACCGGGCTGAGGAGGCGGAAGAGCTCGACGTGTAGTACCCTTTCCGCATCGTTCCGTGTACACGCTTCGCATCACTCTTGAAGGATGCAGCATTGCCCAAGACAAGTGGATCCTGGTGGCGGGCCTGCGCTCCGCCTCACCTGCGCGCCAACTTCCGGGTGCCGGCCAAGGGTTGGCGCGAGAAGATGGAAGCGGCGATCCATGCCTACTACGCAGGCACGGCCGGCATGGACATGACTACCGCCAAGGGCCGGGACAACCTGCGCAACGAGCTGCACTTCCGCCTCGACGCCAGCCGGGAGAAAGAGCTGCCCTGGCTGGATCACGTGCAGCCTTTGAAGGGCGCGCGGATTCTGGAAATAGGTTGCGGCACGGGCAGCTCGACCGTCGCGATGGCGGAGCAGGGCGCCCAGGTGGTGGGCGTGGATGTCGATGCCCCGTCGCTGGATGTGGCGAAGCTGCGCTGCGAGCTCTACGGCGTCGAGGCGGAGTTCCACGCCTGCAACGCAGCCGAGGCCGCCCAGCGCATGGCCGGCCGCGAGTTTGACCTGATCATCTTCTTCGCCTCGCTCGAACACATGACCCATGACGAACGCCTCGCCGCGATGCGCAGCACGTGGGAGATGCTCCGCCCCGGACAGATCTGGTGCGTCATGGAAACGCCCAATCGTTTGTGGTTTTACGATCATCACTCCGCACTGATGCCCTTCTACCTCTGGCTGCCCGACGACCTGGCGCTGAAGTACGCGCAGTTCAGCGACCGCGAAGACTTCCGCAACGCCTGCAAGCTGCCCGTCGCCGATCCGATGACGAACTTTTTGCGCCAGGGCCGGGGCGTGAGCTTTCACGAATTCGACCTGACGATGGGCCCGGTCGATGAACTCGACGTGATCGGCTGCCGGTCGATGTTCATCCGCAAGCATCGCCTGGGCGCGCGGCTGGGCTGGTACCTGTCGCACAAAGGCCGGTTCGAAAGATTTCTGGCGAAGCGCGCCAAGCGAAACATTCACCGCGCGTTCTTTCATCCGAGTCTGGACATCACCATCCGCAAGCGGTGAGCCCCCACAAAGGTCGCGGTCCGCACGCCTCACGAATCCCGCATCGTCACCCTGCCGATCCAGATCGCAGCGGTGACTGTCGTCACAGCCATCACAAACAGCGGCTCGTTGATCGGCTGGATCGCATGCGACATCACCAAACCCGCGCCGATTGTCATGGCGGCCCAGGCGATGCCCCCGGCCGTGATGATCCAGTGTGCAAAGCCTGCCGCTTCGACCAGCTTGTGTGCCAACACCGCCCCGATCACCAGTCCGGGCACGCAGAACACGCCAATGCCACGTTGGGCTCGGCCGGTGAAAGTGTTGATCCACGGCGTGAGCAGGTAAAGCAAACCCATCCACAGCGGCAGGATGATCGCCGCGCGCAGGAGCAGCACGCGCATCATGCGCTTCAAGCCTTGTGAGAAGGTCCAGCGTTGGTCGTGCATCGCCCCATCATAGACACAAAGCCGCGACCACCGGTCGCGGCTTTATGGCCACACCACCACCTCGCGCTCCAGCTTCACGCCGAACTCCTCCAGCACCGTCGCGCGCATTCTTTCGATGAGCGCGAGCACATCGCCGGCCGTGCAGCCTTTGTGACAGACAATAAAGTTCGCGTGCTGCTTGGAGACTTCCGCGCCGCCGATGCGGGTTTCCTTCAGGCCGGCCAGGTCGATGAGTTTGCCCGCGGGGCGGGCTTCGCCGGTGTCAGGATCGGGCGGCGGATTCTTAAAGGTGCAGCCGGCCGAGTTGGCGGCGAGCGGCTGCGTGGTCTGTTTGTAAGTCAGCGCCGTCTTGAACTGCTTGTTGAGTTCGACCGGGTCTTCCTCTTCAAGCTCAAGCGTCGCGGCGAGAATGAAGCGGGCGGAGATATTGGTCGAGCGGTAGGAGAAAACCAGGTCATCGCGATCGCGGGTGAAGACTTCGCCGAGGGAGTCCATGAGGGTGACCTGCGTGACGAGTCTGCCGATATCGCCGAACGCACCGCCGGCGTTCATGCGGATCGCGCCGCCGAGGGTGGCGGGAATGCCCGCGAGCGTTTCCAGGCCGGCGAGATTCTTGGCGACGGTTTCGTTGACGAGTTTGAAAAGGTGAACGCCCGCGCCCGCGGTGACAAGTGAACCGTTCGTGCCTTCGTAGGCGATTGATGTGAAGGCCGGTGCGTTGAGTTCGACGACAACGCCTTGGACGCCTTCATCGGCGACGAGCAGGTTCGCCCCCGCGCCCAGGACGTACATCGGCACGCCCATCGCCCGGCAGCGCTTCACCAGCGCGGCAAGCTGTTCGATGGATTGCGGATGAGCGAGCACCTTCGCGCTGCCGCCGATACCGAACCAGGTGCGCGGCCCCAGCGGCACGTCAAATTCGTGCGGGACAGGCAGGTCGGCAAGCAGGTCGTCCGTGACGAGCATGCCCGAATGATATCCAATCCCCCGCTTAGCGGTAGCACCGACAGGTGCACCCGGGCGCACGGCATCCCGCAGCGCCCCGGTTGTTCGTGCGCCCCAGGGCACCTTCGGTGCACCCGCTAAACGGGATTGATTTTCAATAATCCATGTTACAATCTGCGGCATGGGACAAGTCATCGCCTATCACCTCATCCTGACGGCCTACGGGTTCTGGCTGCCCAACGATCCGCGCGGGTCGTGGTCTGATTTTGTACGGGCGTGGGAACTGTTCCGCTTCGGCGGACCGGCGACGAAGGTGAACACGCGACGATCACTCGCCCATCAACCACACGACCGCGCCAAGCGCAAGGAATTGAATGATCACCTCGCCAGGCCGCCTGTACTCTTCAATGGCTTGCAGGCCCGCGCAATCGCTCGCGGCTTCGCCGACTACGCCTGACGGGTCGGGCTCCTCATTCATGCCTGCGCGATCATGCCGGACCATGCGCATCTCGTCATCGCCCGGCATACGTGCAAGATCGAATCGGTAGCGAATCTATTAAAGGGTGCCGCCACGTCGCGACTGTTGGCCGAGGGTCTGCATCCGTTCGCGGATCAACCGTACCGCAACGGCAGATTGCCGACGCCTTGGGCGAGAAATTGCTGGAATTGCTTTTTGTGGACCGGTGAAGACATTGTTCGTTCGTGTGATTACACGAATGCGAATCCGGATAAGGAAGGGTTGCCCCGGCAGCCGTGGGGGTTTGTGACGCCGTTCACCGTTTAGCGGTAGCACCGCAGGTGCACCCGCGGTTGCGGGCGGCAAGGGGCACCTGCGGTGCTCCCGCTAAACGGGGGTGGTGATCCAACCGCCGCCGATGAGGTGTTCGCCGTCGTAACAGACCACTGCTTGGCCCGGGGTCACGGCGTGCTGCGGTTCGTCGAAGCGCACTTCCAGCGCGTCGGGGCCTGTCGTCCAGACTTCGCCGGGTACGGGGTCGGAGTTGGAACGGATTTTGATCGTCACGCGGCGAGGCGACACGGGCACATCATCGATATGCCAGTTGGTCTGGTCTGCCTTGCAGCCGATGCTCTGCACCTCTTCGCGTTTGCCGAGGGTGACGGTGTTGGTCGCGGCATTCTTATCGACGACGTAAGCGGGATAGCCGAGCGTGAGCGGCAGGCCGCGGCGCTGGCCGATGGTGAAATTCTGGTGGCCTTCGTGCTCGCCGAGGATGTTGCCTTCGGTGTCGATGACGTTGCCCTTGTGAAACGCTTCAGGTTCGCGGCGCTGGAGGAAACCGCGATAGTCGTTGTCGGGCACGAAACAAATCTCGTAGCTGTCCGGCTTATCGAAAACGGACAGGCCTTTTTCCTCGGCGATTTTTCGCACCTGCGATTTGTGCAACGCGCCGATGGGCAGCAGCATCCGGGCGAGGCGGTCGGGCTTCATGCCGAAGAGGACGTAGGACTGGTCTTTGTGGTGGTCGAGGCCGCGGAGGAGGCGGGGGTGAGGGAGCACCATCCCGACAGGGTGGTGCTGAGGGGGAACGGAGTTCTGTTGCGATCGAGGCGATGGAGGCGGCGGAGACGGCGGCGCATCGTGCGCTAATAGCACCACCCTGTCGGGATGGTGCTCTCGATCATCATGCGTCACCCGCGCGTAGTGACCCGTGGCGATGTAGTCCGCGTCGATGGAGCGGGCGTAGTCGAAGAGCTTGCCGAACTTGAGCCAGTCGTTGCAGCGGACGCAGGGATTGGGCGTGCGACCGGCGTTGTACTCGGCGGCGAAGTAGTCCTTGATGCGGCCGAAATCTTTGCGGAAGTTCATGACATAAAACGGCACGCCAAGCATCGCGGCGACGAGGCGGGCGTCGGCGGCATCGTTGACGGAGCAGCAGCCCTGGCGATTCGCGTGGGGTGTGGGGTGTGGGGTGTGGG
>JBBDXA010000180.1:0-11771 GCA_040902585.1 Phycisphaeraceae bacterium
CCCCCCCCCCCCCCCCCCCCCCCCCCCCCCCCCCCCCCCCCCCCCCCCGGCCGCGGATGCCTGAGCCGCACCTAGCGCAGCGGGATCTTCAGATGTTCGTTTGCCCGACCCTCCCCCCGCCCCTCCCTGAGAGGGAGGGGAGTCCGACATGAACTCGACCGCTAACCAGTCGAGCAACTGCGGATGCGTCGGCGGCGCGCCCTGCGTGCCGAAGTCGCCGAGGGTTTCAACGATGCCGCGACCGAAGAACTCCGCCCAGGCGCGGTTCACCGTCACGCGCCCGACCAGTGGATTGCGCTCGCTCACCAGCCAGCGCGCCAGCTCAAGACGGTCCTTCACCGGCTGCTTCGGCGAATCTTCAAACAGCGATATCTGCGCGGGCATCACCTCCTCGCGCGGCTGAAGGTACTCGCCGCGATGGTATCGAACCGTCCTGCGCGGATTGTCCGGATGCCGCTCTTCCATCACCAGCGTCGTCGTGCCGCTCAGTCGCCCCTGAAGGATCGCGTTGATCTGCTTCGCCTGCGCTTCAAGCTCGGGCGCGCTCATCAGGAATTGCGTCCGCACCTGCGTTCGTTCCGCATTGGTCCACTTCGATGAATCGCGCGACAGCAATGCTTCGATCTCCACGGGCATCGCCGTCGCCTTCGCTTGCTCTTTCAACGAAGTCACCGCGAAACGAAACCGGCCGAGGCTCGCCGCGTAGTGCCGCTCGAAGATCATCCGCACTTTCAGCTCGCCGGCCTTGGCCACGGGCTTCTCGAAGTTCACAACGAGTTGATTGGCCTTGCCCTCTTCGCCCGCGGTGGCCCAGCCGGTGGAGCCGTCGCCGTCGAGTACGTTGGCTGCGTTGGCGTTGCCGCTGCCCAGGCCGTTCTTGCCGTAGGTGTGCGAGGCGTTCACCAGCCGCACGGGCTGGCCATCGACTTCAGCCGTGAGTTCGCTCAGGAAAAAATCGCCCTTGCGGCCTTCGTAGTAACACCGACCGGGCCCGCCCGCGGGAAGGCGGTCATCCGGCAACACTTCCAGGCTCAGTGCCGTCAGCGGCTGGGCGCTGGCATCGAGCTTGAACGTCAGCGTGAAGACATCGCGCTTGGTGATGTCACCGGTCGAATAGATCGAGCCATCGGGCAGGACTTCGAGGCGAGGCAGATTGGTTACCATCGCGCTGGGGCGAATGATGTGCCAGGGCGTCGCACTCTTCCTCGCCGCTTCGATCCAAGCCGTGAACTTCTGCTCAAGGTGCTGCGCTCGCCGCGCTTCGATCGGACCATCGCCCGGCCCCGGCGGAAACTGGTCGGGCAGTTTCGCCATCATGGCCGCGATGGATTTCTGTGTGTCAAAGTTGTCGCGCAGGATGAGATCAGGCTCGTCGGTGTTGTTCAAGAGCGCCATCAGGCGGTAGTAGTCCGTATGCGTGATGGGGTCGTACTTGTGGGTGTGGCACTGGGCACAGCCGGTGGTCAGGCCCAGCCAGACGGAGCCGGTGGTCGCGACGCGATCGACCATGGCGTAGAAGCGATACTCGAGCGGATCGATGCCGCCCTCTTCGTTGAGCATGGTGTTGCGGTGGAAACCGGTGGCGGTGCGGAGGGAGAGGGCCAAGGGCCAAGGGCCAGGGGCCAAGGGAGAAGAAGATTGAGGATCGCGGATGGCGGATTGCGGATTGTTTTCCGCCCCCTGGCCCTTGGCCCTTGGCCCCTGCCCCTCTTCCGCCAGCATGTCGCCGGCTATCTGCGCGATGGTGAATTGATCGAAGGGCATGTCATCGTTGAGGGCCTTGATCACCCAGTCGCGGTAGGGCCAGATGGAACGCGGGCGGTCCTTCTCGTAGCCGTTGGTGTCGGCATAGCGAGCGAGATCAAGCCAGGGCGTGGCCCAGCGTTCACCGTAGGCGGGCGAGGCGAGGAGGCGATCGACGAGTTGTTCGTAAGCGGACGATTGCGGATCGCGGATTGCGGATTGCGGATTGACCTCAGCCCCTTGGCCCTTGGCCCCTGGCCCTTGGCCCTCACATTCCTTGACGAATGCTTCCGCCTCCTCCGGCGAAGGCGGCAGACCGATGAGATCGAGATACACGCGGCGAACCAGCGCGTAACGATCCGCTTCAGGCGACGGCTTCAAGCCTTCCTTCTCCAGGCGGGCGAGCACGAAGTGATCAATGCCGTTGCGCGGCCAACGCTTGTCCTTCACCGCCGGCAACTCAGGCTTCACCGGCGGCACGAACGCCCAGTGCTTCTCATAGGTCGCGCCGGCTGCGATCCACTTGCGAATGGTCTCGATCTGCTGCGGGCTGAGGGTCTTTCCGGTCTTTCGCGGCGGCATGCGCTCGGTGGGATCGCTCGCGGTGAGGCGGGCGATCAGTTCGCTGGCTTCGGGTTTGCCGGGCACGATCGCGCGGGTGCCGTCGAGGTCCGCGGTCGCGCCTTGGAAGGTGTCGAGCCGGAGCTTGGCTTCACGCGTGTTCTCATCCGGGCCGTGACAGGCGAAGCAGTTGGATGAAAGGATGGGCTTGATGTCGCGGTTGAAGGAGGGTGCGTCTTCGCCGCGCACGGAGACGAAGGCGAAGAGGATGGCGAGTGTGAAGGGAGCGATGCGGTGCATACCCATGATGCTACTCGCGGGCGGCGATGAATCCCAGTGGGGAATCCACGAATGAAGGGGTTGCATCAAGCCCGATGGCGAGGGCTGCCGAGCCGTCGGGGTATCGTTGCGTCACGTGTGAAAAATACCCCGACGTCTCGCCGACTCGCCATCGGGCTTGGGTTTCAATTGGAAAATCTCTTCTTCATCTCTTCCTCGCGCGCCGCCGCCTCGCGTTTGCGCTGGAGCACGTAGGAGCCGGTCATCATGCGATCTTCCCTGCCCGCGCCGGCCTTGATGATGATGGCGGATTCATCGAGCAGCTTTTTCTCGGCGACGTTGATGGCGAAGCAGCGCGTCTGGCACAGGCCGCAGCCCACGCACTTGTCTTCGCGCACGATCGGGGAAATGAAGCCGGTGCCTTCGATCGGGTTGCCCTGCTCATCGACCCTGGTGCCGGTGCGGATGAACTCGATCGCATCGTAGCCTGCCGCGACGCATTCATCGACGCAAAGCTGGCACGCCTCGCGCCCCGCGTAGGGCAGGCACGTGCTTTCATTCACGATCGCCAGGCCCATGCGGGCAGCCTTTTTTTCGGGCATCGACAGAGCGCGGATCGCGCCGGTGGGACACACCTGCCCGCAATTGTTACAGCTCACTTCGCAGCCCGCGAAATCCGCCACCACATGCGGCGACCACAACCCCTCCATGCCCTGCTCAAAACCCAACGGTTGCAGAACATCATTCGGGCACGCCTTGAAACACTCGCCGCAGCGGATGCACATCTGAAGGAATTCCTGCTCAGGCACGCTGCCCGGCGGGCGCACGGGTCGCCACGCGGTCGGGTCATCGAGCCGGGCGCCGCCTTTGATGGTCAGCGCGACCGCCGTGCCGCCGATGCCTGCCGCCGCGATGCCGACGCCCGCGGCGAGGAACCCGCGCCGGCCGATCGCCGTTTCATGCGTCGGCGGATCGTTGAGCACCTTCAGCTCAACGCGGTTGCCGCGATCGACGAACTTGATCGCATCCACCGGACACGCCCCGCCGCAAGTCTGACACAGGGTGCAGTCGGTCACGCGGGTCGTGAAGTCCGGCTTGATCGCATCGAACGGACAGATCTCCACGCACTTGTTGCAGTTGATACACGTCGATTCGACCTTGCGCTCAGTCGCGCGGAAATGATTGAACACGCTGAACACCGCGCCGCTGGGGCAGACATACTTGCACCAGAATCGCGGCTTCCAGAAACCCATCACGAGCACCGCGGCGAAGAGGATGAGTGAAACGAAGTGCCCGATGTGTATCGAAGGCACGTTGTGCCAGCCGCGATGCGCGCCGGTCTGGAGGGGATGAAAGATGAACAGCAGGCCGCGGGTCAGGACGGGGATGGCCGAGACGAAGCCGGAGATGAGAACGCCGAACATCGCGGCGATGAGCGTGCCCAGCAGAACGTAATACTTGATGTGAACCCACCAGCCATCGTCGGGCGCACGGAAGCGGGTGACGCGTTTGCCGATCGCCCAGTCGAAGAGATCGATGAGGGTGCCCAGCGGGCAGATGTAGCCGCAGAACCCGCGCGGGATGAAGACGCAGATGATGAGGATCACGCCGGCCGCGACCAGCGACCAGACCCAGGCCCGCGACGCCAGCCCGGTGGACAGGCTCACGAGCGGGTCGATGATGAGGATCGCCTCGGCTGCGATTTTCTCCTTGCGATCGCGCTCCTCCGCGTAATGCACAGGCCAGGCGCCGGGCGGCTTTTCGTGGAGCGTAAGTTTCCCGGCCGCGAAGGCGATCGCCTCGGCTTGCTGCGGCGTGAGCTTCTCGCGCGGCTTCAGGCGAATCGTTTTCTCTTCGATCGATTGAACCACGAACGCGCCCAGGCTCGAAGCACGTTCCTCCTCACTCGCGCCCGGCGGCGGCTCGTAAGTCGGATCGGCGAGGTACACCACGCGACCGACCGCAAGACTCGCAGGCGGCGGCAGCTCGTTGATCAGGCTGGTCACGCCTGAATCCGGATCGACTTCCAGCGGCTGCCAGCCGGTCCACACCTGCGCGGGCTTGGCCGAGTAAGGCCAGCAGACGTAGAAGAAAAGCACGAGAAACAGGATGAAAAACGCGGTCTGCGACAGCTTGCGCAAAGGCGAGGCGGACCACGCGGGGCTGATTTTTTTCAGAAGCTTGCGGAGCGGGCCGGGCTTGCCGCTGATCGTGTTGGACTGGTAGCGCTTGGGGATGATTATTGAAAAGAGACGGACGACGAGGCCTGGGCTCTTGCGCGGCGGGCCCTTCTTGGAGACGCGGAGGAATGGGAGGAACCAGTTGAGGCGCATGGGGTGACTGCAATGGCTGAGCGCGAAGGGTGGATCGGGGATCGCGGGTGGTCGTTGCTAAGCCGCAAGCGGCTACTTCATTGCGCCGCTGAGCGCCTTGGCGGTGGCGTTGATGATTGCTTCGCTGGTGATGGTCGCGCGGCTGGTGGCGTCAACACCCTTGACGCTCTGCTTGGCCACGATCTGCGCGGGCGTGTCGGTCAGGGCGGCGTAGTATTGCTTCTCTTTGTGGTTGCTCACGCGCAGGGAATCGATCCTTCCGCCGGCGACTTTCACTTCGATTTCCACCTGCCCTTCGTAGCCCAGGCTGCTCGCCTTGTACGAACCATCCGCCACCTTTTTCACATCGAGCGTGTCGAACAGCTTGATGCCTTGCAGGCTTTCGCGGGCGCGGTCCTTCGATCGCTTGTTGTTCTTGTCATCAGGCATCGCGATGATTTTTTCGTAATACCCTTGCGCCTGTTTGAAGCGACCCGCCAGGCGACAGGCATCCCCCGCGTGCATCATCGCTTCATCCGCGGCGTTGCTGCCGGCTTTGATCGTATCCGCCGTCATCTCAATAGCCAGGTTTGTCTCGCCCATATCTGCCACAAGCTTCACCAGCGAGATGGGATATGAAGGTCGCCGCCTAAGGGCCATGACGATCTCCATCGCCATCGCCTTGTTGCCGAGCCTGAAGTAACACTCCGCGACGCCCACCCAGTCGGTGCGATCCTTGGCCTGGAGCCACCAGTAGGCGGCCCGGGCGTAGTCCTGGAAAAAGTGGTGGTACATGCCGGCCATGCTGGACATCGCCCGCTGCCGCTTCTCATTGTCGTTCTTGTGCATGTCCATCATCTGCTGCATGAATTTGATGCCTTCGCGCCAGCGTTTGTCGTTGGGGTTGATCACATCCCAGACGAACTGCCCGACATTGACCTGATTGTTCCACCCGCCCGGCGGCTTCTCAGGCCAGGCCAGATCGAGCGACTTGGGCAGGTTCAGCGGCGTGTCCTCGAACCAGTCCGGCGGCGTGCGGCCGGCCTCGGCGATGAGCTTGTCGATCTCCGCCTTGGTGCGCGTGCCGGCCGGCCCGGGATTCACGCCGGGCCCGAGGCGAGGACCGGGCGCCGGGGTGTTGCCGCCGGGCTTCAGTTCCTCGCGCACGCCGTCGATGATGATGGCGCGGATCAGGCTCAGGCCGTATTTTCGCTGCACGGTCTTACCGCCGAGCGCGACATCCATGACGACGAACTTGTCATCACGCGAGACGATCTTGCCCTGAATGACGGTGCCCGAGAGCGATTCGATGGAGTCGGCGAAGGCGGGCGAAGCAAGGAGAACGATCAACAAAAGGGCACAGAAACGACCACGCAGGCCGTGATGCGGTGGGTATGTCATTTTCCGATTCGATGGTTTCGCAGCAGGCATGTGAGCTGTTCCGTGTGGTCTATATAGAAGGAACATCAGCGGTCATTCGCGTGACACCGTGCGATCGTGCCTTCACCCCAGCCCTCTCCCCTCCCCCGGCGGCGGAGATGGTGCCGGAAAATGCGCGGTGCATCGGGTTGAACCATCCGCAAGCACGAACAGCGCATCGACGCCCTCCGTTCGCTCGATGAGCGCCAGGCCTTCCTCCATGCCCAGCACGAAGAGCGCGGTGGAGAGCGCATCAGCCTGCATCGCGGTCGGGGCGGCGACGGACACGCTCATATAGCTTGTGGGCGAAGAGCCGGTGCGCGGGTCGAAGACGTGATGCCTGGTGCGGTCAGCGCTGAAAGTGGTGGCGTAGTCGCCCGACGTCGCCAGGCAGCGGTCCTTCAACGCGGCCAGGGCGATGAAGGCATCGACCTCGCGCGGGTGCTGGATGCCGACCTGCCACGGTTCGTTCGCGTCCTTGCCGCCGATCGCGCCGAGTTCGCCGGTGTCGACAAGGGCATGCACGATGCCGTGCGCTCGCAGGACCGCGGCGACTCGATCCGCAGCGTACCCTTGGGCGATGCCGTTAAGCGTGATCGCCATGCCTTCATCGAGCAGGCGCACTTCTGTGGGCGACACACTGACCCGTCGCCAGTTCACCTTCGCGCGGGCCGCGGCTATCTCGTTCGCATCAGGCAGACTATTCGCGCGGTGGGCCTGCGCGTAGAGGTTCCACAAGGGCTGCACGGTCACATCAAACGTCCCGCCGGTGCGATGCGACAGATCGTTGGCGTATCGCAACACCTCCAGCAGCTTCGCATCCGGCTCCTTCAGCACGCGCTGGCGGTTGAGTTGCGAGAGCTGACTGTGCGGGCGATAGATGCTCATCAAGTCTTCGACGTGATCCAACTCGGCGAAGGCGGCGGCGATGGCCCGCTCAGCCTGCGCGACATCCGCATGCAGCACCGTGATGCTCACATCGGTGCCCAGGGCCCGCGAGGACTGTCTAACTGTTTGTAAAGTGCCTTCCGCCTCCCTGCCGCGCCTGGGCAGCGTCGCCCACCCCGCCAGGCCGGCCCCCGCCAGGCCCAGCGCGCCCAGGCCGCCCAACGACACCCGCAGCATCCGACGACGATTCAGCATGGCCATGCGAATCTTCCTTTGAACTCTAAGAACGCTTGTGAGACTGGAGCACCATCTCGGCAGGGTGGTGCAAGCTAGCGTAACCGGACGCCACTGGCACCGCCCTGCCGGGACGGTGCTCCACTCCTGCCAGCACCGCCCTGCCGGGACGGTGCTCCACTGTTCCGCGGCGCGTGGTCCTCACATACCAACGGCCTCGCGCCGCCATCGTCCACAATGCCCAGCATCAGGTTAACCCTACATCACAACGCTCCCCGGCAGCGCCCGCATGCACACTACATTGCTCATCCTGCAAACAAAGTTGCATCGAATCATCGACATTCGGTCGCACATCACTCTTCTTGAGACTTACTCGCAACCTCATCACTGCTTCAGCAACGGCTCAAGCGCCTTGTGCATGTGTTTCGCCTGCCGCATGAAGCCCAGGTCCGAAGGGTGCGAGCCGTCCGTCGCCGCTTCGCCGTCATCGCCCAGCAGCGGTTCGCCTTCGATGTAGGAAAGATGCTTGACGCCGTCAGCCGTGAGATGGTCGAAGGCTTTGCGCAGAGCGGCCCGGCTCGCCGCATGATGCGCCTGTCGCGCGGGCAGCCAGACTGCATTGGTGTTGCTGCGGTCTTCGACGAGTACGATCGGCGTCGTCGGCCGGGCCTTGCGCAGAATCTTCACTAAAGGCTCGGTGTTCGCCGTGACCAGCTTCGCGTCCATGTTGGGCAGACAGTCAATCACGTAAATGCACGGATCAAGTTCCGCCAACAGCTCGGCGACTTCCTTTTCCATTTTGCCGTTGCCCGAGAAGCCGAGGTTGAGCACCGGACGATTGAGCCAGCGACCGAGGATCGCCGGGTGTGGCATGCCGGGGCGCGAGGCGCAGGCACCGTGCGTGATCGACGTGCCATAAAAAACAATCGGCTTCTCCGCGCGCGGCTTGTGCATCTTGAACGCCGCATCCTTAGACACGCCGATCTGGACCGACTCCGTTCCGTTGTAGAGCGGAAGGTAGACGCGATAGCGGCGCGAGCCAGGCTTCAGGCCGCTGATGAGCGTTGTTTCATTATTCTGCGCCGAGGGCTTGGCGACCGACACCCATCGCCACACGCCCTTCTCATCCTGCGCGTAAAGGTCCAATCCGCTCACGCCGGTGGCGGGCATGTGCGGCATGGCGAGACTCGCAGAGAGCAGCGACCACCGCGCACTGATCGTCGTCGCATCTGTTTCAAAATCGAAACACATCCCCGCGGAGTGCCGGCTCAGCCCCCACACCGCATCGCGCACCACGCCTTCAGCCTTGCCCGGCAGGCGATCGTAAAACCGCTTCGTCTCGCTCCAGCCTTTGCCTTCGATGCCGGTGTCTTTGGGATCGTGCCAGGCGATGGGGTCATCGGCAGCAACCGCAAAAGGAGTGCGAGCCATCATCATCGCCGCAGCAGCGCCCCGAAGAAAGCAACGGCGAGTACTGGTCATGGGAGTCATCAGCGGTTCCTTTGGAGGTGTGATTCAATCAAGCCCGATGGCGAGATCCGCCGAGCCGTCGGGGTATCAGCACTGAGAGGTATTTCAAGAATCGTCATTTCCCATCTCTTACGTGAAGCAGCACCGGCCAGGATGCCTGCACGCCTTCCACCTTCGCGCGGATGTAAAACAGTCGCGACGTCGGCTTCACCCATGAAGCAGCCGTGATGAAGAACGTCCGCTCCGTCTCTCCTTCCACCACGAGCAACCCGCTCAGGCCGATGTTGTCTACGTACACACCATGCGGCATATTGCGACCCGCATCCGCACCGCCGAGTTCCACGCGCCCGTCAAACCCGTTGCGCTCCACGCGCACCATCGCCTCGATCGTCTGCCCCGGCTCAATCGTCAGCTCCAGCGGCGCATCCGCCTCGCCGCTTGCCGGCTTCGCACTCCCCGCCTTCGCATCGTCCTTCGGCAGGATCATCACCAGCAGCTTCGGCTTCCCTTCCAGCTTGATCTCACCGAGATTGTTCACCGTCTTGAAGACTTCTTTCCCCTCGACCATCGCCTTTGCCGTGGCCTTCGTCGCCTTGCTGTTTTCAGCCGTCGTCTCAGGGGCATCGGGCAAGGCGTGGATCGCGCCGTACGCGGAGTCCTGTCCCGCTTCGATTGTGATCGGACTGGTGATGCGAAAGCCTGGCGGCGCGCCGCTGATATCGACGCGAATCTCGCCGTCGTAGCCGTCGAGCCGATCGACCTTCACGGTGAACTCGCGCCCGCTGCCGGCACTCACTTTCGGGTTCGCGCCTTGAATGGAGACATTGAAGTCCGGCCGGCGCGGGCGGATGGTGAGCGTGTACTTGTAAGCTTCGCCGTGGAAGCCGCGCACATCGGTGAGACGGGCGAGATACTCACCGTCGCGCGGCGCGGTGAATGTGAGTTGCGAGTCCGCGCCGAAACGACGATTCGAATCGTCATCGTTCTCGAAATAGATCGGAAATACGGGCAACCCGTTGGGCAGCGGCGTCGCCCCGGCGGGGAGCGGACGAACGATGTAACAAGGCTCGTGCAGCGGATGCGACAGCGGCGTCGTGTCGAAGTAGTTGTACCGAGCGCCGCTGCCGGGGTACACCATGAAGCCGGAGTCCGGCCCGCGCGGGTAGTGCCAGAGCTTCACCACCTCGCCGTTGGCGTAGAGGAATTCGTTCAGCTCCATCTCTTCCCAACTCTTCACGCGAAAGTCATCGCTCGTGCTCGAGTCCTTGCCTCGGAAGGTGAAGTAGGAATCCCGCACGGCCTGAAGGCGCACGCGCTCGATGCGGTTGCCTTCGCTGTCGAGTACTTCGATCTTCGAATCCAGCGGCGACTTGCTGCGGGCAGCGTTCACTTCAAGGATCCATTGCTCGCCGGCCTTGGCATGAAAGCGGAAGAAGTCCGCATCCGACGCGGCGTCCTTTGCGTTGTTGTGAATCACGCCTTTGATCATTGCCGGCAGGTCGACCTTCATGGCGGTGCCGGGCGTGTCGTTGGGCTCGCGCTCGTCGAGCATCTGCATCGCGGTATCGGCGATAGCTTTGGGAACAAGGTCAGCGATCGAATCCGTCGTCGCGGTCGCGTCGAGTTTGATAGTGAACTGGTCGAAGTATCCATCCATTCGACCGACGTTAAACAAATCACGCTTGGCCCAAGCACCCAGCGCGGCCGGCACATCCGGCTGCGTCTCGTACGCATGGACCTGCGTGTAGCCCTTCGTTTCCCACAGCTTGATGGTGCCGTCCTCAGCCGCTGAGATCAGTCGCGAACCTTCACGCGAAAACGCCAGTTGCACAATTGCCCCTTCATGGGCGAACCGCGCGTGCAGCAGCGGGTTGATCGCAGGTTTCTCGCGCGAGATGAATTGCCAGACGCGGATGCGGTTGTCCGCGCCCGCCGCGATGATCTGCTTTCCATCCGGGCTGAACAGCACGGCGCTTTGTTCCGCCAGCGGCTGATTCAGTGTGTCCAGTCGCTCGCCGTCACTGACGCGCCAGAGCTTGACCGTGTGATCGCCGCTGGCGCTGGCGAGCACCTTGCCGTCGGGGTGGAAGGCCAGGTCATACACCGCGTCGTTGTGACCGGCGATCTCGCGCACCATCGCACCCGTCTCGGCGTTCCAAACAATGATCTTCTTGTCGTAGGAACACGTCACCAGCAGTTTGCCATCAGGGCTGAACACCGCGTCGTACATCACATCGCGGTGACCCTGAACTTCGCTCACGACCTTCGCCTGTTTCATGTCAATGATCACCGCCCGGCCATACAGACCGGCCACACCTGTCGCGGCGACGAGCTTGCTGCCGTCGCGCGAATAACTGAGCGAATTGATCTTGCCGTCGCGCACCCCAATGCTGTGAACGCTGCGCAGATCCGGTGCGTGCAGTTCGATCACGCCAAAGCGCGCGGCCGCGAGCCATTGGTCATCCGGCGAAATCGCCACGGCCGTAATCGGCTGCGACTTCTTCGTCAGCGGCTTGATGGAAGGCACATCGAGCGTGGGCACCGTGCCATCCGCCGGGCCTTTGGCGCCGGCATCGATCCACTTCTTCAGGATCGCGATTTCGTCAGCGCTCGGCGCGGGCTTGTCCTTGGGCGGCATCTTCGGTTTCGACTTGCCGGTGAGCACTTTGATGAGCAGGCTCGCGTCGTTGTCACCGGCTTTGATCACTGCGCCGTTCTCGCCGCCCTTCATGAGCAGCGCGAAGGTGTCCATGATCAGGTCGCCATCGGCATCGTCCGCGTTGTGGCAACCGGCGCAGTATTTTTTCAGGAGCGGGGCGACGTGCTTCGCGAAATCGGGCGCATCGGGAGACCCAGCGGGGGGCC
>JBBDXA010000180.1:11781-19532 GCA_040902585.1 Phycisphaeraceae bacterium
CCCCCCCCCCCCCCGCCGCGGCGCACAGCGTCACAACCATCAACATCCATCGCAACGTGTTCAGGTTCAATCCCATCCGTGTCTTCCGTACTTTCAGTGGTTAAACAGAAACTCCCGGCTGCTCATGATCGCCCAGAACAAATCTTCGACCACCAGCCGCCGCTCCTCCTTCGCCGCGCCATCGAGAATCGCCAGCAACGCCTTCTTCTCCTTCTCCGTCGCCGTGCGAGATAAGCACGTGAGGTACACATCATCAATCAATTCGCTGTCCGACTTGCTCGCCTCGATCAGCTTCGCCACCCGCCCTTCCTTCGCCGCCAGCTTGTCGTTGATCGTGTCGCCGTTGGAAATGTGCAGCACCTGCACCATGCTCGGCTCATTCGAGCGTTCACATTCACAAGTAATCTCGCGCGGGTTGCGGCCGAAAGTCTTCAAGAAGTTCGAAGCGACCGCCGAATCAAAAAGCTGAATCGCCCGCGTGCCTTTGGGATAAAAATCCGTCTTGTTGCGATCCGCGCCGGGAAAGAGAATCTCCTTGAACTCGGTGGGCACGTCCGTCGCCTGCGAGACGGCATCGAGCAGCACCTCCGCCATCAGGCGGCGCGGGTAGTAGCGCGAATAGAAACGCGACTCGGCCGCGTTGCCGGGCAGAGGCATGCTGCTGCGCTGGTAGGTCTCGGATTGCAGGATCGCCCGCATGAGCGATTTGAGATCGAACTTCGCATCGACGAGATGTTTCGCCGCGGCCGCCAGCAGGGCTTCGTTGCTGGCCGGGTTCGTCGCCCGCATGTCATCGATGGTTTCGACGAGGCCGGTGCCGAAGTAGTTCGCCCAGATGCGGTTGGTGATTGCCCGCGCGAAGTAGGGATTGTCCGGTGCCGTGAGCCACTTCGCCAGATGCACGCGCCGATCTTCGCTCGCATCAAAAGGAATCGCCTCGCCATCGAGCGGTGTCGGCGGCTGCGGCTTACCGGTGTTGGGCTGCGTGAGTTCACCCGTGCTGGTGACGAACAGCGTGCGCAGCCCGTCGCCGTTGCGGGGGTCACCGCCCCAGCCCTTGGCGCGCACGCGCGAAAACAGGTTCGCCATCGCGTAGTACTGATCGTTCGTCCATTTCTCCAGCGGATGATTGTGACACTTGGCGCAGGCAATCGAGAGGCCGAGGAACGCCTGGCTGACGTTCTCGGTCATCTCCTCGGGCGACTGATGCAAAGCATAAAAGTTCGTCGCGCCGTTCTCGAAGCTGCTGCCCTGGGCGGTGACGATGAGCTTGACAAACTCATCCCACGGCGTGTTCGTCTCGACATGCTTGCGCGTCCAC
This sequence comes from Phycisphaeraceae bacterium, assembly GCA_040902585.1. Lineage (GTDB taxonomy): Bacteria > Planctomycetota > Phycisphaerae > Phycisphaerales > Phycisphaeraceae > JBBDXA01. Next base: position 13,103 of record JBBDXA010000180.1, read on the forward strand.
TGGTAATACGCCTTCACCGCCTCAGGCCGCAGCGAGGTGCCGCTGATGAGCAGAATGTCCGACCACTTGTAAGTCCAGTAGTCGGTGAACTGCCCACTGGCGAGGAGCTTGTCGATGAGTTTGTCGCGTTTGTCCTTCGCATCGTCAGCGAGGAAGGCTCGCGTTTCGTCTGCGGTCGGCAGCGTGCCGATGGTGTCGAGATAGACGCGTCGAACGAAGGTCGCATCATCTGCCTGCGGCGAAGGCGGAAGATTCAACCGCTGAAGCTGGGCGAGCACGAGGTCATCGATGAAGTTTCGCCGCGGGGCCTTCGTGTAGACCTCAGCAGCCACCTTGTTGTCATAGGGCACGGTGACGCGGGCGATGGAGATGATGCTGGAGAACCACGCGGTGACCGCACCTTCGCCGTGGCCGATGATGCTGATATTGCCGCCCTCACTGACGCGCGCCACCGCTTCATCGGCGCTGCTGAACTTCGCCCAGCGCGTGACATCCTCGACGCGGCCATCAGAGTAGTGAGCGAGCACGAGCAGCTGCATGTCCTGCCCCGGCTGAAGCTTCGATCGGTCAGGCAACACTTCGACGCGCGTGAGTTTCGCATCTGCCTCGCCCGGCGGCACCACACCCCGCGCGATCCAGTCAGCGATCACTTCATAATCCCGCGAGTTCACCTCAAACCGCGTGCCGCCTTTGTGGGCGATCGCGCCGCTGGGCTTGGCGAGAATCAGGCTGCGGCCGGGGTCCGCGAGTTCGACCCGCCGGCCGCGGGCCTGTTTGGTGATCGTGAAATAATCCTGCATCGGGGCGTAGCCGCGTAGGGAAAGTTTGAATCCGCCTTTGCCCGCCAGGGCTCCGTGGCACGCCCCGGAGTTGCAACCGGCCTTGGCGAAAACGGGCAGCACGTGATTGCGAAACGTCCACGCCGGCGGCTGATCGAACGCGGCGACCGTGACCTTCGCCTCGGCTGACTTTCCGCCGAGCTTCACGGCAACGATCGCGCTGCCGTTGCCTTTGGGTTGCAGTATGCCGTTTTCGATCACCACGACTTTGGAATCGCTCGATGCGAACTCCAATCCGTCCTGCACCTGGGCGACGACTTCGCCATCAACCACGCGCACGACGAGCAACGGCTGCGATCCAGCGGGACCGTGCAGTGATATCTCGCGCGGCAGGATGGTGATGCCTTCGGCAGCGAACGCGGTCGGCGCGGCGGCGATCAGCAGCACCACCATCATCGCGAAGGGGCAACACGTGCGATCACTGTGCGTTCTTATCTTCATGGAGCCTTGCGTCCTGTCTTGATCCAGTCGGAGTTTCTAAGGAAAGCAGGAAAAGAGGAAGGGAGGAAAGGAATCGGAGCTTGAATATTTTCTGCTACGTTCCTTCCTGCTTTCCTTGCTTCCTGCTTTCCTTAGAAACTCCCCTGCTCAGGTAAACAGTTCTTTGATCGGCCCTTTGCCGAAGTCCACCAGCGGGAACGGCCTTCCCGCCGGGCCGGGCAGGTGCGATTCGGTGTCGAACCCGAGGCTATGGAAAATCGTCGCTGCCACGATGCCCGGATCGACAGGCTTTTCCGCAGGCGTCGCGCCGATGGGGTCGCTCTTGCCGATCACGCGTCCGCCCTGCACACCGCCGCCCGCGAAGCCGACCGTGAAACACTGCGGCCAATGATCGCGCCCGCCGGCCGGATTGATGCGCGGCGTTCTGCCGAACTCGGCGATGTTGGTCACGAGCGTGGAGTCAAGCATGCCGCGCTGGTCGAGGTCTTCGATGAGCGCGCTGTAGCCCTGGTCGTACATCGGACAGACGATTGTTTTCATCTGTTCGATGGAAGCGAAGGGCTTGGACCCGTGAATGTCCCAGGAAATAATGTCGAACACGGTAAGGAACGTGTTGATGGTGACGAAGCGCACGCCCGCTTCGACGAGCCTTCGCGCGAGCAGGCAGCACTGGCCGAAGCGGTTGAGGCCGTAACGCTCGCGCACCTCGCGCTTTTCTTTGGAGAGGTCAAACGCTTCACGGGCCTGTTTGCTGGTCATCATGCGGAACGCGGCCTGGAAGTTGCTGTCTAATAGATCCGCGTTCTCCGTGGCTTCAAAATTGTTCACGGTTTGATCGACGATGTCGCGCATGGCTTTGCGGCGCTCGAGCCGGGCTGTGCCGATGGTTTTGGGAGGGAGCAGATCGGGCACTTGGAAGTTGGGCTTGCTCGGATCGGCATCGAGCGAAAAGGGATCGTTGGCCTTACCGAGAAAACCGCCGGCCTGACCATTGGGCAGGTTGCCGCCGCCGCGGCCCATGAGCTCGGGCAACACAACGAAGGGAGGCAGATCGGTGCGCCTGCCGCGCAGGTGACTGACCACGGAGCCAACGTGCGGCGTCTGCACCCCGCCGGTGAAGAGCCGGCCGGTCTGCATCATCTGCCAGCCCGCGTCGTGGACAGCCGCGCCGGTGTGATAGCACGACCGCACGAGTGAAAACTTGTCGGCGATCTTCGCGTGCAGCGGAAGGATTTCGGTGAGCTGAATCTCTTTGGATTTCGTCTTGATGGTGCTGAACGGCCCACGGATTTCAGCGGGCGCATCTGGCTTGGGATCGAAGGTATCGATCTGGCTGGGGGCGCCGAGGTTGAAGATCATGATGCAGGCGCGGTCATCGTGGTCGCGCTTGAGGAGGCCGGCTTCTTTGGCGTGGAGGAACGAGGGGAGCGAGAGGCCAATGGCGCCGAGCGTGCCGACCTGAAGGAAGTCGCGGCGGGTCTGGCCGTTGCAGGTATGGGCTTTGCCTTTGCCTTGAAGATCGAGCATGGGGCGACTCCGAGTGAACGATGCAGGTCTGTGCGAACATCCAATATAACCGCGCAGGGCGATTCTCCGCTGCCCGCTCTGAAAAGCCGGTTCCATCGCCGCCAATTCATAACCAATCACTTCGCCAGCGGTGGCGGAAGAATGAAGAACGAAAGATCAGGATCGACCTGCGGCGTGTGCCTCTTGCGCGTGGTCAGTTCCACACGACTGGCCCAGACCGCCTGGCTGAGGCGATAGGTTCGCAGACGGGCCAAACCTGCCTTCGTGTACTTGCGGGTTCGATCGAACTCACGCAGCTCGTACAAGAACCGGGTGAGCTTGTCGCCATCGGCGGGTTGCGCAGCAGCCAGCACGCGCTCGGCGGTCGCGGTCACTTCCTTGTGACTGCGAAGCCGCGTGCCGTCAGGCCCGTCCGGCCAGTACGTGCCGGTCTGGTCCGGATCATCCGCCTCCAGATGACGGAACATCCTGAGGTAAGCCGCCAGGAGAATTTTCTTGACGGCGAAATCGGTGTCCGCGGCTGTGCCCCACGAGCCTTGCTGATAGTTCAGGTAATAGTCCGGATCGCCCGGGCTGGGGCGAAGCGAGGGAAGGTCATCCTCCATCAACCCGCGCTGCCGCAGCACGCGCTCCATCTGCTGACGGCGGCTCGCGACGGCGATTCGGTTGCCGATGCGGTGAACTTGAAAATCGCGAAACTCAGGCGGGGCATCGAGCATCGAACCGACATTGATCTCCAGCCAGGCACCTTCGTGATCGCCATCGTGATTCCATCGAATCTCACCGGCGTGGGTGTGGGCCGAGAGCGTGAGTGGAATGCCGCCCGCGTCGCGGATGCGATCGAAGCGGGAAGTCGAGGCGACGCCGAGGTCGGCATAAGGATGATGCGATGCAACAATCCAGCCTCGACCTTCCTCCTTCATGGTCTTCATAAAACCGTTCACGACATTCTCCTGCGATGTGAGGATGTTGCCGTGAAGTCCCGCCACCTGGACTTCGTACATCCCAAACGACAGGAGCGTGCGGAACACGCTGAATAAAGCGTGGTCGAGCGAAGGCTGAACGCCGTACTGCGAACTGTCGAGAAGGAGAAGGCTGATCGGCGGGCGGGCGGCGGGCGGTGTACTCACCGTCGCGCTGGCCGTCGCGCCGGGCGCTTCGCTGATGTCCACCTCCTGCACGATGAACGACTTCCACACGTTTCTCTTGTCGATCTGCCAGGCGATGCGGCGGATGTGCGGCTCGCCGGGCCGGACCAGTTCCTTGGGCAACACGAATTCATGATGCTTCTGATCACCGGTCAACTCCGCCGCCTTGTACACCTCCTCCTGAAGATTCAGCAGCACATTCCAGAATTCGACAAACGAATGCGCCCCTGTATTCGCGCCCGCTGCGCCGCCCTTGCGCGTCCAACTCGCAAATCGCTTCTCGCACTCGGGCCCCAACGCCGTCGCCAGCGGACCGCTCCAGACCGCGTCCTGCAGGATGAGGGACGCGAGGTAAAAGCTGACGTAGCGATCCTTCTGCATCGCCTGGCTGGCGAACTTCGCGCCTTCCGCTTCATAGGTCTCAGCCGAGTTGTTCCATTCCTTGATCAGGCTTGCGATGGTGCGGCTGGAGTTGCCGAAGAAGAATCCGTCGTGATTGCCCGGTGCCATGGCCCATCCGTGCCGCGCGAGCCGCATGTCGCATGGGAAGCGGACGAACTCTCCTGTGTTGGAATTATCGCATGCATCACCAAGGTGCAGGACAAATCCATCCGCCATCGCCAGCGCTTCAGTCAACAGATCCTGTCCGAAGAGATCGAGCTGCGGCGGACGAATGGCACTGCCCGACACATGCATGTCGCTGCCTGAGGTGCGAAAGAGTTCGACGCTGTTGCCGAGCAGTTCGTGACGCTGATTGTCGGCAACGAGATAGATTCGCGCGGAGAGATTCTCCATGTCCGTGGCGATCACGGGATGGGAAAGCGTCCTACGCTCCAGCAGCGGCAGACCATAGCTCACGCTGTAGTCCGCGCGGGTCCAACGCCCTTGTTTCGCGCAGCCGTTGATGAAGGGCAACGCGATTGCAAGCAACACGATGGCGATGACGCTCGGGCTGAAACGATGATGAAGCCGGGAAATGGTCACGAGATGATCCCCATTGAAGATGGCCGCGAATCGAACCGGAGCCGAAATATATCGCATGAAAGGCTGTCGTCCAAAGAGACGGGCATTTGAGAGATGACAATTCAATGCGCCCGGCAGGATTCGAACCTGCGACCTGTGCTTTAGCACTACAGCGCACCTTAAGTCTTGAGGAGTCCGCGTAACTGACGTTTCAGGCAACGGTTGCGAGGCATTTTGCGATCCCGCGTTCGGCGAAATCAATGTCTGAGTCTGCCAGGAACCAGCAAGGCAAAAACATCGAAAAGGCCTTGTGATGATCGATCAAGCCCGAAACTTCCGCCGAACAAGGTGCGCTGTAGTGCTAAGTGGATCGCCATTAGTTGACCAGCGTGGGTTCGTTGTCGGCGTTATGACTAAGAATGTCTTTAGGGCTGGCAAGGATGTTCCAGATCGCCCATATGGCCAAGCAACGCCATTTGAATATGTCGCTCGACTCCGGCGAGTGGGTCGCCGTGCGGGTGGGACTGGAGCCTCTCTGCGAGCCCCGGTTCTTGGTACCGGCGGAGATGGCTGCCCTTGAGGGCGGAGGATCTCCCGGGCGGGGATCGCGCCGTGCCTTCAGCCTCCGTGACCCGGCGACAAATGAACGCTCCCTTTCATCACTTGAGCGTCGCCTTTGCACTGAGGAAGAAACGCCCGCTGAAAGTTTCGGTTTTTGGGTCGAATCGAAACAGAGCAACATGATCGGAAGGCTGCCAAACCACCACGGCACCGTCGTTCTGTACGTTCCACTTCAAGTCGCCATGGGTCGCTGTCTGGGCCGACCCGTCGGCATTGAACAGAATGAATTTCGCGGGAGCCCCACCGAGTTCCCACTTCTTCGACACGAGGATCCCTCGCAGCTTCGCCACCTGAGGATCGTCCTTCTTCTCTACGGGCTTGGTTTCGTTCCCGGCTGGTACCTTCTTCCCCTCATCCGCGCCAGGAACACTCCCAGTCTTTGCTTCCTCTTCGGCCTGCTTGATCTTGGCGTTGATTCGATTGGCATCATCCAGGTCTTGACCCTTGAGGGCAGCGGCCAGTGCTTTGCGTAGGCGTAGAACGTAGTCACGCCGCGCGCCACTGACCGCCAACTCGAAATCCTTCTGCGCCTTCTCCAAGGCGGACTCACGCTGAGCCGCTGCGTATCTGAGTTGTTGCTCATACTCGGCTACAGCGCCACGAGCCTCAGGATGCTTCGGCTCGGAGCCTTCACCCGCCGCAAAGCACATTGCCGCCAATATTAGAGACGCGATGCAGGTCTTCATGTTTACCTCCGAGAACAGAAACATGCCTCATATGACTCGAAACGAAAGCAATTCGCTCACGCCAGCAACTCCTCAATCACATGCCCATGCACATCCGTCAGACGGAAATCCCGGCCCTGATACCGATACGTCAGCTTCTTGTGATCGATTCCCAACAGGTGCAGGATGGTGGCGTTCATGTCGTGGATGTGCATGGTGCCGGGGG
>JBBDXA010000181.1:0-19451 GCA_040902585.1 Phycisphaeraceae bacterium
GGGGCTTGGACACGACCTACCGCCGTTCACCCCGGACTCACGTCCGGGGCTACGCTGATGTCGCCGCTTCGCGGCTGAAACCCGTTGCCGCACGAAGCCGCGCATCCCCGGAAGTTTTGCCACCCGGTGCGGTGAACCAGAGGGGCCGGCCAATGCACGGGCAGCGCGGGCATACACCCAAGCAATACACTTAGTAAGGTAAACGTTAGCACTTCATCCGCCTCCCGGCGACAGCGCGATCGGTTTGCCCCGACCTGACCGCACGCTCGCCCAAACCGGTGTCTACTAGACACGAGGTAGACACGAGGTAGACAAAAGGTAGACATTTATAAGCCTCTCAAAAACAAACACTTACCACATAGGTAGACAAGGTAGACACAGGGTAGACACGAGGTAGACATTTGCTAAACGCCCATGAACACAAGACTTAAACGCAAATGGCCACCAGAGGGGGAGGGGGGTGGTAGACAAATGGCCACCTCGCCTCCCGGACACTGCTGGAAAACCCTGAAACACCCGCGCTTGGCACACGACCCTTTCACCTTCATACTGCTGACCATGAGCACCAAACGGAAAATCCTGATTCAGCTCGACTCGGATCCGCATCCGAGTGTGTTCGATCGCGTCGTCGCGGTTGATGCCGGGGCGGAGGAAATCTTCGCCTATGGCAACGTCACGCCCGGCGATGTGCAGGGGCTGGTGTACGGCGCGATGTTCACGCGCGGGCCTGCCGACCTGGCGCACACCGCCTTCTTCATCGGCGGCAGCGATGTCGCCAGCGGCGAAGCGATTCTCGCCAAGGTCGTCAAGACCTACTTCGGCCCGCTGCGCTGCTCGGTGATGCTCGATGCCAGCGGCGCCAACACCACCGCGGCCGCGGCGGTCCTTCGTGCCGCGGGACACCTGGACCTGGCCAACACCACCGCGCTGGTACTCGGCGGCACCGGTCCCGTTGGCCAGCGCGTGGCGCGCCTTCTCGCCCGGCAGGGCGCGACGGTCAGGCTCGGCAGTCGCAGCGTGGACAAGGCCGGGCCGATCGTGGCGCATCTGAATCGGACGGTGGGCAGTCAGCAGGTCGCAGCCGTGGCTACGGGCGCTGAGAAGGATCTGCGCGGGGCGCTCGAAGGCGTCGAGCTGGTCATCGCCGCAGGCGCGGCCGGCGTGACGCTGCTCCCGCTTGCCGTGCGCAAGGAGGCGAAGGCGCTGAAGGTGATGATCGATCTGAACGCGGTGCCGCCGGTGGGTATTGAAGGGGTCGATCCGCAGGACAAGGAAAAGGACCGCGACGGCGTGATCGCCTATGGCGCGATCGGCGTGGGCGGGACTAAGATGAAGATCCACCGCGCGGCTGTGGCGGCACTCTTCGAAGCGAACGATCGCGTGCTGGATGCGGAAGAGATTCATGAGCTGGGGAAGAAGTTGACGTGAAGAAGCTTAAATCTCAAAACACAAGCCCCAAATCACAAACAAGCTCCAAGGGAACCAAGATGAAAAACAATCAAAAAATAAGCCGAAATGCAGCGGGTTTTAATGCCGCGGGTTCAACTGCCATTACCCCGCGCAGCGACCGTCGCCCCGCGCTTTTTCCCATTTTGTCTTTTTCTCCGTTGCGATTTGTTTGTGTTTTGGTGCTTGTGATTTGGAGTTTCTCCCTCTCCGCATGCTCGGCCACGGCGCAGGATGCGCCGATGACGCGCATTGCCTTCGGTTCCTGCATGCGTGAGAACAAGCCCGCGCCGATCTGGGATGCGGTCGCCCAGCAGAAGCCGGAGATTTTCCTTTTCATCGGCGACAACATCTACGCCGACACCGAAGACATGGAGGTCATGCTTGCCAAGTATCAGAAGCTGGGCGCGATGGAAGGCTATCAGCGGCTTAAGAAGGTTTGCCCGATCTGGGCGACGTGGGATGATCATGACTACGGCGTGAACGACGGCGGGGCGGAGTACCCGATGAAGGTCCAGTCGCAGCAGGTGATGCTGAAGTTTTTTGAGGAGCCGACGGATTCGCCGCGATGGAAGCGCGAGGGGGTGTACGACGCGAAGGTGTTCGGCCCTGAAGGCAAGCGCGTGCAGATCATCCTGCTGGACACACGCTACTTCCGCAGCCCGCTCAAGAAGGTGCCCAAGGCCGAGCAGAAGAAAGGCATGGGGCCTTACGTGGCGGATGACCGCGCGGAGCTGACGATGCTGGGCGAGGCGCAGTGGAAGTGGTTGGCGCAGGAGCTGAGTAAGCCGGCGGAGGTGCGGATCGTGGCGACGAGCGTGCAGGCGGTGCCTCAGGAGCATGGCTGGGAGTACTGGGAGAACTTCCCGCAGGAGCGGCGGCGGCTGTTCAAGGTGATCGGCGAGGCGAAGGCGAATGGTGTGATTCTGATTTCAGGCGATCGGCACCTGGCGGAAATCAGCAAGCTGGCGACGGACGATCCGGACAACGGCGCGGGGTACCCGGTGTACGACGTGACCTCGTCGAGCCTGAATGTGCCCTCGGGCGGGAATGTGGGCGAAGTGAATAAACACCGGGTGGGCGAGCATTATCGGCTGGTGAATTTTGGCACGATTTTGATTGACTGGGCGGACAAGGATCCGCTGATAAACCTGCAAATTCGCGATGAAAAGGGGCAAGTGGCGCGCGAGGAGGCGGTGCGGCTCAGTTCGCTGAAGGGGGTGGGAAAAGCACCGGCGCGGCCTTGATGGGGAAATAATTCGGGCGGGGGTCCAAGGGGTGATTGACTCGAAATTGTGGATTTGGTTACTATGTCGGGAAAGAAGTCTGGGGCGTGTCGACCTCAGCATGCATTGAACACCGTTTCCCTTACTAGGAGTATGTCGATGAACATGATCAAGATTCTCGCCGTGGCAGCCGTGATCTGCCTGGGTGGTATTGGTGGCTGTGGCAAGAAGGATGCCCCGACCACGACTCCCGCCGGCCAGACGGAAGCCGAGAAGAAGAAGGCCGCTGACGACAAGAAGGCCGCCGACGACAAGAAGGCTGCCGACGACAAGAAGGCCGAGGAAGATAAGAACAAGCCGGCGGGTGGCTGAACGCACTCGTGCTTCGGTGCAATGGCCTGAAGCATGCTGAATGGAATCAATCCGAGCCCGGCTGCCCGTCACGATGCGTCGTGATGATCAGCCGGGCTCGGTGCATTTGCAGGCGCGTGGCGCGCCGCACGTCAGTCGCGCCGGTAAAGTATGGCGATGAAGTATCGATTGATCGGCATTGACCTTGATGGCACGCTGCTGGATGCTCGCGGGAAGGTGAGCGATGGCAATCGTGATGCCGTGCGCCGGGCCCTGGAGGCGGGCGTGATGGTCGTGCCCTGCACAGGCCGGGGCTGGAACGAGGCAAAGGAGCCGTTGGAGACGGTGTTCGGCGGTGTGAAGTGGAAAGATGGATCGCACACGTCAGCGGGCAGTGCGGGCGAGTTGGCGTCGCCGGGGGTATTCGTCACGGGCGCGGCGGTGTGCGACGTGCGCGGTGGCAAGTCGCTGGATCTGGCGATGATCGAGCCGCACGTGGCGATGGAGTTGGTCGATGCACTCAGGGACATGCCCGAAGCGGTGCTGGTGTATCGTGACCTGGCGAGCGTCGGGCACGATTATCTGATCACCGGGCGCGGCAGCCTGACGCCCAACACGCAGTGGTGGTTCCAGCGGAGCGGCGCGACGGTGCATTACCAGCGTGAGGTCAATGCGGATGATCTGCAGGGGACGCTGCGGGTCGGCGTGGTCGCCCGGCGCGACAGCATGGAGCCGGCGAAAGAGCGCGTGCGTGAGCGCCTCGGCGAGCAGGTGTTCTTCCACAGCTTCCAGGCGGTGCAGATGCCTGACCCGGCTGAGAGCATGCACATCCTGGAGGTGTTCGCGGCAGGCGTGGACAAGTGGCGCGGGATTGAGTGGGTCGCGCAGGCGCACGGAATCACGGCTGCGGAGATCGCGGTGATCGGCGACGAGATCAACGATGTGCAGATGCTCGCCAACGCGGGCTGCGGGATTGCCATGGGCAACGCCATCGAACAGGTCCGCAAGGTCGCGCGATACACGACGCACGAGAACACCCGCGACGGCGTGGCGCACGCCATCGAGCAACTCCTCGTGGGCCGCTGGGGTTGACCGGATGTCAGGCGGTGGCAAGGTCTGAATGTGATCTTCCTGTGGAAAACCTGATTGTTGGGCCCTTTTCCGGGTCGATGAGCGAAAGCCGTGGCGAACGCCCACAAAAGGGCAAAACGCCCCATGCGATTGATCAGTCGCCCGTTTCGGAGCTCGTCAGGACAAACTGGCCGAACTCGGCCGCCGGTTGCGGGGAAGCCTGTGGATTCGTTGGCCAAGCTGCGGGGAGTCTGGAACTCAAGGGCGGATTGTTCAACTTTGTGCAGGGCCGAGCCGGCGTTCGTGGCGGATCGCCCTTAGGAGCGACAAGCAGGGGCGCCATGTCTAAATGTAGTACTTTCAATGGATTACAGTAGCACCGGTGGCGGAGTGATGCCCGTTTCGCTCCGATGTCGTGAGGTAACCGGATACCCCGATCGGGCTATCGCGAAGGCCCTCTTGTAATTCCTTAATGGAAACAGAAGCATTCGTCCGATCTTCAAATTTGTAGGGATCGACTGATCCGCTCGAACCGTTTCCGGAGGCCTGCCGTAGTAAGAATGGGTAAAGCGGATCGGTTGAGAAGAGCCTGCGGGCTCGCCCCAAGCTTTGGAGATTGTCCCCTTGACGAGTAATTATTGTTGATTCCCGAACCGCGGTATGGTAAATTATGTAATTAAGGATTGACGGAGTCTGCGATTGGCCTTAGCATTCGCCGGACTCGCACCTAAACTTGTTCTCTTTCTCCTTCTCCTCCGCCCCGTCCGGCTGTTTTACGGCCGGTCGGGGTTTTTCTTTACCTTTGCTTTTTGCGGAAGCGATTCAAAGTTTGAATCGCCGCCATCGAGATGAGTGAGTACTGCGTCACCCTGGGTTCTGGATGCCTCTTCCTCTCGACCCGCTCCGCCCCGTCCGCGTGAAACGTCGCCTGTTTCACAAATCACATCTAACTCCGATTCCACCGCCCGTCCGTCTGCTGACAACTCCAAAACGCACAATGCTCCACCGTTGAAACACCGCTTTGATCACGACAACGCTATTGCACGAGGTCCTGACGCGATTCTCAAAAATAATTTCGACGCAAAGCTGCGGATGTGCGGGAACGAATCCCACCAACAGGTCACCAGACTAACACAAATCGCCCGCACGACGCAATGGGGGATGATGGAAAAACGGTGAAAATCCTGCGGAAAAGTGGTGAAAAACAGGTGCAGATGTTAACTTGGAGAAGATAGGCAAACGAGACGCCGCTCAGGTCAAACCGGATCGATGGCTTCACTCGCCTGCCGTATTTAATCGGCGTCATCAGGTGCGACGGGTTTCCACACATGATCGATGGTGCGCAGTTGTTCGCTGCTGCACAGGAGTTCCGCGCGGCCGCGCAGCCACGCCGCCAGTCCCGCGCGCGACGCGCGTCGTGCCGAGGCGGCGAGCATGGCATGCATCGCGCCGCACTGCGGCGCGGGCATCAGTTCAGCCATGCGCGTTTTCTCGGCAATGCGTGACAGCGCCGAGTCGTCATAACCCAGTTGCACTTCATACCGCGTCTGAAGCGCGAGCAGTTGAAGCGATTCGAGCAGCGCGATCGGCCGGGCGCGAAGCTGCATGATGCCCGCGTAGGCGGCAACTCCGTCGCCTTCGGTGAGTCGGCTCTCGATGAGTATGAGCAGCAGCGGCACGCGCACGTGTTCGGCCTTGCCCAGCGGCTGATTGAGCACCGCCTGACAGATCGCGCCGCTCTCGGCGTAGTTGCCCTGCCGATGCCGCAGCAGCGCCAGCCGTTGATAGAGCAGGATGCGAAGCGTGCGGTTGAGCGCCAAAGGCTTGAGCGCGCCTGCCAGTTCAGCCTCGGCCCGTTCGTGATCGAAGTCCATCAGCAGCGTGGCCCGCGCCAGCCGCCGGGCTGCGCCCGTGTTGATCATCGCCATGCCCAGCCAACCGGCCAGCGCCACCAGCATCGCCGCGTTGGTCCACTCCGGCTGCGCCAGGGCGCGATCGGTCAGGGCCGTCACCATCGTCGGCACCAGCAGCAGAACGATGACCATCACCAGGCCGAAGCGCATCGCCTGATCGATCAACAGTTGCCGCTGCAATCGCGCTGCCGTGAAGGGCGGACACTGCGCCAACGCCGGCCCCTGCTCGCTGCCGCTGGCGTCGTCGCGTTCGTCAGGTGTGTTGTCATTCTGCTGCATCATCTCGGTCACAGTGATTCGGTTCGTTCGAGGATTTCAGGCGTTCCCAGCAGGCGGCACGGCCGACTGCGTGGCCGCGGCGATCGGCGGACGCTGCGAAAAGTCATGCAGGTGAACGTGCCTTCGCGCCAGGTCTGCCACCGGCAGGAGCAGCGTCGCGCTCGACCACCAGGTCGTCGCCGACTGCATCAGTTCGCTGTGCGTTTCTTGTGCGCCAGCGCCCGCGTTTGTTTGCGGGGATTCAGCTTCGCGCAGTCGCAGTCGTTCCGCATGAGCCGCGAAGGACCAGGCGAGCAGGGCGTGGCCGTAGCCCGCATCGACGCCCAGCGGCCGCAGGTTGTCCAGCAGGCCGCCGGCCATGGCGATGGCGTCGTCGTAGTGATGCGTGCGCACGCTTTGCAGGAGCAGGGCGTAGTGATAAGCAGCCTGCACGGGCGTGACCGAGGGGTGCTGTTGAAGGGCGCGCAGCTTGCGCAGGCCGTCATCCGCATCGGCCAGGTGATCCGATTCGAGTTGCACGATTGTTTTCTGCACGCGCAGTTGCACGCTGGCGGGGTGTTCCTGCGGCAGGCGTTCGATCAAGAAGTCATAGCCCACGATCGCCGAGTCGTAGGCTTTGAGTTGATCGAGCAGGTGAGCGAGCAGGGCAGTGGTGCGGGCGTAGAGGTCGAGTGAGCCGGTGAGCTGCGGGAGGAGCGCCCAGCCTGCGTCGAGGGCTTCGCGCTGGTGACGGAGCATGGCCAGTTCCTGCACGCGATGCGTCTGCCGTTCGAGCGAGCGCATGCGCCTAACGCGGGCGGACATGAACAGCAGCATGCCGGTGAGCACGACCCACGGGAGGAGTTGCATCAGCGGATCCGACGAGGAGAGCGCCACGACCATCACGCCCGCCAGCACAGCCAGCGGCACCCAGGCCATGATGCGTGGCGTCCCACGGGCCGGATGCCCGGTCAGTAAATCCTCCATATCCCGAGCGGAGGGAAGGTCAGGGGTACCGGGGGTACCGGGGGTACCGGGGGAACCGGGGGTCGAAGATGGATCATCTTGCTGCACGCCGATATTCTATGTGAACACACGACGCAATCTCGAATGAGCCAAGCTCACGCAACCCGAAGTAGGACCGAATGTCTGAACAAGCCGAAAAAAAATCCTTCAAAAGCACCTTGAACCTGCCCAAGACCACCTTCAATATGAAGGCGAATCTCGTGCAGAACGAGCCCGCCAGCCAGAAGCGCTGGGCTGAGCAGAAGCTGTACCAGCAGCTTCGCGACGCGGGCAAGGGCAAGCCGCGCTATGTCTTTCACGATGGCCCGCCGTACGCCAACGGCTCCATTCATCTGGGGCATCTCCTCAATAAGGTGCTCAAGGATCTGGTCGTGCGCACCAAGACGATGGCCGGCTTTGACGTGCCTTACATCCCCGGCTGGGACTGTCACGGCCTGCCCATTGAACACAAGGTGATGCTGGAACTGGGCGACAAGGCCCGCGACATGGTCGCCCTTCAGATCCGCAAACGCTGCCAGGATTACGCAGCCAAGTTCATCAAGCTTCAGATGGGCCAGATGCAGCGGCTGCTCACGATCGCCGACTACGACAATCCTTATCTCACGATGGCCCCCGACTACGAAGCAGCGGTGCTCGAAGTCTTCGCTGACCTCGTCGGCAAGGGCCTGGTGTACCGCGCGCTCAAGCCTGTGCATTGGTCGATTGCGAACCAGACCGCCCTGGCCGAGGCGGAGCTCGAATATGAAGACCGCGAGGACACGAGTGTCTACGTGCTCTTTGAAATGGATGAGAGTTCGCGCGATGGGCTGCTCGATGAGTTCGTAGGCGAAGAGTCCAGCCTGCACAAGGAGCCCCCGGAGCCCCCGGAGCCGGTGCATCTGATGATCTGGACGACCACGCCCTGGACGCTGCCGGCGAATCTGGCGGTGGCGGTGCATGACAGCTACCGCTACGCGCTGGTGCGCATGGATGGTCGGCTCATCGTGCTGGCGGAAGACCTGGCGGAGAAGGTCGCGAAGATCGGCGGCGTCGGGAAATATGAGTTCATCGCCCACGTCGAAGGTTTTAATCTTGCGGGCATGAAGTACAAACATCCGTTCGTGGAGAACTGTCCGCCCGGCAACAGGGGTGATGAGGAAGAATGCTTCCGCATCGTCACCGCGGATTACGTCACGCTCGAAGACGGCACCGGCATGGTCCACACCGCGCCGGGGCACGGCGTCGAGGACTACCAGACCGGCCTGCGCTACAAGCTGCCGATCTACTGCCCCGTGCAGGCCGATGGCACGTTCGATCAGACCGCGCCGCAGTGGCTGCAAGGCAAGAGCGTGTGGGAGGCGAACAACCTCGTCATCGAGAGGCTGCGAGAGAGCGGGCACCTGTTTTTCGCGCACCCGTTTTCGCACAGCTACCCGCACGACTGGCGCAGCAAGACGCCGGTGATCTTCCGCGCGACCGAACAGTGGTTCCTCGGTGTCGATCTCGCCATCCCTGGCGCGACGACTCCCGGCGCGGGCCAGTTAACTGGCCCCGCAGCGAGGACCGACGACGATGACGCCGACGACAGCACGCCCACGCTGCGCAACCTCGCCCTGCGCGAAACCGAGAGCGATGTGAAGTTCATCCCCGAATGGGGCCGCAACCGCATGCGCGGCATGCTCGAGTCGCGCCCGGACTGGTGCCTCTCGCGGCAGCGAAGCTGGGGCCTGCCGATCCCCGCGTTTTTCGGCCCGAATTCAGGCGATTTTCTGCTGACCAAGGCAAGCATTCTCGCTGTCAGCGAAGTCGTGCGCAAGCACGGCTCCGATGCGTGGTACAAGCTCGAAGCCCACGAGTTGTTGGCGGATTACGACTCGGCGAATGATGCCGATGCGCCGGCCTGGGTCGCAGACGCGCTAAGCCGCAAGCGGCTGGAGAAGGCCACCGACATCTTCGACGTCTGGTTCGAATCCGGCTCCTCATGGGCCGCCTGCATCCGCACGCGCGGCCTCGGGCATGACACAACCCAACAACCCATCACTGATCTTTACCTCGAAGGCTCCGATCAGCATCGCGGGTGGTTTCAGTCCTCGCTCCTGCCCGGCATCGGCGCGACGGGACGGTCGCCCTTCAAGAACGTCCTCACGCACGGCTTCATGGTCGACAAGGACGGTAAAAAGATGAGCAAGTCCCTCGGCAACACGCTCGAGGTCGAAGCACTGATGAAAGATTACGGCGCGGATGTCTGCCGGTGGTGGGTCGCCACGCTGAACACGGATAACGACATCAAGGTGGACAAAACCTTCTTCGATGTCGCGGGGGAAGCCTACCGCAAGGTGCGCAACACGATCCGCTTCCTGCTCTCCAATCTCGGTGACTACGAAAAGCCCAGGGATAGCTATCCCTGGGCTTTGGCAGATGCAACCAGCCTCGACGCCTGGGCGATGAGCGAGTTGAACAAACTCATCAAACTCGTGCGCGATTCGTACGAGAAGTTTCAGTTCCGCCGGGCCAGCGAAGCAATCTTCGACTTCTGCAACGAGACGATGTCGGCCGTCTATCTCGCCGCGACGAAGGACAGACTTTATTGCGACGCCCCCGGAAGTGCGCGCCGCCGGCGCACGCAGACAGCGATGTTTGAGATCACCAGCGCGCTCATCCGCCTGATCGCGCCGATTCAGCCGCATACCGCTGATGAGGCGTGGGCCGCGCTGCATAAGTCGGATGTGAAGGCGCAAGCGAGCGTGCATCTGGAGTTGTTCCCCGAACCCGTGGCAGTGACCTGTGATGCGGATTGGGCGGCTGTGATCGAAGCGCGTGACGCCTGGCTGAAATTCCTCGAAGAGTCGCGCAAGAGCAGCGACATCGAGAACCCGCTGGATATGGGGCTTGCGGTGCCGGCGAGCGATGCCTTGAAGAAGTTCGCACGGGTCGATCTGGCGGACCTGTGCGGCATCAGTCGATTGGCGCTGGTCGATGGTGCGAAGGAGATGAAGTTGCAGGATCTGCGAAGCGAGCCGCGCTGCGAGCGATCGTGGAAGCGCGATGGCACGGTCAAACCGCGCAGCGACGGCAGTGTATTGAGTGATCGTGATGCGGCGGCCCTCGGCCTGGCGTGATGGCCTGGCGTGATGGGATGTCGTGTTGCCGGTTAGCGGCGCGGCCGAGTCCGCGAGGCCCGCTTGTTCCGCCCGCAGCGCTCGGTCGTGCCGTGAATCCAACACACGTGGGCCTCGCGGACTCGGCCCGACCGCTAACGGCAATCCGCGATCGCCACCAAACTCGCCCCTCATTCGATCCGATAACGGAAAGGATGAGTCTGTTCATTCGCCAATGCATTCCCGCGGACCGCGACAGTGCCGCCGCGTTCCTGCAATCGCAGGCCGCCGGCGTCAGCGCCCCGCCCATCGACATTGCCAAGCTCGATCTCCAGTCCAGCCTGATCGCCACTGATGGTGAGAACATCGTCGGCATCGCGCTGTGCATCCGTTTCGATCCGGCCAGCGAGTCCCGCCAGTTGTCGGTCATCATCCGCGACGACGATGCGGACCTGCTGCGCACGCTTGTCGATAAGGCGATGGGCAAGCTCGCGTCGCGCGGGCTGCACAAGTGCAAGGTGATCTGCGTGGACGGCAAGGAGCCGGCTGAGTTGTGGGGCGCATCGCAGTGGCCCCCGCGCGCGGCTGTCGCGGCTGCCGTTTGAAATTTGAAATTCGAGATTTGAGATTCACTGGCCCTCCCGTTTCGCACCCGGCGATGGCTTGGAATTTCCATCGCATTTCCGCTACGATTCCGCCCAATCAGGTGATGTCTCGCGAGGCGTGGAGTTGACGGATCGGCGGCTGGCCGACGGACGCCACCCTGCGCGTCACCTGCCGCTGACGGTCTGTGCCGCCCGCGCGGAGCGAGATGACTACTATGCCCAAACGCACCGACCTCAAGACCATCCTCATCATCGGCTCGGGCCCCATCGTCATCGGCCAGGGCTGCGAGTTTGACTACTCCGGCACCCAGGCCTGCAAAGCCCTTCGCGAAGAGGGCTACAAGGTCGTGCTCGTCAACTCCAATCCCGCCACCATCATGACCGATCCGGAGATGGCCGACCGCACCTACATCGAACCTATCACGCCCGAAGCCGTGACCAAGATCATCGAAAAGGAAAAGGACGGCCCGTACCACATCGACGCGCTGCTGCCAACATTGGGCGGACAGACGGCCCTCAACTGTGCCTGCAAACTTTTTGATGATGGCGTGCTCACGAAATTCGGCATCGAAATGATCGGTGCCAATCGTGAAGTCATTTACCGCGCCGAAGACCGCAAGATTTTTAAGGAAATCGTCGAGGGCATCGGCTTGAAAATGCCCAAGGCCGCCACGGCGAACACCATGGACGAGGCGTTCACGGTGCTGGAAATGACCGGCCTGCCCGCGATCATCCGCCCGGCGTTCACCCTCGGCGGGACCGGCGGCGGCATCGCCTACAACCGCGAAGAGTTTGAAGACATCGTCAAGCGCGGGCTCGACGCCTCCATGACGCATCAGGTGCTCATCGATCAGTCCGTCCTCGGCTGGAAAGAGTATGAACTCGAAGTCATGCGCGATCACGATGACAACGCCGTGATCATCTGCGCAATCGAAAACTTCGACCCCATGGGCATTCACACCGGCGACTCGATTACGGTTGCCCCCGCGCAGACGCTCACGGACCGCGAGTATCAGCGCATGCGCGATGCCTCCCTCGCCATCATCCGCGCGATCGGCGTGGAGACCGGCGGCTGCAACATCCAATTCGCCATCAACCCCAAGCCGGACACCGATGAAGGCGAGATGGTCGTCGTCGAGATGAACCCGCGCGTCTCGCGTTCGTCCGCCCTCGCCTCGAAGGCGACGGGGTTCCCCATCGCGAAGATCGCCGCGAAGCTGGCGGTGGGCTATTCGATGTGGGAACTGCCCAACGACATCACGAAGAAGACGGTCGCGTGCTTTGAACCGACGATTGATTATGTCGTGACCAAGATCCCGCGCTGGACGTTCGAGAAGTTTCCCGAGGCCGATGAAACGCTAACGACGCAGATGAAAAGCGTGGGCGAAGCGATGAGCATCGGCCGGACCTTCAAGGAGAGCCTGCAAAAAGGGTTGCGTTCGATGGAAATCAAACGCTTCGGCTTGGGGCTCGATACGCAGGACGACTGGCTCAACTCGATGCGCATGACGCTCGCCTGGCTGAAGGAGAAACATCCCAACGCGTTGCCGGCCTTGCAGAAGGTCGCCGCGAACGCTGCGGGCACCACGAAAGCCACCGAGCTTCAGGCTGTCTCGATTCTCTATCACGACCCCGTGCTGTATCCCAAGCTCAGCGCGAGCGCGAAGCAGCAGCTTGATGTGCTGCTGGAAAGCCTGGGCGCGGGTCATGGCTCCGTCTTCCGCGAGGCGGCCAACCACACCAGCGGCGCGGAGCAGCTCGTCGAGTCCTCCTGGCCGATCGAGGCGGAGAAGATTCAGCGCAAGCTCAACGTGCCTTCGCAAGGCCGGCTGTTCTTCATTCGCTACGCCTTCAAGATGGGCTGGTCGATCGAGCAGGTGTACGATGCGACCATGATCGACCCGTGGTTCCTCGATCAGATCAAGCAGCTCGTGGATTTCGAGCAGGTGCTCATCGGTTATTCGAAGCTCGAAGAGATGCCGCGCGATGTGCTGTTCCAGGCGAAGCAGATGGGCTACAGCGATGCTCAGCTCGCGGGCCTATATCTCGGCAAGATTTCGCCGGAGAACATTCTTACCGTTCGCCGGCACCGCCAGCAGCAGCGCATCGCCACGGTCTACAAACTCGTGGATACCTGTGCGGCGGAGTTCGAGGCGGCGACGCCTTATTACTATTCGACCTACGAAAGCCCGGTCTGGCAGGTCGGCCGCGAAGGCGAATCCGGCGGCACGCCTGCGATCTTCGACGATGAAGTCCGCGTGACGGATAAGAAAAAGATCGTGATTCTCGGTGGCGGGCCCAACCGGATCGGGCAGGGGATCGAGTTCGATTACTGCTGCGTGCAGGCCGCATTTGCCGCGCGAGAACTGGGTTACGAAGCGGTGATGATCAACTCGAATCCAGAGACGGTGTCGACAGACTACGACACGAGTGATCTGCTTTTTTTCGAGCCGCTGACGTTTGAAGATGCCCTGAATATCTGCGAGAAGCTGAACGGGCAACCGTTCGCCCCGCGAAGTGACGAAGTGACGAAGAGACGAAGTAACGAAGTTTCGGACTCAGTCACTTCGTCACTCCGTCACTCCGTCACTTCTTCCGGTCTGCTCGCAGGCGTCATCGTGCAGTTCGGCGGCCAGACGCCGTTGAATCTGGCGCATGCGCTGGAAATGGCGGGCGTTCCCATCATCGGTACGAGTGTTGATTCGATCGATCGGGCCGGCGATCGCGAACGCTTCCGCGAACTGGTGAAGTCGCTCGGCATCCGCCAGCCCGTCAACGGCATCGCGCACAACGTCGAAGAGGCGGTGCAGATCGCCAACCAGATCGGCTATCCCGTTCTCGTTCGGCCGAGCTTCGTGCTTGGCGGGCGGGCGATGGAAACGGTGTTCGATGACAAGCAACTTCGCGAGTACTTCCACATCGCGCTGGGCGCAAGCGATCTGGCCGATCAGCCGATCCTTATTGATAAGTTTCTTTCCGAAGCGATCGAGTGTGATGTTGATGTCATTGCCGACTACGGCGTCGAAGGCGGGGGCAAGGCCCTGGTCTGCGGCGTGATGGAGCACATTGAAGAGGCCGGGATTCACTCGGGCGACAGTGCCTGTGCGATTCCGCCTTATTCGTTACCGCCTCGGGTGGTGGAAGAGTTGAAACGACAATCGCGCCAACTGGCCGAGGCGCTTCAGGTGCGCGGGCTGATGAATGTGCAGTGGGCGATCAAGCGGGCGCAGGATGGCGGTCACGAGATTTACGTGATCGAGGTCAATCCTCGCGCCAGCCGGACGGTGCCTTTTGTTTCCAAGGCAACGGGCCTGTCGTGGGCGCGTATTGCCGCGAAGGTGATGATCCAGGAATCGCTCGCGTCGCTGGGCGTTGAGAATGAAATCACGCCGGCGCACACCTCGGTGAAGGAATCGGTTTTCCCCTTCAGCAAGTTCCCGGGTGTGGATGTGATCCTCGGGCCGGAGATGCGTTCGACGGGCGAAGTGATGGGCATCGACGCGGACTTTCCGATCGCCTTCGCCAAGAGTCAGATGGCGGCGGGGACGATCCTTCCCACCAGGGGCAAGGTGTTCATCTCCGTGCGCGACGCGGATAAGAAGTCCATCGTGCCGGTGGCGAAGAAGCTGTTGGAGATGGGTTTCACGGTCGTGACCACGGGCGGCACGCGCACCATCCTGGAACAGAACGGCGTGGCCACGGAACGCCTGAAGAAGATCAGCGAAGGCAGGCCCAACTGCATCGACCTGATCAAGAACAAAGAGCTGGCCCTGATCATCAACACGCCGACGCGCAAGGGCATCAACACCGACGAAGGCCGGCTGCGTTCGACGGCGGTGCGGTTCAACGTGCCGATGGTGACGACCACGACCGGCGCGGCCGCGGCGGTTCTGGCGATCGAAGCGCTGAAGGCGGGCACCTGGGGCGTTCGCGCGATTCAGGATTATTTTGCCGTGGAGCAGGAGCCGGCCGCCGCCGCGTCAGGCGAGGCTCTCCGGTGAGACGAAGTCGACATCGTACGGATCGTCGGCCGAGCGAATGACGACCAACTCGCTGAGTTTCAGACCCATCAGCGAAATGAGCGCCGGGTCCACGCAGAACTGGGCACCGATCACGCACACGCCGGCCGAGAGAGCCCGGCAGTGGCGCACGGTGAAGGCCTGCTGTCCCAGTGTGTGGCGGTCGACCAACATGGCCATGCGCCAAAGCGATCCGGGCGGCAGTGGAACCGAGGTGAGAAAGCCCATGCCGGTCATGCTGATGTCGCGAATGCTGACGCGAATCGGATCAACGGTGAGCGCGCTATCGAGCAGCGGGTTGATCAGCGCCTCGACGCGAACCGTCTTGCGGCTGGCGCGACGTTGGTCGTTTTCGCGTCTGCGTTCATCCTGTTCCGCCCGCGCGATCGAATCCAGAACCGTGTGCGGTTCAGTCGGGTTGGAGCAGGTTAAACTCATATCGTCGAAACTCCGGGTCGCTCAGAATCGGGTTGGACCCATCGCAGTGCCGCCCGATTGAAGATTCCTGTTTCAATACATCGGCGAGCGAAGGGAGAGAATCTATTCCAGATCCATCACGCCTTGAAAGATGTGAAAAACAGGCAAACAACCAGGTCCAATAAAAAAACCTCCCGGCGATTGCCGGAAGGCTTGAGTTCAGGTGTTGGATGAGTTGCGATCAGGGAATCGGGATGTAGCTCAGGTGCAGCGGCTGATCGACCAGCCAGATGCGATCCCAGTCGTCGTGAATCTGACGGGTGGTGGTGTCGATGGAGCGGGCGATGTTGTTGCATCGCTGCTGATGCGTGTACTGAATCGTTTCCATTTCGGGCGACATGTCGGCTCGAACGGAATCAGGGGTGATCTGCGAAGAGCAACCGCCCGCCATCAGGCCGATCGCCATCACGAGAACCACGCCGCCACATTTCAACCAGGTCTTGATCATATGGACCACCTTGCAAAAAGGACTTGGTGACAACTCCACTTACTGGATTGTCACCAAGTCCTGGATGATTGTCAAACCCAAAATGAGCCGATTCGCCCGAATTGGGGTTATTTACGCGATTATTTGAACTGCGCGGGGTCTTCCCCGGCCTTGGCGGGGTTGACGGGGATCGGGGCGACCTCCGGGCCGCTGGCCACGGGGCCTGCGCCAGCCATCGGGAAGAGGAAGATTTCAACCCGGCGATTGCCTTCTGAACCCTTGGGGCCGTTGGCGACGATTGGCTGGAACTCACCGCGACCGGCGATCTCAAGCCGCGAGGGCGACACCTGCGACTTGGTGAAAATCTCCTTCACCGCGATGGCGCGGAAGGCACTGAGGCCCCAGTTATCGCCGAAGCGGCGGACATTGGTCGCGTTGGTCACGGGGACGTTGTCCGTATGCCCTACGATGCGGACGCCGTAGCGTGAGGCGATTTCGCTGTTGATGATGCCCGCCAGTTTGACGAGAGCCGACTGGCCGTTGGCGTTGATCTCGGTGGAGCCTAGGGCGAAGGTCAGGTCGCTGCGGAGTTTGACCATGCCTCGGCGGCTGTCGTATTCCATCAGTTCGGGGTTGTTGGCGGCAAGTTGCATGAGCGCCTGGTCGAGGGCCGCGGGCAGGGGACCGGCCAGTTGAATATCAGCCGCGCCGCGCAGGCCGTCACGAGCCGCGTCAAGTGCTGCCTGGAGGGCGATGCGATCCGCTTCGAGCTTGGCGATCAGGGCCGCCTGATTCGGATCGGTCGCCGGGCCGGCCGCGCGAAGGGCATCGATCTCCGCCTGCTTAGAGGCGATCTGTTCCTTCAGGTCGATGATCTGTTCCTGTGACTTGCGTTCTTTGAGCGCGAGTGAATCGTACTGGCCTTGCGAAATGCAGCCGCCAGCCGTGAGAAGTGCGAGGCCTAATAGGGCCACCTTGGTCGACATCCGTGTCATAGCGTGCTCCTTGCGTGTATGGGTTTCCAAACCTGTGTATAAGATTACCGTTTCCCCCGGCAAACGCAAGGGGTGAACACCGTTCGGCGTGCAAAGTTTTTGGGCGGGAGTGTCTGGTGCCACGGCCCAGGTGCGGCTCGGGTGCCACGGCTCGACGTGCCGTGGCACCCAAAGCGACTGGCACCCAAAGAATCTCATCCGTTCGATCCGCAATCCATGCCCGATTCTCCCACCATCCTGATCCGTGCCGGCGCGGTACGTGATGCAAGAGGCTTGAACGCCCGGCCCGGCGCGATCGCCCTGCGCGAAGGGAAAGTCATCGCGGGGGGCGAGCCTTCGCAGGTCCGGCGCGAAGCGGGTGAGCCAGACCGCGTGATCGATCTGCCTGATTCGCTGGTGATGCCTGCAATGGTGAACGCCCATGCGCATCTGGACCTGACCGGCATCGGTCCGCAGCCTTACGCGGGTGATTTCATTCAATGGATCGAGAGGGTGATGCGCGAGCGGCCGACGGATGACGCGGCGATCACGAAGGCAGTGCAGCGCGGGCTGCGGCAGTCGCGCGAAGCAGGCGTGGGTGTGGTCGGTGACATCGCCGGTTCTATCGCCGCGATTCGCGCCCGGTTTGCCATGGGTTACCAAATGCCGCGCGGCATCAGCTATCTCGAATGTTTCGGTCTCGGCCGCAATGAACCTGTCGCCGCAGATCAGGCGCGGCGTCGGCGTATGCAACTGATCGATGAACTGGACAGCACCTTTCCCGACGACTGGCCCTTCCTGATCGGGCTGGAAGCGCACGCACCCTACTCGGCGGGCTTGGCGCTTTACGACGAAGCCTGCGAGCAGGGCTGCGGTCACGCCAGCACCCACCTGGCGGAGACGCTCGCCGAGTTGGAGTTCGTTCGTGACGGGACCGGCCCCTTCGCCGAGCTGCTTCGACGCCTGGGCAAGTGGGATGATTCGATTCGCGGCACAGGCTTGTCGCCGGTGCAGCATCTGGCACCGATTCTCGAGAAGGGGGATTGGGTCATTGCCCATTGCAACTACGTCACCGATGACGACATCGCGACGCTGGCGGCCATGGCGACGGTGGCCGTGACGGTTGCCTATTGTCCCGTCGCCAGCGATTACTTCGGGCACCGCAATCATCGTTATCGCCAGATGATTGAAGCGGGCATCAACGTGTGTCTGGGCACGGATTCGATTCTTTGTCAGCCGGCCGACGAGAAGCAACCCCTGGGCATCCTGCCGCAGATGCGGCATGTGTATCGACGCGACCGAACGGATCCGGATCTGCTCCTGGCGATGGCGACGGTGCGCGGTCGGCTGCCGTTCAACTATTGGCCGGAAGGGTCATTTGAAAGGGGCATGCGCGGGCAATTCCTTCATGTTCGATTCGATGCGCAGGATGACACTGATGCGCTGGTGCAGGTGTTGTTGAATGATGAACCGGCGCTGCCTGTGGCGCTCGACCCCGTTTAGCGGGAGGACCGCAGGTCCCCTTCGAGTGCACCTATCGGTGCAACCGCTAATCGTGCGGACACATCGCTATCCTGTCCTCATGCAACCCATCCAACACATCGGATACATCGGCCTGGGCATCATGGGCTCGGCGATGGCGGCTAACCTTATCAAGGCCGGCTTCAAAGTCACCGTCTGGAACCGCACGGCCGGCAAGTGCGATGCTCTCGCCGCACAGGGCGCACAGGTCGCATCCTCCCCCGAAGACCTCGCCACGCGCGAGCCGGATCTCATCTGCCTCAACGTCAGCGACACGCCTGATGTCGAACACGTGCTCTTCGGCAAACGCGGCCTCATCGAAGGCGCACGCGCCGGCCTGATCGTCGTCGATCACTCCACCATCAGCCCCGTCGCCACGCAGCAGTTCGCCGCAAAGCTCGCCGATCGTCAGGTCGTCTTCCTCGATGCCCCTGTCTCGGGCGGCGATGTCGGGGCGCGCAACGGCACGCTCACCATGATGGTCGGCGGGCGCGAAGATGCCTTCACGCGCTGCCTGCCCGCGTTCGAAGCGATGGCGAAATCGATCACGCATCTGGGACCGGCAGGCATGGGCCAGGTGTGCAAGGCGTGCAATCAGATCGCCGTGGTTTGCAACCTCATGGGCGTCTGTGAAGCGATGGCGCTGGCCCAGCGCAGCGGGCTGGATGTCGAGAAGATGATCCAGACCATCGGAGCCGGGGCGGCCGGCTCGTGGCAGCTCGCCAACCTCGGTCCGCGCATCGCCAAGGGCGACTTCAACCCGGGCTTCATGATCGACCTCGTGCTCAAAGACCTCGCCATCGTCGCCAACACCGCCCGCGCGAGTTCCCTGCCGCTGCCCGCCACCGCCCTGGCGGAGACGATGTTTCGCGCGGTCAAAGCTGACGCCGGCGGCGACCCGCCACAGGATGGCGGCCGGCTTGGCACCCAAGCCATGGCCAAGGCATTCGAGAAGCTGGGCGGCTTCCGCTTTCAAGGGTGAGGCGTCAACGCGGGGAATTTGCCCAGGGCAAACGCATCTTAACCCCCGTAACCACAGGAACGTGAGTCCGTCTGCCGA
>JBBDXA010000182.1:0-19108 GCA_040902585.1 Phycisphaeraceae bacterium
CCATCCACACGGGTCTTCGTCGCAAAGCCTCCTCGACCCGTGGCACCCGATTCCCATCCACTCGCTTCACACCTTCGTCACATCAAACGTCCGCAAGTCTTCCACCATCATCGTCACATTTTCCAGGTCCGCCTGCGTGGTCGCCAGTCGCTCGCGGTCCACGTTGCCCTGCCCGCGGAAGTGATGATGCTGGGCGACATCAGGCGACCAGTAGTTGTGCCCGCCCGCGGTGAAGCTGGCGACGGACTGTGTCGCCCGCATGAGAGCCTCAGCCGCGGCGAGGATTGCGTCATGTTTCAATGAATGTTCCTTCGAGACGAAATCGATGACGGTCTCCAGCAGACCTCGAGTCATGGCATGCTGACCGGCGGAGTGGTTCACGAAGGCGGCGAACCACGCCTGATGTTCCTTCGTCATGCCGCGCTCGCACGACAGCGCCATCGCCAGCGGCCACAGCGCGGCCGGCAGGGCATCGCGCAGGGCCGCGGCCGTGCCTGAGTCAGGCCCGCAATCCAACCGGAGCAGGCGCACGAAGCGATCGAGCATCACCTCGTGCAGCCCGAGCTTCGCCTGCGAGCCGTCGGGCAGGCCCACGGTGACGTGACCGAGTTTCTCGCGCAATTCGTCGACGAGTCGCCGCTGGTCGTCCGCGCTGGGTCGCCAGTGGTAGAGAAGATCGGCCAGCTCCGCGCGCTCGCCGAGCGTGGGCGTGAAGACGGAGGCAAAGAGAATGTCCAGTTCGTGCTCTTCGAGCACGTTGGCTGCGCCGAGGAGGAACGAAGCCATCTTCGCGCCATGCTCGGCGAGCTGTTGATTGAGCTGCCTTTCGGCCTGCGGGCGCATCGCGCGCGGGCGACGAAGGAGATCAGCCAGTCGCTCTTTGAGTTGTTCGTACATGGCGGTTCATCCGATCAGTGAACGATGCGAAGGGCGAAAGCCAGTACCACATACCGCCAAAAATGCTTGCGATATGCTCCATGTATACCGCGAGGAGGACTTCGCACCAAACATTTCCGCTGCCCGACGCCGAAGGGACTGAGCCGCGATGCGTAAGCGGGCGGATGCCTCCTTGCCCATGATGCCCGTACAATCCGTTCGTTGACGCGCCGCTGCCCACAATCTCTGATTCGCAATTCAGCAGGAGAATCTCATGCGTTTCATCCCGACAATTCTCCTGCTCATCACCTTCGCCGGCCCCTGTTTCGCCGAGGACTGGCCGCAGTGGCGCGGCCCGCGCCGCGACGGCATCTCCGCTGAAACGCTCACGTTCGACCGCTGGCCTGCCGATGGCGGGCCGCCCATCGCCTGGCGCGGCAGCTTCGGCAAAGGGCACGCCACCATCGCCGTCGCCGGCAAGCTCGCCTTCACCATGGGCTGGGACGGCAAGCAGGACACCGTCTACTGCTTCGATGCCGCGACGGGCGAAGTGAAGTGGAAGCAGTCGTACCCCTGCGACACGATCGTGCAATGGCCCGGCCCGCGCGCGACGCCGACCATCCACGACGGCAAAGTCTTCACGCTCGGTCAACACGGACAGCTCTACGCCTGGGACGCCGCGACCGGCCGCAAGCTCTGGCATGTGCAGCTTTCGCAAAAGTACAAACCCGATGACGACTACGGCTTCGCGTGGTCGCCGCTGATCGTCAGCGATCCGAAACGCCGTGAGGCCGGGGAACTCTTGATCCTCAGTGCCGGCAGCAAGGGGCTCGCGCTCCACACCAAAGACGGCTCCTTCGCATGGGGCAACGACGAACAGCGCGGGGCCTGCGTCTCGCCCGTGCCTTTCACGATCAACGGCAAACCCGGCGTCGCCGTCATGACCACCGACCGAGAAACCTCGACCGTCGTCGGCGTCGATCCATTCACCGGCAAAGTCCTCTGGACACTCGGCCCGTGGAACGAAAAATGGGGCGCGGTCTGCATGGACCCGATCATCCACGACGGCCGCGTCTTTCTCACCAGCGCCGAAACCTACAAACAGGCGGCCCGATACACCCTCGAAAACGGCAAAGGCAAACGCGACTGGATCACCAGCAAATACAGCGGGTACACCGGCACCAGCGTCCTCATCGACGGCCATCTCTACGGCATCGCCACGCAGAAACGCGGCTCACTCAAATGCCTCGACTGGAACACCGGCGAGGAAAAATGGACCGAAGGCGGCTTCGGCGAGTACGGCTCACTCATCGCGGCTGATGGCAAACTCCTGTGCCAGACCGGCACCACGGGCGAACTCGTCATCGCCGAAGCAACACCGAAGGCGTATCGCGAATTGCGACGAATGAAAGTATTCAGCGGCCGAGCGGACACGTTCACTTCACCGACGTTCGCCGGCGGCCGCATCTACTGCCGCAGCTATGAAGGCGAAGTCGTGTGCATCGAGTTGAAGTAATGCGACCGCGCACGACACTCACTTCTTGTTCCAATCGCGCCACAACCAGCGCAGCGAATCCGGCAGGATCGCGCCGCCGTGCTTGCCGTTGTGCCCTTCGGTCCCGCCGACAAACAGACAGTCATACTTGGAAAACTTCAGGGCCGCCTCCATCTGAAGATTCGCCAGCCACCAGTTGCCGTGCGCGTTGTCCAGATCCTTCTCGCCATCCTGAAGAAACACGCGGATCGGCTTGGGCTCCGTCTTGCGGATCAGGGCCGCATAGTTGTGCCCGCCGCGGATGTTGGTGAAGCTGCCCACGTGACTGAGCACCTTGCGGAACGAATCAGGGCGCTCCCATGCGACGGTGAACGCGCAGATGCCGCCTGATGAAATCCCGCCGATCGCGCGAAGCGCAGGGTCATCCGTGATGCGCACGCCGTGCTGCTTCACCACCGCCGGCAGAATCTCCTCGATCAGAAACTTCGCGTAGTCCCCGCTGAGCGTGTCGTACTCAAAGCTCCGATTCTCCGGCGTCGGCTGCCAGCCCGCTTTCTCGGGCAGCTTCTCCTTCTTGTGCCCCGGATCGATGAACACGCCGATCGTCACCGGCATCTCACCCTTGTGAATCAAATTGTCAAACACGATCGGCACGCGGTGCTCACCCTTCTCGTTCACATACGCATGCCCATCCTGAAACACCATCAGCGCCGCCTTCTGATCGGCCGTCAGCTTGGCGTACTGCGCAGGGATGTAAACGGAGTACCGCCGAATCGTGCCGGGGAACACCTTGCTGTCCTTGAAGACATGCTCGGTGACTTTGCCCTGCGGCACGCCTTGCCCGCGCGCCGTGGACTCAGGGCCGAGCGTGTAAGTCTGCCAGTTGGGTTCAGCGAAGGCGGTGGTGGCGATGAGAACGAGTGGTAGCAGCTTGAACATGATGAATCTTCCTGTAAGTCGGGTGCCACGGGTCGGCGAGGCTTTGTGAGCAGACCCGTGCGAAACGCCCACATCAAAGGTTACTCGACACGGGTCTCGTCGCCGGGCCTCCGCGACCCGTGGCACCCGGCGTGCTTTGCGCCTTTGCGAGAGCGTCTTCTGAAACCATCTCACGGCGGCGCGATCTCCCGCCCGCTCATGAAGTACTGCCACATCGCATCGAACTGCTTCGTCGCATCGCCTTCGAGCACGTCGAAGAACGGCGTGGTGCCATCGTCAGAGGCGAACTTGGGCATGCGCGTGCCGGGGCTGACGCGGCCGGGGTTGAGCATCCAGCGCATGTAATACTCCTTCCGCAATCGCTCCTGCAAGTAAGCGAAGTTGATGCCCTGCGCTTCGAAGACATTGGTCGCGGGGGACTTGCCAATGCCGTGACACTGCGTGCAGCCGAAGCCTTTGCCTTCGCCGGCGATGAGCCGCTTGCCGATCGCGGCGAGCTGCGCATCAGGCTTTTCAAAAGGCGGCGCGACAGGCTCGCGCCCGTGCTGCATCGCGAGCCCCTTCGCGAGTCCTGAAGCGCGGATGGGGAAAGCGGGCATGCGGGCGGTGATCCAGGGCCGGAGCTTGTGGTCGAGTTTGCCGGAGAGGAAGGTTTCGATCCATTGCGGGCGAAGCTTGTCGCCAACCCAGGTGAGGTCGGGGCGGGATTGATCGATCTGAACTTCCTGCTTGGGTTCACCTTTATCGCCGACGCCGAAAGGGTCGTCATCGTCGGGCTTTGGTTTGCCGCCGTGCGGTTCTTTCTTGATGAGCAGTGATGCGACTTCGCTTTCGTGGTTCGACCAGAAATCATTCTGACCATCGAGCTTGTGGCAGGCGGCACAGCGCAGGGCGCTGACCTGGCGCGAGGCGAACTCGTCAGCAGTGTCGCGTTTGAGGGAATCGAAACCGACCTCGGCGAATGCACGCAGGGCGGTGACGTCGCCTTCATCAAGTTGGAAGTTTGGGGCCTTGCCACGTTCATTCGATTCTTGCGCAGCCGTAACGCAGCCGCGCTTCCATTCTGATTTCGCAAGGCTGGCGAGGGGCGACGCGGCCAAGGTGCTGACGAGCTTCTCATTCTTCTCGGTGACGGTGTGACAGTTGACGCAGCCGAGCGATTGCACGAGTTGCTTCCCGCGCGTGGCATCACCCTTTCCGACCGGGCCTTCGATCGTTTCGCCTTTGAGCGACCAGAGAAACGCGGTGATCTGATTGGCTTCAACAGGACTCACGTTGAAGTTCGGCATTCGAATCCACTCGTAGTGCTTCTGCGGATTCAACAGGAAGGCGGTGAACGCGTCACGTGACCATTTCGATCTGACGAACTTCAAAGGCACGCGGCCGTCGATGGTCTTCGCGTCAACGTGATCGGGCAGGGTGTGACATCCGATGCAGCCGAGCGAGGCAAACAGGTCGCCGCCGGCCGCGATCAATTCCTTCGAATCGGGCACGCGCTTCTGCACGGGCGGCTTCTGGCCGAGCGTGTCGAGATAGGCGGCGATGTCCCACGCTTCCTGCGGGACTTTGCCCTCAACTGAAGGGAGCAGCGATGGCATCGACGCATCGGCGCGGAAGTGCTTCGGATTCGCGATCCAGTGCGCCATCCAAGGCACGCCAAGGCGAACGCCCGCATCGGCGAGTGAAGGGGCGTCGATGTTCAGTTCAGGCATCAGCGCCGTGGCCTTCTTATCCTTTAATAGATCGCCGGCGTCGTGACACTTCGTGCATCGCATGGTGGCGAAGAGCTCGCGTCCGTCGCGGATCGCGGCGCTAAGCCGCAAGCGGCTGGGGTCGTGGGTGAAGACCATCGGCGGCACGGGCTCGCGCGGGAATTCGTCGCTCTGCCAGTAGAGACGAATGGTCGCATCACTGCCTTCGGGGAGCTCGTACTCGACGAGGATCGGATTCGGCCCCTTATTCAGGCGCACGCGATCAGCCGGCTCGGTCTTGCCGAGATCCATCTCCGTTGATTCGAGGATCACCGTGTCGTTGATCGTGACTTTCGCCTTGCCGTTGCCTTCGAGGCTGAAGGTGTACCGCCCGCGCAGGCCGACGTTGATGAAGCCTTCCCACCTAGCGCGATTCGCAGGCGCGGAAAGAAGCGGCGATGCGTGTTCACCTTTGGGAACGTGAAGCGCGACCATGCGGGCGGCACGTTCATCGTGAGCCTGCGCGGAGGATGTGAGCGTCAGCACGAGACCGGCGGATTGCGAAGCGGGCGCGGCGTCATCGTCGGCGCATAGCGCGGTCGATGACGTCATGAGACAAAGCAACAGGCCGACGACCAGGTGACGACACATGTCCTGAAAACGCGGGAGATTCATGGTGAAATCGTAACACATCGGGAGTCACCGGCGATGGGGCGCGTGGGGCGTTCGTTGCTAAGCCGCAAGCGGCTGGAGCGTCAGCGCGTCGCCAGCGGATCGCCTTCGCCGACGACGTTGATCGTGCTATGAATCTCGCCCTTAATCGCATCACCGCCGTCCGACTCCAGGCTGTAGCGGATCTTCATCTGCATCACGGGCTTCACATCATCGATCGCGAGGAAAACTGTCTTGCCATCCGCAGCGACCGTGGCCTTATTGATCTTCACCTTGTCCACGCCCTTCGCTTTGGGATCACTCACCTTGTAGTGATCCGAGCCGTAATCCTGCGTCCAACGATAGTTCCACTGTTCGATGTCGTAGGAGCCGACATCCTGGGCCAGTTCCTTGTCGAGCTTGCTGGTGAAAGTGATGGCGATGCCGGTCTTGGTGGCCTTCATCGCAGTGGGCATGTGAACCGGCGCGCCGGTGTAGCGCACGCGCTGGAAGCTGCCGTCGCGCGCCGCCGAGCTCTGCCAGCCTTTGATGCCGACGATGTAAAGCTGACCATCGCGCTCGTTGAAGCGAAGGCGACACGTGCCTGAATCGAAGCGAAGCGGAAACTTCACCACGCCGCCCTGCGGTATGGTTCCATCAGCGGTCTTCACTTCTTCCTTCAATACTTTGTAGAGCGTGCAGGTGCCGTAGGAGGCGTAGAGGAGATCGCCTGAGAACGGGCCCCAACGATTGCTGGTGACCCACGCCTGTCCGCCGCCGGAGTTGCAGACATTTTTAGGCATCCAGCAGATGGGCGGATCGTAGGTCGTGGGCTTGGGATCGCTGTATGAAAGATCGAGCACGCCGCCGAAGCCGCGTTTCTTCGCGAGCATGTCCTGCGTCCAGTAGTTGATCCGGCACTTGGGTACCCAGGTGCCTTCGTTATCGCCTGTGGTGATTTCGCCGTTGGGTCCGACCGCCATGCCGTTGGGCGCGCGCAGGCCGTCGGCGATCACTTCGAGCTTTTTGCCATCGGGCGAAAGTTTGAAGACGCAGCCGTGATGCGGCATGACGACTTCCCAGCCGCGTCCGCCGCCCCTGACCGCGCCGCCCTTGGCGAAGTAAAAGTTGCCGGCCTTGTCCGTATGCAGCTCATACTGAAACTCGTGGAAGCCATGCGTGATCATCGCGTCGTTGTTGAACATCTCGTAGAAATCCGCTTCGCCGTCGCCATTGAGATCATGCAACCGCGTGATGCCTTCGCGGCCGTGAACGTACACCTTGTCATCCACGATTTTCAGGCCGAGTGCATCGTGAATGCCGCAGGCGAAGCGCGACCACTCGATATGCTTCAGCTCCGCATCAATGCCTTTGACGAGCCAGACATCGCCGTTCCACGTGCTGACGGCAGCGGTGGTGCCATCGGAGAAAAAGTCGAAGCCGCCGGTGCGCATCCAGCTCTTGTAGGGGTTGTCGAAAGGCACGGGGATGGTGTCAATGACGTAGGCTTCTTTTTTGTTTTTGCCGGGGGTGTCATCGCCGAGTTTGCCTTCGACCTTGACGGTCTGCTCCCAGTTGCGCGGGCCGCCTTGGGTCCAGGAATCGACGCTGGCGAGTCGCACGCGCTCGGCCCCTTCGAGCGTGGCGGTGAACTTAGGCAGGTCAGCGGCGGCGAATGACGCCTGCCGCAGGATCAGTTGGCGATCATTCTTGCGCGCGGGGACATCCATGAGGATGCGATTGCCATCGGCGCGGAACTTGATGTCATCTCCCTTGCCGAAAAACAGGCCTGCCGCAGTGATCTGCCCGGCCTTCTCGATCATCGCGTGATCACCTTCGATCGTGGCCTTGCCGCCTTCGACTTCAAAGAGGAC
Source organism: Phycisphaeraceae bacterium (assembly GCA_040902585.1). Classification (GTDB taxonomy): domain Bacteria; phylum Planctomycetota; class Phycisphaerae; order Phycisphaerales; family Phycisphaeraceae; genus JBBDXA01. The sequence goes on from JBBDXA010000182.1 coordinate 7,527, forward strand.
GAACGTGACCGCGCCGCCTGCGTTGAGTTTGATCTGCCTGCTGAAGACGCCGACGCCGTCGTTGTCGGCGAAGCTGGGCATTTCGAGAATGGCGGTATCGCCGACGGTGTAGCTGAGCAGGACCTTGTCGCCGTGGTGATACAGGCCCTTGTACTGGGCCCACTCGCGCGGCAGCGGGCCGTAGGGCTTGTGCTGGCGCGGGTCTTCAAACTTGCCTTGCGGCGAAGCGACGCCGGGCGCGTGACTGGTGGTGAAGGCGAGTTTGCCGACGGGTGCGGGCTGGCCGCCGTGACTGCCGTCGTAGCTGACGCCTTTGAAGTTGATGTATCCGCCGGTCCACGCGCCGGCGTAGCGCAGCAGTTCCGTGTCGAAACACATGTAGGCGTTGTCGCCGACCTTGATGACACAGCCTTTGTAGGCGGTGTTGCCTTTGGCGACGTACATGGTCATGAACTGGTGCGGACCGTACTGCATGTCGGTCGCGCGGTTGGCTTTCGCATCAGGCGCGGCGAAGGCGGCGGCACAAAGGACGGCGACGGCGATGAACAGTCGATTCATTTCGATTCTCTCGGTCAGTGTTCGAGGCACATGAAGAGCGAAGCGGAACGAACGCTTCGCGCACGTGGAGAAGTTGTCAGGGTATCGCCACCGGTTACCGGCGGTGCAGAGGCTGCACGCGGCGGCAGTAAAAAAGCCCCGGCGGGTTCGCCGGGGCTTCGAGAGAATCAGGTGGTGTGCATCGGCTCAGGCCGCGCGACGGCGACGCAGCGCCAGACCGCCCAGGCCCATCAGCATCGCGCTGAGAGTGGCGGGTTCGGGGATCGAGAGCTGGCCGAAGACCTGCACCTCGGCGAGGGAGAGAACCCTGTTGGCACCGGGCAGCAGAATCTGGAGCGAGGCGGCGCGAAGGTCGCCGGCAGCGATACGGAGCATGCTCTGGCCCGTCGTGCTGCCGAGCGTGTGAAGGAACACCTGCTGTCCGGCGACGTCGAACAGACGGATCTGGGCACCGCTGAGGCGCTCGGTGCAGCAATCGGTGCGATTGAAGAGGACGATCTCGTTGACGTCGTAGTCGTCGCCGAAGACAAGGCTCCAGAAGGGATCAGTTTCGGTGTTGGTGTGAGTGACGGAGCCGTCGTTGAAGATGCCGTTGGTGATGCCATCGACCGCGAAGCCGGCCGCATTGCCGCCGCCGCCTACACGGGTGGAGGACTGGGTGGCGAGTGCGCCGGGGTTGCGGGCGATGTTCTGGAGGCCGCCGCCGAAGACCTGCACTTCCGCGAGCGCCAGAATATTCTCGCCCGAAGCGCCGGGGCCGTTGAGCTTGATCTCGACGAACCGACCGACCGTTCCAGGAGCGATCGCGAGGTAACCCGTCGCTCCGATCGCACCGGGGTTGTTCACCGAGGTGACCAGGTTGTGATTATCATCGAACACGTTCAACGTGAAATTGCTGAGGCGTGTGGTGTTGGTTGATCGATTGAAAAGGACGACGTTGTCGATGTGGAAGGCGCTGTTGAGATCGACTTCCCAGGAGCTGCCGACGACGTTGTTGGTTTGCGTGACGGTCTGTGTGGCTTCGACGCTGGTGAAGACGCCGCTGGTGTTTCCATCGATGGCGCGATGGGCGCCGGGCGCGCCGGGGTCGCTAACGGTGGACGACTGCTTCGCCGTGCCATAGAGCCGGGCGAGGTTGGAACTGTTGACCACGTTGGCCTCACCCATGATGACCACTTCGCGGAGGGAGAGCACGCCGTTGCCGCCGTTGTTCAGCCCGTTGAGCTGGACCTTGACGAACTGCCCGGAAACGCCCGAAGGCAGAGCAAAGACCTGACTCGTCGAAGGCACGGAACCGGCGACATTCATGCCGAAGACTTCCGTCATCCCCGCGTCAAGGACAGACAGCCGGAAATTGCCAAGCCGTTCAGGGCAGCAGTCTCCGCGGTTGTAAAGTTCGACACTGGTCAGTTCCTTGGTTGAACCCAGGTTGACCTGCCAGAAGCTGTTGGCTTCGCCGTTGGTGTGAGTGGTGGTGGCGTCACCATTGAAGCTGGTTCCCAGGCCGCCGTCGATCGCCTTGAAGGCGGTCGGGTTGGCGGAATTCGCCAGCGTGCTGTTCTGGGTGGCGGTGCCCTGACGAGCGACGTTGACGGACATGGCGACAGCCGACGCCTGCTGCGAAGCGGCAGCGATTGCGGCCGCCGCAAAAAGGCCACCGATCATCCGATGCGAGAAAAATGCCATGGGTGTATCTCCTCAAAATAGAAAGTGAACTGTGAAAAGTGCTCAGTGAAAGTGGAGCAGCATCAAAACCAAGTTAGACAGAAAAAGAGGAGCCACGATTTTCGTGGATCGCTCCTCCTTCTCGCTCGTATGAAGCCGCTTAGAAGGACTGCAACGACTATGACACGAAAACCGCGCCGAGTCAAGCAATAAATGGCGAAAATGGTAAGAACCCCTTCCGTCCGCTAAATCCGATGCCCTGCAATCAGTTGACCTTGCCCTTGTTCTTGCCCTTTCCCTTGTCAGGTTTGGCGGTTTCGCCGGAGGGATCGTGATTCGGATTCGGTACTGGCATCTGCGCCCCCACGGACTTCTGCCAGGCGTGTAATTGCTTGGTAAGCGACGCCGCCTTGTCCGGATTCGCCTTCGCCGAGTCCTTCGACTCGCCGATGTCGTCTATCAGGTTGTATAGCTCGACGCGATCATCTTCGTACCACTCGATCAGCTTCCAGTCGCGAGCGCGGATGGCGGCATAAGGCGTCGCTCCGCCGGGGTGGTAGTGCGGGTAGTGCCAGTAGATGGCATCGCGGTTGAGCTTGGCGCTGCTGTCCTTGAGCACAGGCGTGAGTGAAAGGCCATCGACGCCGGCGCTGCCGCGCGGGTCGGTCGTGCCGGTGATCTCGATGGCGGTGGCGAAAATATCCTGCGTGATGACAGGTTCGTCGCAGACGCTGCCGGGCTTGGTGACACCCGGCCAGTACACCACCAGCGGCACGCGCACGCCGCCTTCGTAGGCCGAGCCCTTGCCCGCGCGGGCCGGGCTGTTGTCCGTGGCCTTGTTCAAGGTGAGCCCGCCGTTGTCGCCGGTCAGAAAAATCACCGTGCGCTCGGCGAGCTTGGTCTCTTGGAGCTTGGCCATGATCGCGCCCAGCGCTTCATCGAGGCTCTCGATCATCGCGGCGTACACGGCATGCTGCTGCTTGCCGAGCGTGCCATCCTCTTTCATCTTCGCGATCTTCGCCTGATATTTTTCGACCTTCTCCTTCTTGGCCTGGAGCGGCGTATGCACACAGTAGTGCGGCAGATAAAGCAGGAAGGGCTTCTCCCTATTCGCATCGATGAACTTACACGCTTCGCTCGCCTCCCGATCCGTCAGGTATTCGCCCGGCTTTCCCTCTTCGAGCGTGGGAATGCGATACGGCGCGTGATAGCTCGGCGGCTGCCCGCGTTCGTAGCCGCCGAGATTGCGATCAAAGCCATGGGCGTCGGGATAGCCTTCGTTCTTGTCACCGAGGTGCCACTTGCCGATGTGAACCGTCGCATAGCCCAGCGGCTTCACCGCCTCGGCGATCGTCGTCTCTTCGCGCGGCAGGAGCTCGGTCCACTGCGGCGGCTTCAGCTTGGCGTTGGGCTTGTTGTGGCCGTGGATCCAATCGGTGATGTGCGTGCGCGCGGGGTACTTGCCGGTCAGCATCGCCGCGCGTGTGGGCGAGCAGACGGTGCAGGCCGCGTAGGCATTCGTGAACCGCGTGCCTCTGGCGGCCAGGCGATCCATGTGGGGCGTCTCGTAGAGCTTCGACCCGGCGTAGCCCGCGTCCGTCCAGCCCCAGTCATCAACAAGGATGATGATCACGTTCATCTTCTCGGCAGCGCGAAGCGGCGCGGCGAAGGCGAAAGTAAAGATCACGGCGAAGAATAGTCCGGCAATCGACAGTGGCGTGCGGCAGCGCGGCATGGCGGCTCCTTCGGGAGGGAGTGAGTGATAGTTCATCATACAACCTGGCTCGGGTGCCACCCGTAGCACCCTGAACTCGGAACCAGCTTCCCGCGAAACCTGTCCGGAGCTTTCGCCAATCCCTCCTGCAACGCCTGCATGCCGCAGGCGACCTCGCTACTATTAAGTAGATCACTCCCGCGGCCTGATTTTCAAAGGTGGTTCCCCGTGGAGATGGATGCGAATTTTCACGTCAGTTACACGCATCGCCTGCGTTTCACCACAGGCTCGCTCGATCCCTCCAATCACACCCTGCTCAATTGCCTGCCGCCGGCCGTGCCCGGCAAACCCGCGAAGGTGCTCTTCTTTGTCGATCAGGCGGTGATCGAAACCAATCCGAAACTCACGACACAGATCCGCGCTTATGTCGCCGCTCACGCGGACCGCCTCGTCATGACCGGTGACGTTCAGCACGTGCCCGGCGGCGAAGATGCGAAGAACGCCCCGCGCTGGCTGGAGGACATGCTACGGCACATCCATGATGCCGCCATCTGCCGGCAGAGCTACGTCATCGTCATCGGCGGCGGCGCGGTGCTCGACTCGGTCGGGCTCGCCGCTGCCCTGGCCCATCGCGGCGTGCGCCTCGTGCGCCTGCCCACCACCACCCTCGGCCAGGCGGACTCGGGCGTCGGCGTCAAGAACGGCATCAACGGCTTCGGCAAGAAAAATTACATGGGCGCGTTCGCCCCGCCCTGGGCGGTGATCTGTGACGACGCTCTCCTTCGCACGCTCGGCCCGCGCGACTGGCGCAGCGGCTTCGTCGAAGCGGTGAAGGTCGCCTGCATCAAGGACCGCGCGTTCTTCGAGCAGATCGAATCAGCAGTCGAAGGCATCAACGCCCGCGATCACGCTGTGGCCATGCCCATTGTCGAAGAGTCCGCACTTTGGCATCTCAAGCACATCACGCAGAACGGCGACCCGTTCGAGATGACCACCGCCCGGCCGCTCGACTTCGGGCACTGGGCCGCCCACAAGCTCGAACAGATGACCTGGTTCCGCCTGCGTCACGGCGAAGCGGTCGCCATCGGCATCGCCATCGATGTGACCTACGCTGCGATGATGGGCCTGCTGCCTGAGAGCGAAGCGGCCCGCGTGATTCAGGCGCTCACCGCGCTGGGCTTTGATACGTACGACGATGCCATGCAACAGGTCGAAGAGCTGATGCGCGGCCTGGAAGAGTTCCGCGAACACCTGGGCGGACAACTCACCATCACGATGCTGCGCAAGATCGGTGAGCCAATGGAGGTGCATGAGATTGATGTGGAAGTGATGCGCAGGGCGATCCGCAGTCTGACGCCGACACGCAGCCCGCGCGGAATGTGAATCAAGGGTGAATCGCACGGGTAAGCTCCGAAGACTTCGCTTACCCATGGCACCCGCCGACGATCCCTTACAATCACGCCATGAACGCTTCCACTTCAACCGGCACCCCCGGCACCCCCGGCACCCCCGGCACCCCCGGCATCCCCGGCCCCTGTCCCCTTCCGCGATCGAAGGTGATCGATCTTTATTACCTCGAACACCGCGCCAAGCTGCTCGACATCGCGGCGTTTCTGGACCGCATCGAACGCGGAGCACCATCCCGACAGGGTGGTGTTAAGAGCGCACAACAAACCGACGCCCCCGACGCCCCCGACTTCCGCATCACCGCCCTGCTCGACGCCGTGAAAATTCTTCTCGATGGTCAACCGCAGCGCGCCAAGCGCGTGCTCGATCTACTCAGTGATCCGACGACTGAACCCTTGGAAAGTGCCGCGGGCATGAAAGGCGCAGCAGGCGCTTGGCCGGGGAAGAAGTGAATCGCGGCGATGTTCGCTGCTACGCCGCAAGCGGCTCAGGCTGATCGCTCATAGCTGATAGCTGATAGCTCATGAAATACATCGACCCGCACATCCACATGGTCTCGCGCACCACCGATGATTACCAGCGCATGGCGCAGGCCGGTTGCGTGGCGATCACCGAGCCGGCCTTCTGGGCGGGCTTCGATCGTTCCTCAGCGGAAGGCTTCTTCGATTACTACCGACAGCTCACTGAGTACGAGCCCAACCGCGCGGCCCAATACGGCATCAAACATTTCACCTGGCTGTGCATCAACCCGAAGGAAGCGGAGGATCTCACACTGGCGCGCGAAGTGCTCGCCGTGATTCCATCCTTCCTCGAAAAGAGCAACGTGCTGGGCATCGGTGAGATCGGTCTGAACAAGAACAGTCGCAACGAACTGAAAGTCCTCGAAGAACACATCGCCCTCGCCGCGAAGACGAACCAACTCATCCTCGTCCACACGCCGCACCTGGAAGACAAGCTCAAAGGCACGCTCATGATCATGGATGCCATCAAACGCAACGGCGATATTTCGCCCGATCGCGTGCTGATCGATCACGTGGAAGAGCACACCGTCCGTGTGGTGCATGAGCGCGGCTACTGGGCGGGCATGACGCTGTATCCGGACTCGAAGATGACGCCGCAGCGCGCCGCTGACGTCTTCGAGATGTACGGCACCGACCGTTTGTGGGTGAACTCGGCCGGCGACTGGGGCCAAAGCGATCCGCTGGCGGTGCCCAAGTGTCACGTCGAAATGATCCGCAGGGGACACTCGCTGGAGACGATCGAGAAAATTTCCTTCGGCAACCCGGTGAAGTTTTTAGGGCAGAGTCCGAAGTTCCGTGTGTGATGTCTGATTCCCCTCCCTCCCAGGGAGGGGTTAGGGGAGGGTCGAGTCAACGGCCTGCTATGAGCGCGATAGCGAGACAGCCGAGCCGCCTTGATTCAACGCGCACGTCTGTCGCGCAATCAACCTCAACAGCCGTCGCTCGCCCGACCCTCCCCCTGCCCCTCCCTAAGAGGGAGGGGAGTTCGACCTTCGCACTTCGCACGCCGATTCTGTAACCTGCCCTCATGCGAAACCTTCTCGGCCCAGGCACCATCGCAGGCTATTGCACCAACGTTCACGCCGGCGCGTCCTACTCGCTGACGCTGGCGAACCTCGAAGCCTACGCCAGCTCCATCCGCAAGCTCGTATGCCCGAATGAACAAATGGGCGTCGGTCTGTGGCTCGCGCATGATGCCGTCTCGCAGATCATCGGCGGCGACCACATCGAAGCCTTGCGCGACTGGCTCTTCAAGCACGACTTTATCGCTTACACGCTCAACGGTTTTCCCTACGGCAACTTCCACGAGCCGCGCGTCAAGCACAAGGTCTACCACCCCGAATGGTGTGACACCGCCCGGCTCGACTACACAAAACAACTCGCCGACATCCTCGTCCACCTCCTGCCCGATGATGACAAGGAAGGCTCCATCTCCACCCTGCCCATCGGCTGGCGCGAGTCCATCACGCAGAAAAACGACAAGTCCTTCATCGCCGCTCAGAACCTCGTCAAACTCGCTGACCATCTCTCGCAGATCGAAGACACCACCGGCAAGCTCATTCACGTGGACCTCGAACCCGAGCCCGGCTGCTACCTCGACACCGCGCAGGATGTCGTCGACTTCTTTAAGGATGAACTTTTTCTCCTCGGCAATGAACATCGCCTGCGGCGCTACCTGCGCGTGTGTCACGATGTGTGCCACGCGGCGGTGATGTTCGAATCGCAGGAACACGTGCTGCACACTTATAAGAACGCGGGCATCGAAGTCGGAAAGGTGCAGATATCCAGTGCCGTGCGCGCGAGATTTGACAGGATGGATGACCGCACCCGCGTCGATGCTCTGAATCAGCTCCGCGAGTTCGGCGAGGATCGCTACCTGCATCAGACCACCGCGCACGTGGCGGGCGCTCACATGTGGGAAGACCTGCCGCTGGCGATCGCAGAGTTCGACAACGCTCCGCCGCCCGCTGCCGAGTGGCGCACGCATTTTCACGTGCCGATCTTTCTCGAGAAGTTCGGCCTGCTCGAATCGACACAGGACGAAGTGCTCCGCTGCCTCACGCTCATCGGACAGTACAGCGCGTGCAAACACTTCGAAGTGGAGACTTACGCCTGGGGCGTGCTGCCTGCGGAGATGCGCTGCGTCGATCTGGTCGAAGGCATCGCACAGGAACTGAAGTGGCTCAAGGCCCACGCGCCGATGAAGTGACGCGCTCCCTGCCCCCGGTTTAGCGGTCGGGCCGAGTCCGCGAGGCACACCTGTCCCCCGCATGCCGCACTGCACACACGAACCCCCGCGGGTGGGCCTCGCCGACTCGGCCCGACCGCTAACCCTAAAATCGCATCGCCATGCCGCAGGCTTCATCCAACCCCTCCCGATTCCGCGCCTGGCTCGAGCTGATGCGCATCAGCAACCTGCCCACGGTGTGGACCAATGTCTTCGTCGGCTTCGCCATCGACCGCTGGCCGGGCAACGTCGGCGCGATCGAGCGCGGCTGGCGCATCGAAGTCTGGGAAGTCGTCGCGCTCTGTATCGCCATGTCGCTGATCTACATCGGCGGCATGGCGATGAATGATGTGCTCGATCAGGATGTGGACAAGCTCGAGCGCCCGCATCGCCCGATCCCTTCCGGCCGCGTCAGCCCCTTCGCAGCGCAACGCTTCGTCCAGATCTGTTTCATCCTCGGCGTCGTCATCACGTGGTGGGTGCGCCCGACCTCGACTGTCCTGGCCGGCATCCTCGTGGGCACCATCGCTCTTTACAACCTGCTGCACAAGAAGCACGCGTGGTCCGTCCTGCTCATGGGCCTTTGTCGCGGCCTGCTCATTCTCATGGCCCCGACCCGCAGCGAAGCAGACCCGCAGCGCATCGGCCTCCTGCTCATCGCCCTGCCGCTGGCGATCACCCTTTACACGGCCGGCATCACGATCATTTCGCGCGGCGAAACGAAGGACACCATCGGCCCGCGCAAGTGGCTCTCGCTGCTCATGCCGGTGGTTGTGTTCATCGCTCCGCTCCTGGTGCTGCAACCGCGAGGCGTGAGCAACACGACAGGTTTTCCCGCGCTCGTGATGCTGGTGTGGATGACCGTGCCGATCATCGCCCTGCTGCGCTCGCCGCCGAAACCCGTGAAGGCGATCCTCGCCTGGCTCAGCGGCATGTGCCTGATCGACGCCTACTGGCTGGTGCTGCTGGGGCAGAACGAATTCGCGATGGTCGCCGCGGGATGTTTTGTGCTGACGGTGGCCGGGCACAGGAAAATTCTCGGGACGTGAAGGGAAATGCAAAATGCAAAGCATGCAAATGAAAAACATGCAAATGTTGAGCCGATCTACGATGATGATTGAATCACCCAACGCGCGCCCCGTCCGCTCCTCATTTTGACTTTTTCACTTGCATGCTTTGCACTTTGCATTTCCATGACTCCAACCGCGGTCATCCTCGTCGTCGGCCTGAACACCTCGCTCATCGGCGATGACTGCCCGCGCCTGCGCGACTTCACGGACCGCAATACACTTCGCCGCCTCAAGCCCGTGCTGCCGGCGGTGACCTGCACCGTGCAATCATCCATGCTCACCGGTCTGCCGCCTTCGCAACACGGCATCGTCGGCAACGGCTGGTTCAACCGCGAGCAGTGCGAAGTGCAGTTCTGGAAACAGGCCAACCCGCTCGTGCAAGGCGAGAAGGTGTGGGACACAGCGCGCAAGCGCGATGCAAAGGCCACCACGCTGAACATGTTCTGGTGGTTCAACATGTACTCGGGCGCAGACTGGTCGGTCACGCCGCGTCCTATGTACAAAGCCGACGGGCGCAAGTTGCCCGACTGTTACAGCCATCCGCCGGTCTTGCGCGATGAGCTGCAAGCGAAGCTCGGCCAGTTTCCCTTGTTCAACTTCTGGGGCCCGGGCTCTTCGATTGCGTCTTCGCGCTGGATCGCCGATGCGACGATGCTCGCTCATGCGAAACACGATCCGACGCTCACGCTCGTTTACCTGCCGCACCTGGATTACGCCCTTCAAAAGTTCGGCCCGGTGCACGACGCGTCGTGGAAGGCGGTGCGCGAGATCGATGCCGTGATCGGCGATCTGATCGATTACTTCACGAAGAAGGGCGTGCAGCCGATCATCGTCAGCGAGTACGGCATCGAGGAAGTCACCGAGTCGGTTCCCATCAACCGCATCCTTCGCCAGGCGGGTCACTTGAAGGTGCGCGTCGAGGAAGGACTCGAACTGCTCGATGCCGGCGCGAGCGATGCGTTCGCGGTGGCCGATCATCAAGTCGCGCACGTGTACGTGAAGGGTTCCGGGTTCCGGGTTCCGGGTTCCGGGTTGAATCAATCCGCAATCCCCGATCCGCAATCCGCAATTTCCCATGTCGCCGACCTCTGCCGCGCTGCGCCCGGCGTTGAACAGGTTCTCACGCGTGAAGAGCAGCGCGCCATCGGTCTCGATCACGCCCGCTCCGGCGAGCTCGTCCTCGTCGCCGCGCCTGGCCGATGGTTCAGTTACGACTACTGGCTCGATGACAGCCGGGCTCCCGACTTCGCCCGCACCGTCGATATCCACCGCAAGCCGGGTTACGACCCGTTGGAGCTTTTCCTCGATCCGACGATTCGCTTCCCGAAGCTGAAGATCGCCTGGCGACTGTTCCAGCGCAAGATTTTGAAGCAGCGCAAGCTGCTGGATGTGATCCCGCTGGACACGAAACTGGTGCGCGGCTCGCACGGCAGGATCAACCAGCCGCCGGAGATGATGCCGGTGCTGATCACACCGCGCTCGCTGGAGGGTGATGAGGATCTGCCGTGCACGATGGTGCGCGATGTAATCCTTGAGCATCTCTTCGATTGATCGCCACAATCCCACTTGGCGATTTCGCGTGATCCTGCAACAATGGCACGCTCGCCAGCCGTGCGCCGGCGCGGTTGCGTACGTTCCATAACTCCATCCGATCCCTTGAAGGAAAGGTTCCGATGAAAACGAATCGACCCTGGTTTCTCACAGTTTGTGCGCTGGCCCTGCTGGCGGCTTTCGTTTCCCAAACCTTCGCCCAAGCTGACAAGGCCAAGGCAAAGGACAACGCCAAGACCCGCGCTCTCTCGCCGCTGCCCTACTGGATCTGGGTCGGCGAGCCCAAGGGCGATCAGACCGTTTACCTGCGCAGCGACTTCAAGCTGCCGGCCGACCTGGACAAGGTCAAAGCCATCATGCTCATCGCCACCTGCGACAACGTGATGACCGTTTACATCAACGGCAAGAAGGTCGCCCAGAGCGACGAGTGGCAATCGCCGGTGCGTGTGGACATCACCAAGCAGGTCAAGGCCGGTGACAACAGCATCGCTGTCGAAGCGATGAACCAGGGCGCGGGTGCAGCCGGCTTCATCGCCCAGATCGAACTGAAGACGCAGACCTCGCGCGAGAACACCATCCTGGTCAGCGACAAGACCTGGCTCGGCTCGCCGAAGGCGACGGCCGGCTGGAACGGCGCAGAATTCGACGCGAAGAAGGCCGGCTGGACCAGCGCCAGTGCCCTGTTCCCCAACGGCGGTGGGCCTTGGAAAGATGTGCTCAGCAGCGCCGGTGCCGCGGCTGTCGCGCAGAGCGGTCAGAAGGCCAACGCGCCCGAAGGCTTCAAGGTCGATCTGATTTACACCGTGCCCAAGGCCACGCAAGGCTCGTGGGTCGCCCTCACCACGCTTCCCGACGGCCGGCTCATCGCC
>JBBDXA010000183.1:0-18688 GCA_040902585.1 Phycisphaeraceae bacterium
TGGGGGACACTTCTAATGAGTTCGAGAGGGGACATTCTTATTGTGTTACAACATGCAACTCGACCTTGCGAAGGTGCGACGCAATCCGTCGCGGATCGCGTTTACCCATGACCGAATCGCCGAGACCAACCCGCTTTCCCGCTCCGCGCCGCGGCCATCTGCTGGCCGCGGCGATCATCATGACGCTGCTGGTGATCTATGGCTCGTTCGTGCCGATGCAGTTCAAGGCAATGCCTTGGGCCGAAGCGGTCAGGCGATTCGAGGACGTGCCCTATCTGAAGCTCGGCATGTACCGCAGGGCGGATTACGTTGCGAATCTGCTGCTCTTCGTGCCGCTGGGCTTTCTCTGGATCGGCGCGGTCGACCTCGATCGAAGAAAGCGCCTCGGCTCAGCGCTGGCGGTGCCCATCATCGCGGGCACGCTCATCGGGCTTGCCGTGGCGATCGAATTCTTCCAACTCTGGTCGCTGCGGCGGACCGTTTCGCAGAACGACATGTACGCCGAGTCCGCCGGGGCGATCATCGGCATCCTGCTGTGGTTCGTCATCGGGCGATGGCTCTGTTCCCGCGTGCGCGACTTCAATGCGCCATCGCCCGACACCTCGCCCGTGCGCCGGTTGCTGCAACTCTATGTGCTCGGCTTTCTTGTCTACTGCGCCCAGCCTTTGGACATCACCTTCAGCCCGGAAGAAATCTCGCGCAAGTTTCTCGATACTGTCACGACCAAAGAAGGCATTACCTACGAAGGGAGAATTGTCGAGGCGTCAGCCCAGGGCGTGCGCATCGAACTGAAGCGAGGTGATCGCTGGCTGCCGATACTCGTGACGCAGGACCGCGTTGATTCCATCACAGGTCGGCGAATTCTGCTCCGGCCCTTCGCGCACGGCTTCGGCGGCGTGTTCGATGCCGCCTGGGGGATCGGCAGCGACCTGCTCCTTTTCATCCCCATTGGCATGCTCCTGCGCATCGGCCGCAGCCGCACGCGCACCATTCTTTACGCCACGATCCTCGCGTTCCTTCTCGCTGCCGGCATCGAGGTGATGCAGATTTTCATCTTCAGCCGGTACGTCGATACCACAGACATTCTCACCAGCGGCCTGGGCGGCTTCATCGGCGCACTGCTCATCGGCCCACTCTACCTTCAACGGAATTCCTCAACGCGACGAGCCGGTGAAGAGGGCGGCCATCTGGGTGCCGCACTTCTCCTGTGCGCCGCCTACTGCATTCCCCTGGCGCTCGTGCTTTGGGCACCCTTCAAGTTTGTTCATTCGTTTGAGCGCTTCATCACCCATCTCGCTGCCGCCATCGACATTCCATTCAAAGCGTATTACTTCACGAGTGAGTTCAAAGCGCTCAGCTATCTGCTGCGCGGATTCATGCTCTTTCTCCCGGTCGGCGCGATGCTGCGCTGGGGCTGGGGCAATGACGAAAGGGATCGAGCGGGTGGGCGGGTGCTGGTCATCACCGTCGCGCTGGTCCTGGGCGTGGGATTTGAAGTCGGGCAGGCAGCAACCGTCAGGCAGACCGCGGACATCACCGATGTCATGGTCTATCTCGTCGGCGCACTGGCAGGCTGGTGGATGTGGGCCCGGCTGACGCAGGAACCGACACAAGTGCCGCCACGGGATCAGATCTGAACTTCCGGCACATTTGCATTGGTGCGCGTTCGCCGCCTGCTCCACTTCATCAGCGGGCGCTCGATGAATACAAACGAGATCATCGCGACGATCAGCGCCATGGCCAGGCCTGTCAGGCCGAAGAAGATCCAATGCTCTTGGACCGGCATATTGGCCTTGGTCATGAGCCGGTTCAGGAACGAGAGGCAGGGCAGGTGATAGACGTAGAGGCCGTACGAGATGATGCCGATCGAACGCAGAGGTCTGAACTGAAGCAACTTCGTCGTGAGGGTCGCGCGGGGGGCGGTGATGATGAGGATTGCGACAAGCAGCGGTACATAGGGGAAGTTGTATCGGCCGAGCATCGCATCATCTCTGAACAGGTTGCCGACGACGCCTGCGCCGCTGGGAATGCGCCACTGTGCATCCTGGGCGGGAATGCCGAGGATGATGACGATGCCCGCCAGCGCCAGCCAGAAGAATAGATCGTTCAGCAGCCTCCGCTGACTAGCGCCCGTGTCGTCCGGCTTCATCGTCACCGCGAAGACGAGTGCTGCCAGCATGCCCAGCAGGAAGTGCGGAAGATACGCCAGCAACGAGTGACTCAGCACGAGGTGACCTTCAAGCGGATGAAATGTCTTCATCACAAAAAGGTGCGCGACGAAGGCACCGACGATGCCCAGGATGAGCAACATCCCCGTTGCAAGCCGGTTCTTCACCAGCGGCATGAGCAACAACATCAGCACCGCGAACACGATGTAAAACTGGGCCTGCACTGCGATCGTCCAGAACGGATCGTTGATGCTGTAGAACGTCGCTTCGCTCAGGTTGTGGATGAACAGGGCGTGCATGACCACATCGCCCACGCCTTCGCCGCCGCCCAGCGCGACGAGTGCGAACAGGCAGACGTAGTAGGCCGGCACGATGCGTCCGATGCGGCGGAGTGCGAAACCGCCCGCCCAGCGCAGGCTGGGAGCACCATTCCGAAAGGGTGGTGCTGAGGACGTACGTTTATTAGGAGCGCCCGATGACGCCACAGCGTCTGATGGCGGCGCAGGTGTTCGTTCGCCCTTAGCACCACCCTGTCGGGATGGTGCTCCCGATCCGCGATCCACCCAGAACGGCAGGCTGAGCAGAAAGCCCGAGAGCATGAAAAACAGACACACGCCGGTGTTACCGTTCTGAAGAAGGAGCTTGATATCAAAAGGACCGGCCGCGCCGCTCAGGTTAGTCTGCTGCTGAAGGTGAACGCCAAAGACCGCCAGGCACGCAATCGCGCGCAGTCCATCGAGTCCCGCGATGTGGCGAGTTGAAGACATGGCGTATCAAAATGTGAAGGCTATGCCAGCGTAGATCATCACGCCATCGTAACCGGGGTTGCTGCTTCGGCCTTCCTTCGCCGCGTTGCTGACATGGTGCCAGCGCACGCCAGCCATGAGGCGACAGGTGTCAAAACAGCGATAGGTGAAACCGATGCCGGCCTGCGGCGTGAAGTTCTGTCGCGTGCCGCCAAGCGGAAACGCATCGTCAAACCAGATCATCCCCGCGCCGCCCTCGGTGTACACGCTCCAATCGTCGCCGCGCCAGAAGTGCCAGCGCACGAGCACGTCAAAGCCGTAGGTCAGACCATCGGAAACGCCCGGCTCGGTCGCATCGGTGTAGCCGAGTACGCCTTCAAGGTTGAGCGACACACCGTCCCACAGAAAATAGCCGACGCCGACATGAGTCAGAAGGATGTCGCCCTTGTCGCGAATGCTGAAAGTAGCCGAGGCGTACGCGGAGCCTGTCCATTGTCCCTGCGCGAAGGGATCGGCACTGGCGGGTGCCACCGCCTCCTGTCCGCAGGCAGCGCGGGTGAAGGCAAGGCTCAAGCTCAGCAGCAGGAAGATTCGCATGAGAATTGACAGGACAACAGGTTAAATGGATCGCCTCAGCGGACGCATGATAGTGGCCCATCGCCTCCGCACAATCGTCGGCAAGGACAGCGAACAACGATCATCGACAGGTTCTCCACGCACGATGAAACGTCATGATCCGCATCGGCACGAAGGGCCACAATCTGGGAAGATGCAGGGCATGAGCACCGTCCGATCCCGAGCCCCGTTTGAGCCCTCCCGCGCCGACCTGGCCAAACTCTTCGACAAGATTCCGCCTCACGCCATCGAGTCGGAGGCGGCTCTGATCGGCGCGATGATCCTCGACAGCCGCGTCATCGGCGATGTCATCGAAATCATCAAGAGTCCCGATGACTTCTACCAGGAGAAGCACGGGCTGATCTTCAGCGCTCTCGTGCATCTCTACGATCATCACGAGAAACTCGACATCGTTCAGATCAAGCAGCGCCTCGAAGATCAAGGCCATCTGGACAACTGCGGCGGCGTTCCTTATCTCATCGAACTGGGCCAGTCCGTGCCTGATCCGACCAACGCGCCGTACTACGCGAGGATCGTGCGCGACAAGTCCGTGCTTCGGCAACTGATCGACGCGACCGGCCGTATCCTTTATGACGCCTACACCAGTCGCGAGCCGGTGCAGAACCTGCTCGACGGCGCGGAGAAGGAGATCTTCAAAATCGCTGAGTCGCCCGGTGGCGCGGACATGGCCACGCTTGAGCAACTCGTTCACGAGACGTATCAGAAGCTCGAAGCCCAGGAAGGCCGGCACATCACGGGGCTCGCCTCGGGCTTTTTCGATCTGGATGAATTGACCGCGGGCCTTCAGCCGGGCGAACTCATCATCCTCGCGGCGCGGCCTTCGATGGGAAAAACGGCATTCGCGTTGAACGTCGCCGAACACGTGGGCGTGAGCGACAAGCAGTCGGTGGCGGTGTTCAGCCTGGAAATGAGTCGCCAGCAGCTCGCGCAGCGACTGCTGTGTTCGCGGTCGGGCGTCGATGCCCAGCGCGTTCGCCGGAATATGCTCAGGGCTGACGACTGGCCTCGCCTGCATCAGGCCATGGGTGAGCTTTCCGATGCCCCGTTCTTTATAGACGACACGCCGGGCCTCACGCTGCTCCAGCTTCGCGCCAAGGCGAGGCGGATGGCGGCTCGCTACGACATCAAGCTCATCATCATCGACTACCTCCAGCTCATGAGCGCGCCCGGCAGCGAGTCGCGCCAGCAGGAAGTCTCTGAACTCTCTCGCGGCATCAAGGCGATGGCACGCGATCTCTCCGTACCCGTGGTCTGCCTCAGTCAGCTCAACCGCGCTTCGGAAGGGCGCGAAGGGCATCGCCCGCGCATGAGCGACCTGCGCGAATCAGGCTCGATCGAACAGGATGCGGACGTGGTGCTCATGCTGCATCGCGAAGAGTATTACCACGTGAACGATCCGGACTGGGCCAATGAGAATCCGGCGAAGCAGGGCCTGGCGGAGATCATCATTGCCAAGCAGCGTAACGGGCCGACGGGCGTGGTGGAGCTGCGCTTCGACGGGGCGACGACGCGGTTCCAGAACCTGGCGCACTCAGGCGGCGGCGGGCCGGACTTCGGGATGTAAGAACGCGGTGAGAAGGTTGGAGCACCATCCCGGCAGGGTGGTGCCTGCTTGTGCCTATGCAGCCCTCAAGCACCGCCCTGCCGGGACGGTGCTCCAGTTCATCACCTTTCGCATCCCATTCTCATTCCCGCTATCGTTCGCCGCATGAGCATTGATTGTCAGCGTGAACTCCAGGTCGGGCTCGACGCCGTCAGCCGGGCGATGGCGGTGTGTCAGCGTGTGCGATCGCATCTCATCACGTCCGACACACTCACCAAGAAGGATCGCAGCCCGGTGACCGTCGCCGACTTCGCGTCGCAGGCGATCGTGTGTGCCGCGCTGGCCGAGGCGTTGCCTGATGACTTGATCGTCGGCGAAGAAGCGTCAGGCACGCTGCGACAGCCCGAGCAGGCGACGATCAGCGAAGCGGTCGTGAATCACGTGCGCTCGGCACTACCTCAGGCCGACGAAGCGACAACACTCGGATGGATCGATCGCGGCGCTGCCGATGGTTCGACCGATCGCTACTGGACGCTCGATCCGATCGACGGCACCAAGGGCTTTCTCCGCGGCGAGCAGTACGCGGTCGCGCTGGCACTGCTGATCAACAAGCGTGTGGTGCTGGGCATTCTCGGCTGCCCGAATCTGGTCACGGCTCATGGCACTGGCGCGATCCTCTATGCCGTGCGCGGGCAGGGCACGTGGTTGATCGAAAACACCGCGACGAAATCTTCGCCCGTTCAGGTCACATCTCGTGGCGACGTCGCGCCATCCAACGTTCGCTTCTGCGAATCCGTCGAGTCGGGCCATTCCGATCAGGACACCTCGCAGCAAATCGCTGCGCTCCTGGGCATCACCGCGCCGCCCCTGCGGATGGACAGTCAGGTGAAGTACGGTGCGGTTGCGCTCGCGAAGGCTCACATTTATCTTCGCCTGCCGACGAGGTCGGACTACCGCGAGATGGTCTGGGACCACGCGGCGGGATCGATCGTGCTTGAGGAAGCAGGGGGCACGGTCAGTGACGCGTCCGGCCTTCCGCTGGACTTTGCCCATGGGCGTCAGTTGGAGGCAAATCGCGGCATCGTCGCGACGCATGGGGTAAACCATGATCGCGTGATCCAAGCCATCAGGGCAGCCGGGGTGAACGCATCCTGAGATTGTGACCTATCCGCTTGTCAGTCAATCAATTACCGTTTTCACGAGTTCATAGGAAACCGCTCAGGCTTCCGGTGACTCTTAGAGACCGGACAGACGGGAGCTTGTCTCTTCGTTGGCTGGTGCCTAAGTTTCAGGGCCATGGAAAGCCCTTGGTCAAAGACGGCTCGGCTCTCGTGGTCACTGCCCGATGCAGACATGGAAGTCAGCCGCGGTTGGGGACTTCATCACAGAGTAACCCTTGGAGTAGACGCTATGAATCGCGCCATTGCTGTTGCCACCTTCACGCTTCTCTCGCTGATCGCCGTCGGCGTTCTCAGCCCGGCGGCCACGGTCGCTGGTGAAGCGAAACCACTCACGCTTGACGAGCAGTTGGATGAAATCATTCTTGAAGCGTTCAAGCCCGGCGTCGCCGAACCGTTCGAGAACGAAGACAACAAGCTCACGCAGGGGAAGATCGATCTGGGGCGAATGCTCTTCTACGAGCCGCGCCTGTCGAAGAACCAGCAGATCTCCTGCAACTCGTGTCACCAGCTCGATAAGTACGGCGTCGATGGCACCGCAGTATCCACCGGTCACAAGAATCAGAAGGGCGGTCGCAACGCGCCGACGGTCTACAACGCCGCCGGTCACTTCGCGCAGTTCTGGGACGGCCGCGCGGAGACGGTGGAGGAGCAGGCCAAGGGTCCCGTGCTGAACCCGATCGAAATGGCGATGCCTTCGCCCGAACATGTGCTGAAAGTGCTCCACTCAATCCCCGGCTATGAGGATCTTTTTCGCAAGGCGTTTCCCGATGAGAAGAACCCGGTCACTTACGACAACCTGGGCAAGGCGATCGGTGCCTTCGAGCGCAAGCTTGTCACGCCTTCGCGGTTTGATGCCTTCATCAACGGCGACCGCAAAGCCCTGACCGATTCCGAGAAGCAGGGCATGATCACGTTCGTCAACACCGGTTGCATCGCCTGCCACAGCGGGCCGGTGCTGGGCGGCAAGATGTTCCAGAAGCTCGGCCTGGTCACAGCCTGGCCTCACCTGAAAGACCTTGGCCGCTTTGAGGTCACCAAGAAGGCCGGCGACAGGTACGTCTTCAAGGTGCCGAGCCTTCGCAACATTGCCCGGACGGGGCCGTATCTTCACGATGGCACGATTCAAAGCCTTGATGTGCAGGTTCGCCTGATGGCGCGGCACCAGCTCTCGAAGGAGCTGACCGACGACGAAGTGAAAGCAATCGTGACATTTCTCAATGTTCTGACGGGTGAACTTCCCACGGAGTACATTCGCAAGCCGAAGCTGCCTGAAAGCGGACCTGACACCCCTGAACCGATCCACGACTGAAGCGAGCCGATCCGATCGATCTCAAACTCCTTCGCCAACGGGAGGGAGTTTGCTGCGTGGTCACTGGGTCGCGATATTCGATCCGGTTTGAAGCGAGTAGAATAATCCGCATGCGTACCATGTTGATTCTGATGTCCGACGTGAATGGGTTAGTATGATCCTGTTCTGAAACGTCAGCCGCACATTGGAGACGCCGTCATGCGTACACTCCGCCCTGTCGTGCTTTCATCTAAATTGATGCTCGCATTTGTTCTGCTTTCATCTCCTGCGCTGGCCGGGCCTGAACTGGACCGCGCTCGCCGCAACACGGCCGTTGCCCGCGCCGTACTCGATGGCGCGGAGCGCAAGCTGCGCGCCGCCGAGGCCGAGCAGGATCGCCTGCGATTGGAAGTGGATCGCCTGCGCGATCGAAGGCGAGATGCCGAGCGCAAGGTGGATGATCTGCGCGATGAACAGCGAGCCTTGCCCAATCGCATCCGCGATCTTGAAGACAAGCTGCCGCGCCTGGGCAGGGATTTAGACGATGCTCAGCGCGATCTGGATCGCGAACTCAAACCTTTGAAAGACGCCATCGACCGCGAGAAGGCGGCTGCGGTGAAGGTGCGCGAACAGCGCGAGGTGTATCATCGCCTCTTCGAGAAGAGCACGGTTTACCTTGACGCCCTGGCCGCAGCCGAAGCGGCGGTGAGACGAGAGGCGGAACTCGCCGAAGCCGTGAAGGCCCGCGTGCATGCGACCAGTGCGTACCAGGCGGCGATCAGCAAATACAACGCCGCCCGCGCGAAGCTCGATGCACTCAAGGGCAAGCCGAATGCTGAACTCGCCGATCGAGCGGCAGCGGCGACGGCTGTGATCGAGACCGAGAAAATCACTTCGCGGATGGAAAGCGATGCGGATGGCTCTGACCCCCAGCTTGCCGAGGCGCGGACGACCGTGAAGAGAACGGACGCGGCTTTTAAGTCGCTCATCGCGGAGTTCGAATCGGGTCTGCCGAAGGAACCAGCGATGGCTGATGCATTGACGGAACATGATGCAGCCTTGCGTGAGTCCAAACGGCTGGAAACGATTGCCCGCCGTTCACAAGACAAGGTCCGCACGCTGACGCAGCAGATCGACGGGACAAAAGGCGAAGTCCGCACGCTCAAGAGCCGCATCGATGACTTCGACAAGTTCATCGCAGCCGCCAAGCGCGATGTCGATGCGGTGGTGGCGGATCTGGATCGGGCCCAGCGTGCGGCCACGGCGACGGCCTCGGACATGACCCGCCTGCGACGCGATGTGGACCTGGCGCAGCGGCGCTACGACGACGCCCGGCGGTTCGAATCCGTCGCCGCCCAGCGCGACGCGGCGAACGAGAAGAGCAAGTCAAAGTGATGGCACGTAGAAGGGCTCCGCGCGGAGTCTGTACTCTTCGCTAGAATCCTCGCGTGACCAGGACGCTGATCCCCTTCAAAATGACCGTCCAACCGGACTATGTGACGTGCGGCCCGAGCGCGCTGCATGCGGTGTACCGGTTCTGGGGCCGCGAGCAGCCGCTGCAAGGAGTGATTGGCCAGGTGCAGTCCGTGCCCGGAGGCGGGACGGCCGCGGTGATGCTCGCCCTGCACGCCCAGGCCTTCGGATTCGACTCGACGATCTACACCTGCTCGCTTCCGATGTTCGATCCGTCGTGGTTCCTCCCGGGTGCGCCACCCATGCGCGATCGTCTTCTGGAGCAGGCCCGCCTGAAGCAGCTCGAGCCCAAGAGTCAGATGGTGAGCCGGGCTTACGTGGACTACCTCGATCGCGGCGGCAACGTGCGCATGGAAGACCTGACGGTGTCGCTGCTGGCGGAGCACCTGGAAGCGGGCACGCCCCTGATCATGGGGCTCAGCGCGACCTGGCTATACCGCTGCATGCGCGACAGGCAGCAGGACATGATGCGCGATGACATCGCCGGTGAGCCCACGGGACACTTCGTCGTCGTTCACGGCATTGACACCGCGGCGAGGAAGGCGTGGGTGGCCGACCCCTTCTGCCATAAGCCCTGGCCGGGCAGTCATCATTATGAAGTGGATGCGGATCGACTGATCGCGTCGATGTTGCTGGGCGTGGCGACTTACGATGCGAAATTGCTGGTGATCAAACCCCGCTCCTGACCGCGCGGCGTCAGGGCGAGCGCAACTTGCGCCGCGCCTGCAGGGCGTCGAACGTGCGCCGGAGACTTTCGATTGAATGCTTGCGCACCGTTCCGGTCTCGTCGATAAACGACGCGGCGTTGACCTCGGCAGTGAGCAATAGTTCGTCGATCGACAAAGGCGTGGCGACCAGCGGCCAGATAGACACTTCGTCGCCCGCCGCCACGATAAGCCGTTTGCCGTCGGGGCTGAAGGAAGCAAACTGGCAGTCGTATCGGTGCCCGTGAAAACTGGCAACCAGGTCGCCGGAGTCGGCAGTCCATATATTGGCGCGGCCGCTCTGATCGCAACTGGCGATGTACCGGCCCGTGTGATCGAAGGCTACGCTCACGACCCGCGCCTGATGACTGATCAGGATGGTCTTGGGCTCGCCGGTGCGGGCATCCCAGACGCGGACGCCGTTGCCGCCGGCGGTTGCGATCTGGCTGCCGGTGCGGTTGAAGGCGAGGGCCGTGACTGTCTCGTCGTGTTCCATCGATCGAGCCTTGGGCCGGCCATCCTTGACGTCATGAAGCTGGACATGGTTGTCCGTACGGGTCAACGCGAAACAGTCGTTCGCAGGGCTCCATACGACAGCCGAGTTCCTCCAGGACAGCGAATGGGACCTGGACATGCTGACAATCCAGCGGCCCGCTCGCAAGTCCAGCAGATGGATACTCGGGCCGGTGATTAACAATCGCTGATCATCCGGACTGAACTGCACGCGCCCGCTGTCAGCAATGGCGACATCGGGCGCGGCAGGCTTGGCGGTGATGGCATCGATCATCCGCACGATGCACTGGCGTGGTCCGGGAACATCGCCTTCGGCATTGAGCGTACACGACAAGGCGATCCGATCGCCGGCGTGATTCATGGCCGCTTGTTCGACCTTCGCATCAGCGAACTTCAACTCGATCGCCTGCGGTTCGCCTTGCCCCAGCGTCCACAATCGCGCGCCGTCGCGGCAGACCGTGAGCACGCGCTTCTGATCCCGGCTCATGTGCGCGGAGGACGGTCGATGCGGATGCCTGAGCGTGTAAAGAGCCTTGCCGGTCGCTGCGTCCCACAGGCGGACAGTCTTGTCCCAGCTTGCGGTCAGCACCTTGTTCCCGTCCTCGCTGACCTCCATGACATTGATCAGGCCGGGGATGAGTCCCGGCGGCACGGAGGATCCCAGCGCAAACGGCGAGGGCCAATCGTCATCGACGGGCAGCCGCGGCGTCGGCGCTGGATTGCCGGGCGCGACCTGGCCGGGGAAGTTGGGATCCAGCAAGTCGAAGGTATTGGGCTTTGGGCGCGGCTCGGTGTCATCGGGCAGCAGATTCTCTAGATCAGGTGTGCGGGTGCGTTTCGGGCCGGTGCGAATGCCGCCCGTGGGGAGGAAGTTCGGATCAGGCGGAAGGTGATGCGACAGCCGCAAGAGCGGACGCATTTCATCATCCAGGCCCAGGACGCGGACCACGCCGTCGGAGGTGACAGCGACGATCGCATCCTCGTAGAAACAGAGATCGATGATCGTCCTGTCGAATTGCAGGGTGCAGAAGGAGGAGGTCGCATCGCCATAGGCGCGGAGCGACAGGAATCGATGATTAAACGCCGTGGCACCGAGTTGTCCGCCGGGTGCGAGTTGGTAACCGTGATAGCTGGTGGCGCTGTATTCCTGGTGGATGGCGGTGGTGCGTTCAGTTCCCTTGAGGGTGTCGATCAGCACCACGTCCAGCGTGGCGTACAACGACGGGGATGGAGCGGTCGGGGGCGGCGCGCAGACCGCAGCCAGCGTGTGGGACTTCAGATCGAAATCCAGGTGCCTGACCTCACCGGGCATCGGCAGGCCCGCGCCGATCGGTGCCAGCGTTCTGGCGTCGAGCAACCACAAGTCGCCTTTCCAATCGACCAGTGCGAGCTGCGCGCTGTCAGGGCTGAATCTCGCGTTGCGAATGAAATTCCCCAGCTTCGGCTCGTTGATCTCCTCGCCGCTTTGCCCATTCCACAGGTGTGTCACGTATGCTGAATCGATGGTGAGCAGCCGGCTTCCGTCGGGGCTCAGTTGTGGCTTCACGGAAGAATCCCTGCATGGGACCTCGCGGATCAGCGTGCCGTTCCTGGCGTCGATCAGGCGGGCGACGTTGCCATAGTTCGTCAGCACGGCGCGCGATCCGTCGTCGCTGAGCGTGATTCTCTGCATGACCGGACTGTGCGGCACCGGGTCGATACGAGCCTTGCCGGTCCTGGCGTCAAGCACCTGGTAGCTGCCGTCCTTAAGCAGTACGGCCAGTGAAGAGGCATCGCCCGTGAGCGCGATGTCATTGAAGACGAGGGAATCCTCAAAGGGCACGACGATCTTCTTGCCGGTCTTGGCATCAAAGAGCAGGCCGTCGATTGCCGAAGTGAGGAAGACATACCGACCATCGCGTGAATGCGAAACCCATTCGGCGAAATAATCGCTGATCGCCAGCCAGCGCAGGGTCGGCGTCTGGCCCAGTGCCGCTCCCATGCGCAGCCGATGCGAAGGATCAGGCTCCGCGGACTGAAGGTCCGTCTTCATGGCCTCGGCGAACCAGAGCGTGGCGCGAGGAAGATCGGTCGGTGCTGCCTGCGACGCCTTTTCCAACTGAAACTTTTCAAGCCGATCCTGACTGAGGCGGAAGTGTTCCTCCGCCTTCTGCCTGGCATTCTCGGCCTCGCCCTTGAGCTTGTTGGCCAGGTCGCGCTGCTCGGTGGCTTCATTGCGCAGACTTCGCTCGTAGAGAATCAGCAAGGTGCTGACCGCAAGCAGAGCGGCGAGCACAGCGACGGCGATGCGCGTCGTGTGGACACGCTGCTGTCGCTTGCGCTCCTGCCGCCGCGCGTCGAGCGTACGAATGCGAACGGCCAGTTCCGATGCGCTCTTGAGGCGTTCGTCCATGTTGCCCGCGACGGCCGCGGCGATGTCCCCGCGCAGAATCGGATCCTCGATCTGCGTTTCCCAGCCGTGCGCCAGCGGTCGAGAAAGATCACCGACCACCATCTGGTAGAGCAGCACGCCCAGTGCGAAGATATCGCCCTGCACGGTGAAAGGTTTGCCGGTGAGCAGCTCGGGCGGCGCGTAGAGTCGAGTGCCGGTGCGGCTGGACTCGTTGTCCATCATCGTTTCGGTGAACCCGGTCATCGTGATGTTGCGTGCTTCAAGCTCCGACATGTCACCGATCATGCCGATGCCGAAGTCCGCCAGGACAGGTCGGGGGTTGGTGCCTTCGATTCGGATGAGGACATTGGCGGGCTTGACATCTTTATGCAGGACGCCGACGGAGTGCGCCGCCGCCAAGGCATCGGCAATGCCTGCGACAATGTCGATGCGGTCCTGCATCGGCACCTTCGCAATGCCGCCCTGACGCTGAGCCCAGTCCTTCAAGTCGCCTTCGGGACTATACGCGCTCTCCAGAAAGAAGGGCGGCTGATCGAGCCGCACGTCATACAGCCGGACGATGTCATCGCGCGTCCCCAGCGCTTCGCGCAGAAGGCGGAAAAGCGTCATCTCGCGTTTGAAGGATCGCAGGCGATCGGGGTCGTAGCAGAACTTGAAGACGCGCGATTCCTTGGTGCGATGATGCCGCGCCAGCCAGACTTCGCCGAAGCCGCCTTCGCCGAGCTTCTTTTCGAGCTTCCATCCTTCGCGGCTGGGCACATCAAGTCCCGCGCCCGGACGCCAGCCCAGCAACTCTTCCTCGCCCGGTCGAACCGCGCGGCGAGCCTTGCCCGAGTCAGGCGGTTCCTTGAGTGGGGCGATGCCGACCGCGCCGACTTCAAACACATCCATCGGCTCATCCGCGCCCTTAAAAAGGTACGGCCCGTGCGCCAGCCATTTCACTTCCGGCACCGCTTCGCCGTTGACCGGCGGATGCTCGCGGATGTACTGCCGGGCATCATCGAAGAGCGTGCGCGACATGAGAATCTGCCCGGGCACCGCCAGGTCCATGATGCGGGCGGCGATGTCCGCCGCCAGACCGACGATCTTCGGCAGGCCCGTTGCCTCTTCCTTTTCGAGTTCAGAGACCTGGCCGATGTGCAGGCCGATGCGGACGCGCGCCGGTTCAGGGTCCCACGTTTCATGACTCAGGACATACTGAAACCGCAGGGCTGCGCGCACGGCATCGCTTGTGGTCTCAAACTTCGCGAGGAAGCCGTCGCCCGTGTCTTTGATTGTGACTGCACCGGGAATGGTGGCGAGAATGTCCTTGAAGAGATGATCGTGCTTTGAAATAATCTTCGCGTAGGTGGAGGCACCGAGCCTGGTCTTCAGGTCCACCGATCCAGCCAGGTCGGTGAACATGAGCACGACGAGCTTCGTGTTGGGTTCGTCGGAGATGAGCATGAGCCTCGGTCCTCGCCCTGATTGTACGGCATGAAGAGCGATCAGCTATGACCTTTCAGCCATCAGCTTGGGGCCATCAATGTTTTCCCTCAAAGTGTGGGGCTGATAGCTCATAGCTCATAGCTGATAGCTCATAGCCCATAGCTGGTATCGTGCTCCGCATGGCGACAGGATTGATCTTTGATGATCGCTATCTGCTTCACGACACCGGCGCGGGGCATCCTGAGCGTCCTGCGCGGTTGAAGGCGATTGCGGCGAAGCTGCAAGCGACAGGTCTGTGGGATCGCTGCACGCATCTGTCGCCTGAGCCGGCCGAGGTCGATGCAATCGCGCGGGTCCACAGCGCGGAGTACATCGCCCGCGCGAAGGCCGCATGCGAAGGTGGGGCAACGATCTTCGATACGGCGGACTGCCCGATCGGACCGCGCAGCTACGAAATCGCCCGGCTCGCCGCAGGCGCGGGCCTCGTCGCCGCCGATGCCATCATGCAAGGCCGGGTCCGCAACGCTTTCTGTGCCGTGCGCCCGCCCGGTCATCATGCCGAGCGCGATGTCGCGATGGGCTTCTGCCTGTTCAGCAATGTGGCGATCGCCGCGACGCACCTGATCGCGATGCATCAGCTCCAGCGCGTCGCCATCGTGGACTTCGATGTGCATCACGGCAACGGCACGCAGCATCTTCTCGAACGCCGCGCCGATGTGCTCTTCATCAGCCTGCACGAACATCCCCACTATCAGTACCCCGGCACCGGCCACGAACATGAGAAAGGCAAGGGCAGCGGCGAAGGCTTCACGTTGAACATTCCGCTGCTGCCTGAAAGCGGGGATGACATCTATCGCGAGTCGTTCGAAGTGCGCGTGATCCCCGCGCTGGAGGCGTATCGCCCGCAGTTCATCCTCGTGAGCGCCGGATTCGATGCGGCGGCGGCGGACCCTCTGGGGCATATGCTCGTCTCCACCGAAGGTTTCGCCGCCATGTCGCGCGATCTGGTCAGTGCTGCGGAGCGGCTCTGCGAAGGCCGGCTCCTCTCGATGCTCGAAGGCGGGTACGATCTGGAGGCGCTGGCCGAAGGTGCGGCAGCGCATGTGAACGCACTCATCGGTGAAACATCATGAGCAAGAATCACGAAACGAAAGCCGAATGGTTTGAAGAGGGGCTCAGCTTCTCCTGCACGCAGTGCGGCAACTGCTGCACGGGGCCGCCCGGGTTCGTGTGGTTCAACGATGAAGAGGCCCGCGCGATGGCGAAGGAGCGCGCCCTGAGTGAAGACGCATTTCGCGAGAAATACGCACGACAGTTCGGCGAGCGATGGTCCCTTCAGGAAGTCCGTCGCGACGGCAAGTACGACTGCGTCTTTCTCCGGCGCGACGAACACGGCAAGGCGTTGTGCTCTGTTTACGGCTCGCGACCGACGCAATGCCGAACCTGGCCGTTCTGGCCTGAATTGCTTGAAAGTGAAAAGGCGTGGAAGAAGGCTTCGCAGCGATGTCCCGGAATGGACGGCGGAAGGTTCTTTCCTTCGGATCAGATTCGCCTGATTCGCGCGAGTAATCCGCCGGACTGATTGTGCCGGTCAACCAACCATTGTCGCGCACCGATTACTCCTTCTTTTCCTTCTGTCCGGGGAGCAGGTCGCCCAGACCTTTCTTGAGAATGTCGTCGGTCTTCTTGCCGAGGTCTTTGCCCAGGTCCTTTCCGAGATCCTTCGTCAAGTCCTTCGTCAGGTCTTTGGTCGCGTCATCGATCTTCCTGCCCAAGTCCTTGGTGACTTCGTCAATCTTCTTCGTCGCATCGCCCACCACATTGCCGATGACCTCCATGCCGAGGCCTTCGAGATTCTCCAACTTGGCGAGTGAGCCTTTCAGGTCGCCCAGCAGTTCAGGCGGAAGAAGGCCCTGGCCCTTGTCCGCGACGGCGGTGAGAATCGCCTTGAGCACCACGTCAGTCACCTCAGCCATATTCGCCCCTTCCGGATCGTCGCCGCCCACGTTCTTGAGCGTGAGCTTTGGCAGCTTCAGATCGACCTTGGCTAATTCCGAAAGGCCGCCCATCGAAACGAGGTTGACGTGAACATTCACGTTCTCGATCTCGACCAGTTCGATGACGAACCTCTTGCCTTCCTTGGCACCGGCGTCGGGAGGGGGGGCTTCCTTGGACTCGAACTTTTTCAGGTTGTTCATGATGACGTTGTAGTTGGCATCAGTCGCGTTGCGTTCCAGATGGACATCAATGTTCTTGAACGTGAGGCGAGGGATAGTGATCTTGTCGCTGAAAAGCGAGGTGAGTCGCAGGTCCAGGTCCGCGCCGCCGAGCTTGAAAAAGTGGGGCGAGGAGTAGCCTTGGGGGTTCTTGACTTCGAGCGAAGTGAGCGACGATTTGCCGGAAAACAGGCCGATACTGGCGCTCTCGAGCGTGGTGTTGACGCCCAGGGCCCAGGTCGCGCCCTTCTCGACGCCGATGCGGGCGATCTTGTCGATGTAGAGCACGACACCCACCAGCGCGACGATGACCAAGAGCAGCAGGGCGATAATGAGCTTCTTCAGTTTCTTCACGGTGTCGCTCCTCGAAGCGGATGAAAGCGTGGTGCTGCCGTTCACGGCGCACGCCTGATCGCTCAGGCTCATCATAGCGTGGCCGCCACTGGTGTCATCACGCGGCACGCCGTCCACCTACAATGCCGCCGCCGCGTTTGCCTCAGCGCAGTGCGGCCCAACCTCGCACCAGCGAATTCTCTGAAAGGATCATTCATGACGCAGACTCCAGGCACACCAGGTCCCTCATCAGGTCGATCGCCGGTCGATCCGGACAACGCGTCGGCAGCGCCGCCGCCGCCGTATGGCGGCTATCCCGTTTTTGTGTCGCCGCCGCCGTCGAAGAAGGGCGGCATGTTCACGCGCATCCTGATGGGCCTGTTCGCCTCGGTGCTCATCTTTTCTCTACTGAGCAACTTCTATCTCACGCAGATCGTCGCCACGCTGATGAGCGGTCCGCACGAAGAGTCGTACCAGCCCGGCGGCGACGCCAACCAGCGGATCGTGATCCTGCCGGTGGAAGGCGTGATCGACGACTCGACTGCTGTCTTTGTCCGGCGGGCGTTCGATGTCATTCGTCAGAACAGCGAGAACCTGCCGAAGGCGATCGTGCTGCGCGTGGATTCTCCCGGGGGATATGTCGGGGCATCGGATCGCATCTACCACGAACTGATTCGCTTCAAGACGGAATACCCGATGGTTCCCGTTGTCGTAAGCATGGGATCGGTCGCGGCCAGCGGCGGGTACTACGTGTCAGCAGCGGGCGATCACATTCTCGCTGAGCCGACGTGCGTGACCGGTTCGATCGGCGTCATTCTTCAGGCGGCGACGGTGGAGGAGTTGCTCAAGAATATCGGCGTGGCGCCGGTGGTACTGGTCGCGGACACTTCGCCCAGGAAAGATGTGGCCAACAATATTTTTCGTGCGTGGACGGATGAAGATTTCAACAAGATGAAAGTGATGCTGAACTCGGCCCACGCGCGGTTCATGAAGGTCGTCGCCGATGGCCGCAAGGCGGTGCTGACGGAGGAGCAGGTCAGGGTTCTCTCCAACGGCGACATCTACATGACCGCCGAGGCGGTCGCGAACAAACTCATCGACGGCGAGGGCTACCTCGACGACGCCATTGCCGAGGCGAAGAAGCGGGCGGGTTTGAAGGTGGAGCCGAAGGTGTCGATCATCCGCCAGGCACACGGGTTCAACCCGCTGAATCTCCTGGGCAAAGCGGAGCACTCGCTGCCTCGCAACGGCAAGGAACTGGGAGCCTGGCTGCGCGACGCGGCTGAGCCGACCATGGAGTATCGTTGGGTGCCGGGGCGTTGATTTGAGCATAGGCAGCCGCCTGACCGTTGCTCGTATCGACCGATCCTGCTAAAATTCAGGACTCCTCCGCAGGTATCCACATTCGCGGGTGCGCGTGGCTTTCAGGAAAGGCTCGAACCATGGGACTTGATGTCAACCGTGCCCGCGAATGGGTGAATCAGAACTCCGCGGCTGTCACCATCGGCGCGGTCGTGATTCTCATCTTCTCACTCGCCTACCTCTGGTTTAACGCATCGCCCGGCAGCGGTGGCGGCGGCAACCGCGGACCCATCGATCAGTATTTTTACGATGTGAACACGCAGAAGCTGTTCGTGGTCAGCGGCGACAAGCTGCCGCCCATCCCGTCGCCCAGCGCTCCGAATGATCCCACCAAGCTTGCTTACAAGGCGTATCGGTTCAGTTGCGGCGATTGCAGTGAAGCTCAGCAGTTCACCGGTTACTACGAAGGCTTCCAGAAGGAGTACAAGGATGCGATCGAACGCGCCAAGGAAGCCGCCCGCTCAGGCAGCGCGGCCGGCCCCGAAGACATGATGTTCATGGAAGAAGGCTACGGCAAAGGCCGGCTCATCAGCACCGACGCGATCGGTTGGGTGGAGCAGAACTCGCCCGAAGGCATCGCGATCAATCACGATCTGAGCAAGAAGTGCGGCGAAGGCGGGCGACTGCGTCCGTGCTATCCCGGCATGCCCTGAACCGCAGAGCCGGAAATCTCAAATCGCAAAACACAAATCACAACAAATGAAA
>JBBDXA010000184.1:0-18619 GCA_040902585.1 Phycisphaeraceae bacterium
TGCCGGTCCGCCCAATCGATCTCCCGCTGAATCTGCTCGCGATGCTGCGGGTGGGTTTCGGCGGACAGACGCTTATGGACAGGTAGGCATGAAGGGCAAAAACAGAAATGCCGGACAACAACTGCTGCATTAGCTTCTATATTTTTTCACTCCGGCGGCAATCTGGCGAACTCGGGGGATCACACTCACCTGCGCGGCGGGCACTTCAAAGGTCGATTGAAGATCCTCCGCCTGATCGACCAGTCGCACACGATAGATGCGCCGTCCACCAACACCGATGAGACCGCGGTCCTCCACAATCTCCACCGTTCGCTTTGTCGGCCCGACCTGAACGTGGACCCTTTCGCCCACTCGAATTGGGTGGGAATGTTTGCTGGTTGATGTTTTGACTTTAGTCATGGTCGTTCTTTCACCAAGGATTGACACCGATGATCGTACCCACTTGCACCCCTACCACCGCATCCAATTCTACCGCCAGTTCCTCACAGTTTCTACGCCATGCCCGCACATGTTTGAGCAGCACCGTGGTGCGCCCTCCCAGATTGCCAGGGTCAAAGTCCTGGTGAGCGATGGCGTTGCGCCAGGCATTCAACACTTCAAGGGTTTTGTTTCTCTGCTCGTTCGCGGCGTCGTGACTCTTGAGGGCTGCCCACAAGTCGAAGTCGAAATACCCAAAGTCGCTCCCCAGGTTGCCGGGATTCGGATTGCCCCTATCAAGCTTGCGATTGGTGGTCAGTCGAGTGCGAAGAACATGCAAACGAACATCAGGCACAGGGCCGGGATTACAAATGTGGTCCACAGCTTCGGAGTGCAGGTCGCGACAAAACCCTTGAAACTGGCTTGATAGAAGTGTGGCATAGGCTTGATTGATTTGTTGAGTCGCGTATCGCCTTCCGGGCCCAACCCCGCCCACCGCAGTATGGGCGGCGGCGATTTGATCAAGCGCCTCACGCCGCGCCCCATTCCACTTTTTCAACGAGTTTGAAGGCATCGCTCATAGTTCCTTTCAGATTCCATCCAAACCGCAATCATCGCGTCGCCTCCTCGACGATCCTGATTTCCTCCTCCGTGAAGCCGTGGAGCTGATAGACCAGCTCATCAATCTGCCGGTCCGCCCAATCGATCTCCCGCTGAATCTGCTCGCGATGCTGCGGGTGGGGTTCGGTGGAGAGACGCTTGTGGAGGATGGAGTATATTCCATGGCTACTCGGCGAGAACTGGAAATGCTGTACCGTCCGCGGTAGGCATCTCGTTGTAAACGTGCCCGTCGAGTTGGCGACCGGTGCGATGCTTGTTGACTCCGCCCCATTGTTTGAAGAAGAAGGCCACCTCGGCCTTGCGGCATTGCTTGCGGATATCGATTACCCATGCCCGCTTCATGGGCCGAGCATGAGGCCCAGATTCGCCGCCAACGATCACCCAATGCATGCCAGTGAGTGGGAGCAAAGGGAGTGGTCCAAGAAGAGGCTCAAGAGACAAAAACTTTGTGTGTGCGCTCGTGACTCGCAGTAAATCGATGCGCTCCAAGTACTCGGCGCTCTCGACGCTGGTGCCCATCCAGATATTAGTTGTCCACGGCAGGCGAGCATCGAGCGATAAAACGCGCTCTGGCCGTTTTGTGAGAATCTGGAATTGGTGAACTTGGGCCCGATTCATCGTGTCGAATACCCGAAGGATGTAGTCATCGGGGACATCTGAATGAAAAAGGTCGGACATCGAATTGACGAACACGCGGCGCGGCGTTCGCCACCGAAACGGCAGATCGAGCAAATCGGGTTGCAGGGTGAGCTTGAAGCCGTCTGCATATCGCGGCGAGCCCATAGCCTTGAGCCGCTTGGCCATTGTCTCCGCGTAGCAATGCTTGCAGCCGGGACTCACTTTCGTGCAACCGGTGACGGGGTTCCACGTCATGTCGGTCCACTCGATATTGCTCTTACGTGCCATCGTCAAAGAGTCCTTTCTGGGCGGCGGGAACGACAAGCGGCGGAGCGTAATGGCCAGCCTTGAAAGTGATCGATTCCATCAATTCCAGATCACGCTTCTTTCTCGCCCCTGGCTTCCGCTGGATGATAATGTATGCCTCCTTCTCAAGCTTCTCCAGAACGCCCTTCGCATTAACGAGCAGCGTCTCGTTAAGGACAAAGTCCCACACTGATTCGGCGACGACGGTCTGGCCGGAAAAAAAGTCATGAACTTTGGCAGCCCAGTCTTCTGGTCGGTCGAAGCGAAACAATGACCCCATGCCGACGTTTGCATCGCAAAACTCAAATCCTGCTTGTTCCTTTGAGATCGCGCGCATCGCTTCCTTCATCTTCTCAAGGCCCAGCCGGTGCCGACTCGCGAAAACCAAATGGTAGTCCGGGCTCCCTTGATGCTTCTGCATCTCAAAAGTGAAGACATAGTTCACGCCAGTGATTGATCGAAGTCGCCGCTTGAAGAGGGCGAGAGCACGATGCGCGAGCAACAGTGGCTTCTCACCTGGGTCAAGTTCGCCGCGCCAGCTTTCGTCGCCGAAGATGTCCGTAAGATTCCCCTCCGCATTTCCTTTTCCCTGGGCTTTCAGGATTCGCACGAGTCCGTCACTGTCGAAGTTTAAGAATAATTCGGAGCAGTTTGTTGACAGGATTTTTTCGATGCTCGTGAACGGTACTCCGGTAGCGCCAAACGGGTCCGCAAAGACGAACAGTGGCGCGTCGCCACGAAAATGGTCTGGAAACTCCGCAATAAGGCTGGGCAGGACCTCGTCGAACCGGCCATTGCGAACCTCGTGCTCCACCCGGCTGTAATTCGGAAGCTCGCCGAGCTTCCGGCGGCAATGCTCGACGATCCACCGTTCACGATCAATGAATATGCACTTCACCCCCTTCGCTCGCCAACGATTCGCTGTCTTGTTGATCGCAGCCGCAGCCGCAGTAACCGCTTCCGTCGGCGAACCGCGCGGGTGATCAGTGTACTCATTCGGCCCCGCAAAACCATCCAAGTAGAGAATCTCTCGTGTCGAGTCCGTCCTACTGCCAAGGATCGAAAAATACGCAATCAAGTAGCTGCGAAGGATCGCGAGCTTCGCCAACGTATGCGGTGGCGCAGACCAGAGGGACTTGGGTTTCTTGGACGGCATGCATACCTCGTATTGAAACTTCGATGTGTCGGAATTTTGCAGGCAAACACGGAAAGGAATAGTCGGGAGCCTTGGTCTGGCCGGCGACTTTGACGCGGTCTTCGTGGACGGCTTCGCGGTACTGCTCGGCGAAGCCCTGGTTGTTGTCGATGTCCCAGCCCAGCGCTTTCGTCATCGGGTTGACGTAGTCGATGAGGATGAGCGTTTCGTTGTAATCGGGCGAGCGGACGTGGTCGGACTGCTGATTGAAGCGATCGATCAGCCGCTTGATTTCATCAGGGCATTGCGTCATGCGGGCATTTTAACCACGAACGTGATGACGCGGGGGCAGCAGGCCGCGGTGAGATCAGATGCTGTACTTCTGCAAGTACGTTGGGTATTTGGAGCGGATCGAGAGGGAACACGGTCCGTCCCAGGGCCGGGGGCATCGAAGACTCTACCCCAGCGGCGGGCCGCCCCCGGCCCCGGTTGCACGACGCTTTCCATGGCGCGGGCTCGACCATGCAATATTGCACGTACGGTATACGTTAGCACCTCATCCGCCTTCGGCGGCGGCGCGATCGAACCGCGCCGGCCGAGCCCCCAGCGCGGCGAAGCCCGTGTCTAGTAGACACGGGGTAGACACGAGGTAGACATTTGGTAAACAGCTATGAAAAACAGACTTATGACAAAATGGCTACCAGGGGGTAGGGGGTATGGTAGACATGTGTCTACCTCGGGGAAACCCTTGGGGGCGAGCCGTTTGTGGGGGTTCGGCGGGAGCGAGGGCGTGAGGGGGTCGTGGGCGTGGACCCTCCCCCGGCCCCTCCCTAAGAGGGAGGGGAGTTCAAGGCGCGGCCCTGCCCTTGCTCAAGTTGCTCGCATCGCCCGTCCCGCTAGAATCACCGGCCAATTGGCCGCGTGCCCGAGTGGACCAAGGGAGCGGATTGCAAATCCGTTGGGCTCACGCCCGTCGTCGGTTCGAATCCGACCGCGGCCTGTATCACCTGAATACCCGCCGGTATTCGTTTTCACACCGGCGCGTTGGGCTTGGTCGCTTTGGCGTCCGCCGTCTGCCCTTGGTTTCAGGCCTTTTACGCAGACGGCGGATCACCACAGGACTAGCCCCGTGCAGCCAGACACTTCCATTCCCCGTGAGCCCCAGCGCCGTCAGCAGATGGGCTTTCTTTATCTGCCGCCGTATCGCGTGCAGGGTGTTTCCATTGCCGGCGAAGAGACCTGTGTGCAGGTGCCCGAGCTGGATGTGGCGTTTGACATCGGCATGGTGCCCCGGCCGGCGCTGGCGTGTAAGTATGTTGCGCTGTCGCATGGGCACATGGATCACTCGGCCGGGATTTCCTATTACTACTCGCAGCGCAACTTCCAGGGGATGGGAACCGGGACGATTCTCTGCCCCACGGCCATCGCGCCCGCCATCCACAACGTGATGAAGGCGTGGATCGATCTGGAATCGCAGCGCACGCCTTATGAAGTCATCGCGATGGAGCCGGAGCAGGAAGTGGAAATCAAGAACCACATCCACTTGCGGGCCTTTGAAACGAAGCACACCGTGCCTTCGCTCGGCTACGTCGCCATCGAACGCCGCAGCAAGCTGAAGCCGGAACTGGCGGGGCTGCCGCAGGAGAAGCTCATCGAGCGGAAGAACGCCGGCGAGACGATCACGATGACGCTGGAGGTGCCGCTGGTGTGCTACACGGGCGACACGATGTGGGGCCCGCATTTTGATCGGGCGGATGTGCTGGGCGCGAAGATACTCATCGTCGAATGCACGTTCGTCGAGCCGGGTGATGCTCACCGCGCGGCTGTGGGTCAGCACCTGCACTTGAACGACATCGCCAGGCTCGTCGAAAAGAGCACTGCCGAGGCGATCGTGCTGACGCACCTTTCCAGGCGCACGCATCTGGGCCAGGTGAAGAGGCAGATTGAGGAAGTGATCCCGGCGAAGGACCAGGGGCGCGTGTTCATCCTGATGGACGGCAGGGCGAACCGGGCGCGGTTGGATGAGCAGCGTGGGCCGGTGCCTGGGCCGGAGGAAGAGTGAGGGAGTTGATGTGAACAGCAAATGAAAAACCCCGGCAACGTTGCCGGGGGTTTCGATTTTGAAGATTCGTTTTAACGATGCGGCTTCAGGCAACCGCGCGGCGACGACGCAGCAGAGCCGCACCCGCCAGGCCGAGCAAGCCGATGGAAGCGGGCTCGGGAATCTGGACGAGGGCGATGTTGTTGCCCTGGAAGTTGTAGCGAATCTCGTAGCCGACGGGGTTGATGCTGAAGCTGACATTGAGCGGATTGAAGGTGCCCGCGAGTGAGCCGTACTTGGCGAAGATGTAGGCGGCGTCATCGAGCGGGCCAAGGATGTTGACGGTCAGCAACGAGTCAGTGACATCGAGCAGCCCCAGGACGTTGATCATGTCTACGGAGCCGGGGCCGGTCGGATCAATCTCGATGGTCAGGTTGCCGTTGATGTCCAGAGCGTTGTTGAAGTTGAGCAGGCCGATGGACAGGCCGGGGGAGATATTGGAGCCCGCATCGGTGATGAGGTCGCCGATGACGGTGCCGTTGTTGATGAGGGTCTGGCCGTTGAGGAGGTGGTAGGTGCTGGCGGTGGCGGAGACATTGAGGAACGCGCCGT
This sequence comes from Phycisphaeraceae bacterium, assembly GCA_040902585.1. Taxonomy (GTDB): domain Bacteria; phylum Planctomycetota; class Phycisphaerae; order Phycisphaerales; family Phycisphaeraceae; genus JBBDXA01. The sequence goes on from JBBDXA010000184.1 coordinate 5,751, forward strand.
TGGCGATGCTGATGACGGGGGTGCCGCCGAGGGCACCGGAGCCGGTGAGGGCGAGGGTGCCCTGGTTGATGGTGGTGTCGCCGGTGTAGGTGGTCGGAGCGGTCAGAGTGAGGATGCCGGTGTTGTTCTTGGTGAGGGCGAGGTTGCCGTTGATCTGGCCGCCGTAGGTGTTGTTGGCCGAGTTGTTGACCGTGAGGGTGGCGGGTGTCAGGCTGGCGTTGGTGATCTGCTTGGTGCCGCCGGTGCCCAGGGTGCTGCCGAGGCCGCCGACGGTCTGGTCAAAGCCGTTGAGGTTGAAGGTGGCGCTGGTGGCGTCGTTCTGCCCGATGGCGAGGAAGGTGCCGGTGGGCAGGGCATCATCAATGCCGAGGTTGAGCGTGCCCACGGCGACGACGGTGGCGCCCCAGGTGTGGCCGGCGGTGTTGATGTTCCAGGTGCCGTTGTCGGTCTTGTTGAAGGCGGCGGTGCCCAGGTTGATCAGGCCGTTGATGTTGCCGGTCCCGCTGCCGCGGAACTGGGTCGTGACCGCAGCGCCGGCAGCGAGGGTGACGTTGCCGTTGAGGTTGAGAATGTGATCGGAAAGGATCATGTTGACGCCGCCGGCCGTGCCTTGCAGCAGGATGTCGCCGCCGATGGTGTTGGTGCCGCCGTTGGTGCGGATGGCCGAGCGATCAGTGGCGGCATTGGAGAGCATGCGGATCGCCTCAGTGCCGATGTCGACGTTGTTGAGGCGAAGGGTGGACTCGGTGTTGGCGGCCCCGCCCGCGCCGTTGATGAACACGCCGTTGGCGGTCGAGCCCAGGGCGCTGTTGTTGGTGATGATGAGCGAGCCTTCATTGATCGTGACGAGTCCGCCGTAGGTATTGGCACCGCTGGAGAGTGTCCAGGTGCCGGTGCCGGATTTTTGGATCGCGACATCACCGGTGCCCCCGACGATCGCGCCGGAGACGTTGCCGTCGCCCGCGCCCATGAGTTGGAGGTTGCGCGTGCCCGCCGGAGTGTTGACGAGGGTGAAGCCGCCCTGAAGCGTGAGCAGGCCGGCCTGGGATTCGATGTTGTACGCGTTGCCGCCGGTCTGCCCCTGGACCTGCGCGGTGACGATGTTGTTGCCGCTGAGGTTGGAGAGCGCGGGGATGTTCTGCGTGGCGGCCTGCCGCGCGTCGAGGAGGAAGGTTTCGCCGGTGGTGATGCCGCCGGTAAGCTCGACCACGCCGTCGTTGGTGGTGTTGCCGGTGATGCGGGTGTTGCCGGCCGTGGCGCCCAGGGCGGTGTTGCTGGCAATGCGCAGGATGCCGTCATTGACGACCGTCTGGCCGGTGTAGGTGTTGTTGCCGGAGAGGACTTGGACGCCCGCCCCGTTCTTGGTCAGGGCCAGGGTGCCGTCGGTTCCGACGCCGTTGCCGTCGCGAAGCGTGCCGGTGAACGTGTTGGACCCCGACAGGACATTGAGCGTAAGCGTTTCCGTTCCTGCCGCGCCGGCCTCGTTCTCCACGATACCGTTGCCGCTCAAACCATTGATGACACTGTTGAAGTTGTTCAACCGGAACGTGCCGTTGTTAACGAGGATACCTTTGCCCGCTCCGTTGGGAAGCGCGTTGGCCAGGCCCTGACGGAGGATCGCGCCGGTATTGATCGTCGTGGTTCCGTCGTAATTCTTGACGAGAGTGTCGTACGACACGATCCCGCCGGCGTTGGTGCTCGAGCTGATATTGATCCCGCCGACACCTGTCATCGCCGACCGCACTTGAATGATGCGACCATCACTGCCCTGGCCCGCGTTGAAGGTCGAGGTGCTCAGGACATTGATGTTTCCCGCCAGCGTCACGGTGTTGCCGCCGGAACTGGCGAAGTTGCTGACTTGGCCGCCGTTCATGCGGAAGTCATTGATCGTGATCACGCCTGCGCCGCCGGTTTTGAATGCGAGCGTGCCGCCCGAGTTCAGCTCAAGAGAATCACCTGCGAACGTGAAGCTCGAAGCCGAGTCGGGGGTTCGAAGCACGAAGTTCTGCGTGAAGTATGCGTTGCCGGCCGAAGGCGGCGCGGCGTTGCTCCAGTTGCCCGCCGTGTTGAACGACGGCGAACCACCGGGATCCGTAGCGGTGAGCGATACGTTGATCGCGTGCGTTTGTGACGCCAGAGTCATGGCACTTACGACTGCCAGTACCCGCGCGATCATCTTTCTCACACGACGCGCCTTTGTACACTGACCGCCCACATTCGATTGGAACGCTTTCATACCTGCTCCTTGTTGGAATCTTGACTGTGGCCGAAGCCTGGGGGAGGGACTCTCTCTCTCAACTCTCTGCGCAATGTTCTGGAGCAAGCGCTCCAAGACAAGAACCTGCGGATGAGGCGAGATCACTGTACATGCGATTAGGGGATACCGTCAATACCCTTTGCCCCAATTTTCCCCAACCGGCGACGGTGATTCCGCAATAGGGTAATTCACCTTGCAGGGAAATCTCTCGCCTGACTCGCCGCGGTTACGATGAAGCCATGCCCGCCTCGGACGCACACCCTGTCGATCGTCAGCCGCTGTCCGTCGCCGCCTGCGCCGACCCCGCTTCGGACCACGATCTCCTTAAGGCCGCCGCCCGGCTCTCCGTGGATCTGAATATTCCCTTTCTCGAAAAGCCCGCGAAAAGAGGCGTCGATGCGCTCCTCGTCGCCGCGCCCGGTCGCCTCGAGCTGCGCATGATCGGCGGCGATCCGATCACCCGCGGCGGCAGAGCCGTGTGCGTCAACCTCGCCGACATCGATGTCACCAGCGCCGCCGGCAAACGCCTGAAACAACCCATCGCCAAGGCCCTGGGCATCAAGTCCGCCAAGGACGCCCTCACCGTCATCGACGCGACCGCTGGCTGGGGCGAAGACAGTTACCTCATGGCCGGCCTCGGCTGCCGCGTGCTTGCGGTCGAACGCAACCGCATCACCGCCACGCTCCTGCGCGATGGCCTGTTCCGCGCCGCCATGCAACATGCCGAGGTCGCCGGCCGCATCACCCTCATCACCTCCAACGCGATCCATCTATTAAGACGCATCGCTCACCTCACCGGCAAACACCTCGACCACGAGCTGGCGACTAGGGAAGAACTGCCCGCGCATCTCGAAGCCTTCTTCCATCCTGATGTGGTGTACCTCGATCCGATGTTCCCCGCGCGCAAAAAAGGCGCGGAGGGCAAGCCGATGAAAGTGCTCCGCCAGCTCGTGGGTGATGATGACGATGCGACGCGCCTGTTCGAGGCGGCGATACGCGTGGCGAAGAAACGCGTGATCGTGAAGCGCCCACTCAAAGGCGAACCGCTGGTGGATCGCAAACCTGCGGCGTGTCACAAAGGCAAGGCGATGCGATTTGATGTGTATGTGGGGGAAGGAGGGAAGGAGGTAAAGGGAGGTACAGGGAGGTAAAGGGAGGTAGAGAAGCGGAAGGATTGACCATTCCCGCCCGTCTCGAATCGGCTTGTATTCTTTACCTCCCTGTACCTCCTCTACCTCCTATGCCTCCTTCTTCCTACGCATCCCGCGGCGGCCTGAAGCTCGAAGCAGCGCTCGATGCTTTTCAACTTCGCCCGCAAGACCTTCGCTGCGCCGACCTGGGCTGCAACATCGGCGGCTTCACCGACTGCCTCCTCCAGCGCGGCGCTGCTCACGTCTATGCCGTCGACACCGCCTACGGCCAGCTCGCCTGGAAACTGCGACAGGACCCGCGCGTGACCGTCGTCGAACGCACCAACGCCCTGCATTTTGATCCTGCCTCACTTCAAACCTTTCAACCCTGCGATTTCGTGGTGATCGATCTGGGCTGGACGAAACAGGACCGCGCGATTCCCGCTGCCCTGCGCTGGCTGCGCGAAGGGGCGAGCGCGAGGATCATCACGCTGATCAAGCCGCATTATGAAGAGGAGGGCGAAGGGGAGAGGGCCAAGGTCCAAGGGGGCGGAGAGAAGAAACGCAAGCATGTGCTCAGCGATGAGGATGCAGTCGCAACGTGTCATCGCGTGCTCGAGGCGATGCCGGCCCTCGGCGTGCGCGTGATCGCACACATCCAGTCCCCGATCCGGGGCGGCGGCAAGCGCGGCCGCGAAGGCAATCTCGAATACCTCGCGCTGCTGTCACGCGATGCCCCCGCCGCGTTTAGCGGGTGAACCGAAGGTTCCCGGCCGGGGTGCAACAAAAAACGCCAGCGCACCGCGCTGGCGTGAGCACCCGTGCACCTGCGGTGCGACCGCTAATCTTAATCTTCCTTCACCGTCGTCTCATACTTCACACCCTGCGGCACCGGCACGGGGACGTTCACCGTCGTGCCGCTGCCGCCTTCGGTGCGGCGCGAGGAATCGACCGCGATGAACGCTGTGTAATCCGACATCAGGCTGTACTCCAGGGCGATGCGTTTCACTTCGCCGCTCAGTTCGCCCTGGGCGTTGCGGTTGACCGCCATGTGATCGGCAAGGTCCTGAATCTGCATGCGTGCCCACACCGAAGGGATGCCGCCGATGCCGTTGCCCGCGACGACCGCGCTGGGCGCGGGGTTGACCGTCTGCACCGCCACATCCATCGCGATCTGCTCCTGTCCCGCCATGCCGCGCACGCGGATCGTTGAAGGCACCGGCCCGGTGAAGCGCCCGACCATCAGCACAGGCCGACCGACGAAGAGATCGGGAATCCGCTTGGGGAACACGTCCGCCACCTGCATCGAGCCGAAGTCCAGGTCGATGTCCATCAGGGCCGGGTGACTGATGCGGTTGAAAAAGTGATCCATGATCTCAGCCCCGTCGTCATTGGGGCCGACGTACGCGACCGCGCCTTTGCCGACGCGGGCCATGCTTTCGATCAGGTGCCGATTGACGCTCGACCCGATGCCGAAGCTGAAGACGCGGGCGCTGTTCATGCGCTTGCTCATCGCTTCGAGGATGTCGTTCTCATTGCCGATGTAGCCGTCGGTGAGGAAAGCGACCACGCGTTGCCGGCCTTCGCTCTGGGGAAAATCCAGGGCCGCCTTGATGCCCGTGATCATCTCCGTGCCGCCTTCGCCCTTGAGCGAATCGACATACGCCAGCGCCTTCTGCACGTTGCGATCATTCACCGCCAGCGGGGCGTTGCCGAGCTGCCTGGCGCTGTTGGAGAAGTTGATCACCTGGAAGGTGTCCTCGCCGTTCATCGTTTTCAGAGCATGACGGATCGCATCCTTGCTCTTTTCGATCGGGTAGCCCGACATCGAGCCGGAGCAGTCGAGCACGAAGACCATCTCCATCGGCTGGCGGGGCAGATAGGTCAGCTCGTGCGGCGGATAGAGCAGCAGCGTGAAGTAACCACCGCGTGCATCGGTGTGGACCAGGAGATTGCTCTTGATCTCCTTGCCCGCGACGCGCCACTGCACCACGAAATCCTTATTCGGAATGCGGTCCTGTTCATCGAGCGTGATTTTGATCTGCCCGCCTTCCAGCGGCGTGTGCTTGATCTGATGCGAATGACTGACCAGCTCTTCGATCTTCACGCCGGAGTCAAGCGAGAGATCGATGGCGATGTCATGTCCGCTGCGCTCGGCGGGCTTCAGGTATTCGATCTCCGTGCGCTGGCCCGATGTGCCGGGTCCCCCGGCTTGCCCGCGTCCGACCGCGCCGATGCCGGTGCCTGCCGCGCTGGTGTCAGCCGGGTTGTAGCGCGGGCCCACGACCATCGGGAAGTGCCACTGGTACCAGCCATCCGCGTAGGCGAGCGTGTGGAAGTAGCGGATGTGAATGTCGATCGCCTTGCCCGGCTCGATGTTGGCGACGCGCTGGGTGAAAATATTGGGCCGCTCCTGCGTGAGCAGGGCCGCGTTGAAGCCTTGTCGCCTCGCTTCGTAATAAATCTTCTCCGCCTCTTCGCGTTCCTTGATCAGCCCGCGGATTTTGCGCTCGCCGATGGTCATCACGAACTCGTTCACCGCGGCATTCTCAGGCAGCGGGAAGACGTACACCGCTTCGATCTTCGAATCGAAAGGATTCTGAAACTGCTGCGTGACATCCACGGTGGCGATGTACGCGGTGACGGCGGCTTTCACATCGGTGTGCTTCAAAGGCACTGGGATGTAGCGTTTCGCGCCGTCAGGCTGATGAGGGTCGATGGGCTCTTCGATGGCGAGGGTGCCGGTGGTGGCGAGGTCGGCCGGGGATTGCGTGAATGATCCGACAGGCTTGACCGCCGGCACCTGCGGCTTGGCGATGATCCACAGTTCTTCGCCGGGCTGGCTGAAGGAGACGGGCGACATCTCGCGGCCGACAGGTGGATTGTTCACGCTGCCGGGGGCGGCCTGAAACATATCCATCCCGCGCGTCGGGCTGAGGCGCGACTGGGCCGCGCGTTCGTTGGCCGCCTTCGGTTCCCAGTCCGGATGCGAGCCGCAACCGGTCAGCAGCAGCGGCAGCGAAAGGATCGCCGACAGGAGCAATGCGAAAGTCGTCCAGAGAATGGCTTTGGTCTTCATAGCTGTGTCCTTTTGGGCTGAACGGTGGCGGTCGCTTCGATCGGTTTGCCTTCCACGGTGGCGGCTGCGTCGAGCTTCACTTCAAACTTCGGTTCGGCATCACCTGTGATCTGCACGTGCAGCGTCGCGACGCGCACCTTGCCGCGCGGGAGCTGGTCCGCGTCAGCGGTGTTGAACGCCGCGATGATGATGTGATTCTGCTGCATCGCCTGCGGGTCGTAGTAGGGCGGCTGCTTGAAGGCTGCGTGCTCGCCGCCTTCGATGCCGGTGATCTGCACCTCGCCCTGGCCCGCGCTGATATCGAGTTGATAGACCGCCAGCGGCGCGTCGGTCGTGTCGATGATGATGTCGTAAGTGGTGAAGCGGATGGGGGCGTCCGCCTGGATGAACGTGACCGCATGCTGCACAGTTGAATCATCCAAGCCCGATGGCGAGGGCTGCCGAGCCGTCGGGGTATCGATGGTGGACCAGTGAACGCAAAGCGCGGGATGCGCCGCATACCCCGACGGCTCGCGGACTCGCCATCGGGCTTGGGGTCCTTCGAATGATTCATCGCTGACGCGCTGGATGCGCACCGCAGCCGTGGCGATCGCCTGCACATCGCGCCGGTCCACTGCGCCATTGCCATCCAAATCCCATTGCGAATCGAGTGCCTGATTGCGTTCGATGCGGCGCTGGAGCAGATATGCGTCGATGATGTTGACCCGGCCATCCGAGTTCACATCAGCCGCGAGCGCGGAGTGCATCGTTGCCTGCGGCCTTTCATTGGCGAGGCGATCATCGGGCGATTCGTTTGACGATGTGAACACACCGCTGAGGATCAATACCAGCGCAATCGCCGCAGCCGCGGCGAAAACACCGGCGATGCGATAGAGAACGCCGATGCGTCGCGTGCCTGCTGGTTCGGTTACAGGTTCCGCAAACGCCCTTCGAGCCGCGGCCTTGACCGCATCATCCACCGACCGGCTCACCGTCACCGGCCGGCCGTACATCGCCCGCAACTGAGCCTTCAGCGCGGCGGGCGCTTCAGGCGTGGACGAATCAGGTTGCGGGCGGTTCTGTGACATCGGGTGGTTCCAGGGGTTTCAGCGGGGCGGACCGCGCGAAGGTTCACCATTTCAAGAAAAATCTTGTTCCCCCGGTTAGCGGCGCGGCCGAGTTCGCGAGGCCCGCCTGTGCCGCCTGCACCGCCCGAATGCCGCGTGCCTTGGGCCGCCACCCCCCCGACCGCTAACCGATTACACTTCGAAGAACTGCTTCACCCGTTCATCCTGCCGCAGGCCGGCCAGGGCGTTGTGAATCCGGCTCTTCACCGTGCCGGTGGGAATGCCCAGGGCCGCGGCGATCTCTTCCATACTCATGTCATCCACGAACCGCATCAGCAGCACTTCGCGGTGGCCTTGCGATAGACCCTCCATCACCGCCGCCAGGTCCGCGCGGGCTTTCGTTTCGGTCGCAGCTGCGTCACCGGTGTTCGCTTCGACGGTGGCTGCGAGCACATCATCGCTGCCGCTGAAGCGCTGCGTCTTGTGGCGCGAAGCGATGGAAAGATTTTTCACAGCGGGGTAAAGGAACGTGGTGAGCCGGGCGGTGAGGACGAAACCAGGAAACTTGCGCAGGAGATAGATGAACACTTCCTGCGTGACATCCATGGCCGTGTCGTGATCGCGCGTGAAGCGGAAGGCGAGATTGGCGACCCACTGGCGATAGCGCTGGTAAAGCGCGTCGAAGGCCGCGGCCGCGTCGGCCTGGCGGGCGTTGCACAGGGCGATGAGCTCATCATCGCCGCGGGCATCGAGCGAATCGGATTGAAGAGGTGCCTCGCTCACGGATAACAAGTGTACGTGAGCGAAGGGGCGGGAGGTCGCTTGGGGCATTCAAACAGACCCACGCAATCATCCCCATCCGTTACGATGTCCTCATCATGCTCGACATCCCCACGATTCACGCCCTGCACGAAGAGACCGTCGCCCGCTGGCATCGCGAGCCGGTGGACAATCCTTATAAGGATCTGCTTGCCGTGGTGTGCCAGCAGCACGCCTTCAACTTCAACCTCTGGCACGAGGAAGACAAAGCCCGCAGTCCCTCGGCCACCGACGCCACGCTCGCCCAGGTCAAACGCAACATCGACAAACTCAACCAGCAGCGCAACGACTGGATCGAAAAAATCGACGAATGGCTGATCAACGATCTTCTCACCCGCGGCATCACGCCTGGGCCCGATGCCCCTTTGAATACCGAAACGCCCGGCTCCGCGACCGATCGCCTGAGCATTCTCTCGCTTCGCATTTTTCACCTGCGCGAGCAGAGCGAAGATGCCTCGGTCACGCCCGAGCGCAGGGCCGCGGCCGCGGAACGGCTGCCGATCTGTTTGCAGCAGCAGAAAGACCTGGGCGGTTCGCTGGCGCAGCTCGTGGCGGATATCGACGCCGGCCGCAAGAGGCTGCGCGTGTATCGACAGATGAAGCTGTACAACGACCCGCGCTTTAATGCTTACCTGGCGGGGACGAAAGCGGCCACGCCGGGAGCCTGAGGGGATTGCTAAGGAAATGAGGAAATGAGGAAAGAAGAGAAGGTTGGAGCACCATCCCGGCAGGGTGGTGCCTGCTGATGCGCCGTAAGCCCTTGGGCACCGCCCTGCCGGGACGGTGCTCCACGCTCAAATCTCTCTTGCCTCATTTCCTCATTTCCTTAGAGACTCCGATCGGGCTGCATCTAAGTCGCGGCCCAGGATTTCATCACACGCCTTGGCCACATCTTCCGGCGTGATGAGCATCATCTCCTTGTTGCTTGCGTGATGGCGCTGCACGCTCAGGCCGCGCTGAAGTGCTTTTTGAATGACGATGTGCTGCGGACCATAAGGCCCGTTGCGCGACGCGGGGATCACGCCGAAGAGCGCGACGCAAGGCGTTCCCAGCGCGGCTGCGATGTGCATGGGCCCGGTATCCCCCGCGATGAACAGCTTCGCCCGTCGCGCCAGCTCCGCCAGCTCGCGCAGCGATGTCGGCGGCGCAGCCTTCGCATGACCGCCTGAACCCGCTTCAATTTCTTTGGCCCAGGCTTCTTCCTTGTCGCCGGCCCAGACCACCAGCGTCGGCAGGGCGTGTTTCTCACCCAAGTGTTTCGCCACAGCTGCGAACCGCGCGCTCGACCAGAGCTTGGGGGCCTTGCCCGCGCCGGGACTGATCATGGCAAAGCCCGCGCTCAGCGAGAGCGCTTCGATGAGCAGCGCCATCTTCGCCGCGTCCTCTTCGTATCGCGGCAGGTCGAAGCGCACCAAAGGCGATTCGATGCCCAGCGGGCGCAGCGTTTCCAGATTGGCATCGACGATGTGCGAACTGCGCACATTCACCTTCACATTATTGATCCATCGGCTCAGCTCGCGCCCGATGATGCGATGCAGGAGCGAACTGCGGAACCAGCGGCCCCAGTCGATGAAGATGTTGCCGCCGAAGCCGATGCGGTGTTTCGCGCCGGTGTATTTCGCCGCCAGGGCGCTCTTGGTCAGGCCCTGGAGATCGATCGTGACATCAATTTTTTTCGTGCCCAGGATTTCTTTGAGCTTCCGGCGTCCTGCTCTTGAGCGCATCCAGTGCCGAGGCGCGGTGATGATTTCATCGACGGCCGCGTGCCCTTCCAGCAGGGCGCCGCTGCGGCCTTCGACGAGCCAACTGATCTTCACTTGCGGGAAGGCCTCGCGCAGGGCGCAGGCCACGGGCATGGCGTGGACCACGTCGCCGATGGCGGTCAGGCGTACGATCAGAATATGGCGCGGCTGGGGAATCGACACGCGGCACAGCTTATCGTTGCAGGGTGGAAGGTGAAATGCGGCGATGCGTTCGCGAACGGCGGCGGGTTGAGCCGATGTAGGGGAAGCGGCGTGCGATTGGTGAAAGCACGCCGCGCCACGTGAAAGGTCGGTGACGGATGAAACGCCTGATGGTGCTGATGTTGATCCTGTTGCTCTCCGCGTGCAGCCAGCCCGCGGAGCCTTCGCTCGATGCCTTCAAGGAGCAGTGGTATGCGGCGGTGAACCAGCGCAAAGGCGAGGCGTTGTACGGTTTGCTGGATGCCAAGAGCCGGCGGTTTATGGATGTGCAACTGGAGCGGGTGCGCGGGCTGGATCAGGACACACAGCGGGCGGTGATCAACCAGCTTGGCGGCGATCGCGTGGCGAACCTGCACGAGCTTTCCAACGAACGGTTCTTTGCGCTGTTCTGGCGCAAGCTGACGGATGATCAGCCGCCCACGATGGTGATCGAAGCGACCGGCGGGCAGGGCGCGTACATGATGCTCACGCTGCGCGAACAGAGCCAGCGCATCGAGCTGAAGGTCGAAGGCGGGCGCTGGGTGTGGGTGCTGCCGGAGCAGGTTTTCGAAGGGGAAATCAAAGTAACACCGGGAACAGGAGCACCATCCCGATAGGGTGGTGCTATTGGCGCACGTCCCAATGTCGCGCGATGTGGCACCCTTGGTCGTTCGATCGCCATTAGCGCCACCCTGTCGGGATGGTGCTCCCCGGGGTGCTCGCAATTGGAATCATGTTGTAGAATGTTCCGATCATGGGCATCAAGCTTTCCTGTTCGGGATGTGGCTCCACCTTTGCCGCCGACGATCGTCTGGCGGGGCGCAAAGTGAAGTGTCCCAAATGCAAGGCGGCGATCTCGGTGCCCGGCGGCGATGGCAGCGCTTCATCGCGTGCGAAGGGTTCCAAGGAGCCTGCTCCTTCGATGGGCATCGACTGGGATCTGATGGTCGAATCCGCGCAGCCGATCGAGGAGGAAGAGGACCGGTCCGTCAAGACTGATCCTGACGCGGTGGACTGGGACGCGCTGGCCGGGGACCCTGCGCCCGGCAAGCCTGCGGTGAAGAAAGAGTCGCGTTCCGCCACCGGCTTCGCCTCACCCGCCGAGCAGGCTGGTCACGCCGGTTACGACCCGCGCGCTCAACACGCCCCGCCCGCCTCTGCTCCCGCCGGCGGCTCGACCATCACCATGGGCGGTCGCGACACGAAGCGCATGGAGCAGTTCTTCCAGCAGGTGATGGTCTCGCCGTTCTTCAGCATCGCGTACCTCCCGCAGACGCTCACGCTCCTGCTCATCTTCGTGGTCCTCCAGGTCACATTCTGGGCCGCGCTCTACCTTTCGCGCCCGCTGTACCTGGAGCAGGAGGCGTGGGTCTTCGAGTTGACGTTCGGTCTGGCCGCGCTGTTCTTGAACCTCATCTACCACGGCTACCTCCAGCGCTACTACATGGGCGTCGCCGCGGTCACCAGCCAGGGCGGCGAAGCCTTCGGCCTGCCGGACTTCAGCGTGCCGAAGGTGCTCCGGTCCCTGGGCCTGGCGATTCTGTTCGTCCTGGTCTACATCGTGCCGATCATCACCATCCCGCTGGCGCCGATTGCCTACCTGATCATTTCGCGCACGCAGGATCTGCGCGGGTTTGATGTGCCTTGGGTCGCGAAGATGACCGCGCGCTATTTCCTGCAATCGCTGACGGTCATCATCTATTGCATCCTCTCACTCATCGTCCTGGCCCTGGTGGTCTACCTCATGTTCCGATGGACCCTTGGCGCCGCCATCTGGTTCATGCCCAGGCAAGCGGTTGGCGGGGCCATCTGGTTGATTCTCCTGTTGTTCCTTGTTCTCCTTCAGCCGCTGATCATGGCGGCGATGGCGACTTTGGCGCGCATGGTCGGCCTGATCGGCAGGCACGGCGAATGGATGCTCCGCAACGTCCCGCAACGCACCAACCTGCCCGTCGTCCTGCTCGGGGCACCGGCGACCTGCGTGATCGGCCTGCTCATCACCTCGCTCTACCTGCCCAAGGTGGGTGACTACATCAGCGCCCGCGTGCTCAAAGAGGCCGGCGACTACGCCCAGTCCAATCCCAATGCGCCTCGCAATTCGCGGGGCAGGACGAATCCAGGACAGTATGTGCCGCCCGTGGTCGTCGATCCCTTTGCCGACCTGGCCACACTCTCGCCCGAGGAACAGGTGCAACTGCTGCTCAAGCATGCGAGGCTCGGCCTGACGCACCAGCAGCCGGCCCTGCGCCGGCTGGCGACGCTCAGGACCGATGTGATGCGGGGCGAGGTAATTGCCGCGCTGGAGATGGTCATCCGCACCAACCAGAGCCTCTCCGTGCAGAATGATGCGCTCAATGCCTACGACCACTGGCAGGGGGACAAGCAGCGGTTGCTCATCATCACGCTCGGCTCCGGCAGCGATCTGAAGCGGCGCGAGGCGGTTACTCAGGCCCTGCACATGGCGGTGGCCGACGTTCAGCGAAGCGATGTGGTCCTGGGACTGGAACGCGCCCTTCAACATGAGCAGAGTTCCACCGAGCGCGCCAAGGTCTACCAGGCGCTGTCGCGCTGGTCGCGCGATCCCGCGGCTGTGCT
>JBBDXA010000185.1:0-11117 GCA_040902585.1 Phycisphaeraceae bacterium
CTCCGCTTGCCCATGGCACCCCAAATGATCATGCCACATAATAGGGTCACGCCCACAGGCATGCGTTCGCCAATAGCACCACCCTTTCGGGATGGTGCTCGGTATCATGATTGGGACCGTACTCACTCCTGAAAGGTTCCCGCATGGCTCGCGTTTCAATCAAGCCCGTTCACTTTGCTGCACTACTCGTCGCGATGTTGTCCGGCCCAGCCGCCAAGGCTGAGGAGTACAAGGTTCGCACCTTCACGAAGATTCACATCACCGACAAGTTCTACTCGGAAGGCGCGTATTACGGTGACTTCAATAAGGATGGCAAGATGGACGTGGTGTCCGGGCCGTTCTGGTATGAAGGCCCGGAGTTTAAGAAGTCACATGAGATCTATCCCGTGAAGGCGTTCGATCCGCACGGGTACTCGGAAAACTTCGTCTGCTACACGCACGACTTCAACGGCGACGGCTGGACCGATGTGCTCGTCCTCGGCTTCCCCGGCAAGGAGTCGTACTGGTATGAGAATCCCCAGGGCAAGGAAGGGCACTGGAAGCGGCACGTGGCGGTGAAAGTCACCGACAACGAATCGCCTACCTTCGGCGACCTCACCGGTGACGGCAAGTCTGAGATTATTTTTCACACCGGCGGCGTACTCGGATGGGCGGAGCCGAACTGGAAGGACGCGACCCAGCCCTTCACCGTGCGCGGCCTGAGCCCCAAGGGCGGCTGGCAACGCTTCACCCACGGCTACGGCTTCGGCGATGTCAACGGCGACGGACGCATGGACATTCTCGAAAAGGACGGCTGGTGGGAACAGCCCGCGTCGCTCGAAGGCGATCCGCAATGGAAGCGACACGTGCGCCCCTTCGGGCAGGGCGGCGCGCAGATGTACGCTTACGATGTCGATGGCGACGGTGACAATGATGTCATCACGTCACTGCAAGCGCATAACTTCGGCCTGTCGTGGTTCGAGAACACCGGCAAGAGCGACAAGGGCGAGATCAACTTCAAAGAGCATCGCATCATGGGCAGCAAGCCCGAGGAAAATAAATACGGTGTGAAGTTCAGCCAGCTTCATGCGGTGGACCTCGTCGACATGGATGGCGACGGCGTCAAGGACATCATCACAGGTAAACGCTACTGGGCGCACGGCCCCAAGGGCGATGCCGAGCCTGATGCCCCGGCGGTTGTGTACTGGTTCAAGACCGTGCGCAGCGGCACCCCCGGCACCCCCGGCAAGGCCGGCGAAGTCGATTTCATTCCTTATCTGATTGATGACAACTCCGGCGTTGGCACGCAGGTGGCCGCGGCTGATGTGAATGGTGACGGCCTGCCTGACATCGTCGTGGGCAACAAGAAGGGCACGTTCGTGCATCTTCAATCGGTGAAGGAAGTGACCAAGGCGGAGTGGGAGGCGGCGCAGCCGAAGGCGATCAAGTGATTTTAGCGGAGCGAAGGGGCCTCGGGGTGCCACGGCTCGACGAGTCCGCGAGGAGACCCGTGCGAATCTTGCGGGAGTCAATCGTCGTCCGGCACGGGGCTCGTCGCGGTAAAGCCTCCTCGCACCGTGGCACCCAGCACCTACCCTGCACCCAGCGCCCCGCACCCCGCACCTTGCCCCAGCGCTTTCCCCGCAGATTTCAGGCCAATCCTGCGATTCGGGGTGATTCCTATTGACATGCCTTCCCCGTCCCCTTAAACTCTTGCGAATGAGTCGCAATTACGAATCATCGGTGTAGTGTCAGCCGATGAAATGAAAACGCGGCCTATTCTCAACAGGAATCCGCCCATGCCCGCCACCATTGAGGATGTCACAGAGGGTCTCACGGAAGGCGCGAAAGTCGTTCCCATCGCCGGCGTCCGCGTGGGTCACGCCGGCCGGCTCGCTGTTACCGGTGCCTGTGATTGCACGCTTCAGCGGCTCATGGCCATGGGCCTGCTCCCCGGCGCTCAGGTCAAGGTCATCCGCATCGCGCCGCTGGGCGATCCGATCGTCCTTCAGACCAGCGGCTTTCAGGTCAGTCTTCGCAAGGCAGAGGCGAAGGGACTGGCCATCGAACTGGGCGCCTGATCCGCACCCCAAGGCACAAGGCGCTCCGTGACTCAGCTTGCGACTCAACCTGTCTCCTCGACCGGCCCGCGTGCCCCGCAGATCGCCCTGGTCGGCAATCCCAACACCGGCAAGAGCGCTCTCTTTAACCGCCTTACCGGCGCCAGGCAGCGCGTGGGCAACTACCCCGGTCTCACCATCGAAAAGAAAGTCGGTGCCCTCAAGCTCGATGCCATGGGCTCGACCGCCAACGTCATCGATCTGCCCGGCCTGTACAGTCTCGCCGCACTTTCGCCTGATGAGCGCGTGGTGCTTGAAGTGTTGCTCGGTCATGTCCCCGGCACGCGCCGGCCGGACCTGATCGTCTGCGTGCTCGATGCCACCAACCTTCGCCGCAACCTTTTTCTCGCGACGCAGGTAGCCGAGGTCGGCCTGCCGATGGTCATCGCTCTGAACATGTGGGACGAGGCGGAGACGAAACAACTTCGTGTCGATGTCGGAGCTCTAAGCGCGCGCTTAGGCGTACCTGTCGTCGCCACTGCGGCCGCCAAGGGGCAGGGCGTGGAGGAACTGAAGGCGGCGATGAGCGATGCCTTGAAGCGGCAGCCGAAGATGCAGTGCGTCGCCTGGCCCAGGCCGGTGGAAGACGCGATCCACAAGCTGCACAAAGGCCTGGACGGCCTGACCAACCGGGCCATTGACATCACCGAAGCGCAGCGGCTGCTCTTTGATATGGAGTCATCGCTGGCTGATGAGCTGCATTTATCCGAAGGCGAACAGCAGCCGCTGTTGAAGGCCGCACGCGAGGAAATCCGTCACGGCGGCTACGACCCGGCTCACGTTGAAACCGCGGTGCGCTACCCGTGGATCGACAACCTGCTCGTCGGCCTGAACGAACCGCCCGGCCAGCCTCGCCGCGGCAAGAGTGAATCCATTGATGATCTGCTCACCCACCGCGTCTTTGGCCTGACGATCTTTATGGCTGTGATGTACGTGGTTTTCCAGTCGATCTACACACTCGCCGGGCCTTTCATGGACGGCATCGAATATGTCTTCGGGGCGCTGGGCGAGACCGTCGGCGCGTGGTTTGAAGGCTCGCCCATTCTTCAGAGCATGATGGTCGATGGCGTGATCGCGGGCGTCGGCGGCGTGCTGGTTTTCCTGCCGCAGATCGTCATTCTCTTTTTCTTCATCACGCTTCTGGAGGACGTCGGCTACATGCCTCGCGCCGCGTTCCTCATGGACCGCCTCTTCGGCTGGTGCGGCCTCAGCGGCAAGAGCTTCGTGCCCATGCTCTCCAGCTTCGCCTGTGCCGTGCCCGGCATCATGTCCGCGCGCACCCTCGCCGAACCGAAGGCCAGGCTGACCACGATTCTGGTTTGTCCCCTGATGAGTTGCTCGGCCCGGCTGCCGGTGTACGTGCTGCTCATCGGCGCGTTCATCGAGCCGGTGTACGGCGCGTCCGTCGCAGGTATCACGCTCTTTGCCATGCATTTCGTCGGCCTGGCGATTGCGATCCCGGTGGCGTTCATCATGAATCGTCTGGTCCTGCGCGGCCGGCGCACGCCGTTCGTGTTGGAGATGCCGCCGTATCGCATCCCGACGATGCGCGACGTTTCCTGGCGCGTGTACGGCCGGGCGAAAGAGTTCGTCGTCAGGGCCGGCACGATCATCTTCGCGCTCTCCATTCTCATCTGGGCGATGTGTTACTTCCCCCGTTCCGAGGATGTCGCCACGACGACCACGGCAAGAATCGTCAGCGAAGTCGCGACCGAGCGCGGCGTGAGCGCGGAAGCGGCGGAGAAAATCGTCTTCGGCGATGAGGAACTCGCCGGGACACTCGACGCGGAACTCCTCGCTTCGCCGGATATGTTCAAGACGATGATGCAGATGATCCGCAGCGGCAGGGCCCAGCAGGCATGGGGCGATGGCGATTTTCAGACCCACATCGAGCAGGCGATCGATGCCGCCTACCTGGAGCAGAGCATCATGGGCCGGCTCGGGCAGAGCGTGCAGCCTGTGTTCGCCCCGGCGGGCTTTGACTGGAAGATCACCGTCGGCGTGCTCTCCAGTTTCCCGGCCCGCGAAGTCATCATCTCCACGCTCGGCATCGTCTACAGCCTGGGCGCGGATGTGGACGAAGAAGACAGCGGCCTGCGCTCGGCGATGGAGGCTTCGAAGTGGCCTGACGGCAAGCCGGTGTTCACGCCGATCGTCGCCATTGCGGTCATGGTGTTCTTCGCCCTCTGCTCGCAGTGCGCGGCGACGCTGGTGGCGATTGCCCGCGAGTCCAACTGGAAGTGGGCGGTGTTCAGCTTCGTGTACATGACCGTGCTCGCCTGGGTCGGCGCGGTGGTGGTGTACCAGGTCGGCACGGCGTGGTTCGCGTGAAACGTCAGTCCTGAGTCCTGGGTCTTGAGTCCTGCGTCAAGCCCGATGGCGAGGCTTTGCGAGCCGTCGGGGTATCAAGGCGTATAATGAACTGACATGAACCACTTCGCGGAAATCGCGATCGTCGGCGGCATCACCTTCGTGGCGCTGGCCTACCTCTTGCGCAAAGCCTTCCAGCGGTTCAGGCCCGGTGGCAAAGCCTGCGGGCGCTGCGGCTGCGGCTGCGAACTCACCAAGCCCGCCGGCCAGAAACCCGCCGGCGAAGTGAAGCCCGCGACGCTCACCATCGGCGGCCGCGAAGTGGTGTGATCGCGCGTCGCTTTAGAGTTGGAGCACCGTCCCGGCAGGGCGGTGCCAGCGGCGTGATTACCGCGGAAAGGCACCACCCTGCCGGCATGGTGCTCCATCTTGCTCACGCAAGTTACCAAGCGTGGATGACATCGACCGCCCAACCTGTCTCGATTGCGGATACGTCCTTGAAGGGCTCGATCAAAATCGTTGTCCCGAATGCGGACGCACGTTTGATCCGGATGATTCGCTGACCTTTGGTTGTCCCACCACCTACATGGCGCAGGTCAAGCTCTGGCTGGCGCGCACGCGCGGCGTCATCAACTGCATCCTGGTCTGGTTTGTGGTGTTCTTCGTCCTGCCGAGTCGGGGTGGGTTCCGCGAGTTTGCCGATGACTTTTTCAACTGGCTGCGCGTGCACTCGGGGCTGGCGATTCTTGGCGCGTACCTGTACTGCATCTACATGGCCGCCGCGCGCGTTCGCGGCCGAGCGTATGCCGTAGGCCACGTCGCGTTGCTGCTCGTACTCGCACCCATCATCGGCATCGGATTCTTTCTCGTGCCCGCGCTGATCGAAGGCGACGCGGCTCGCCTGTTCAAGGTCGATGCGTCTCCACCGCCATCAATCCGATCCCCTCGCGACGATCCCTGATCGAACCGGCCGTTTTACTTTTTCACCTTGCCCTTTTTCTTCGGTGTCGCACTCGCCTTCTTCGGTGCTGCTGCTCCCTTGCCGCGCCGTTCACCTCGCTTGCCCAGCGCCGCATACCGCTTCGCCGCCGCGATGATTTCCATCTTCGCTTTGCCTTCAGGGTCCCAGCCCTGCACTTCCACGCTGGCCGCCTCGAGCTGTTTGTAGGTCGCGAAAAAATGTTCGACCTCGCGCAGGTAGTGCGGCGGCACGCGCCACAGGTCGTGATACTCCGCGAAGATCGGATCGCTGTGCGGCACCGCCAGCACCTTGTAATCGTTGAAGCCCTTATCGGTCATCTTGAAAAGGCCGATCGGCCGGGCCTCGATCAGGCAGCCCGAGAACGTCGGCTCATTCACCATCACGAGAATATCCAGCGGGTCACCATCTTCCGCGAGCGTCTGCGGGATGAAGCCGTAATCGCCCGGGTAATGCAGCGAAGAGTAAAGATAGCGATCGAGCTTCAAAAGGCCCGTGGTCTTGTCGAGCTCGAACTTGCTTCGCCGCCCCTTGGGAATCTCGACGATGACATTCACCACGTCGGGGACTTTGGGCCCGACGGGAACATCTAACCAACGCGGCGTGATCGGCTGAGTCATGGAGGGTACTCTTGAGTGATGTGAAGATTATCGGCGGTTTGAATCGCGGGCTATTGTCCGCTGCGCAAGACAAACCGCAAGTGAAGGGTCAGCGAGCATCAGGTTAAAGGTTCCCGCTCCGCGCAATGGACGGAATAGCTCTCGCAAAGGCGCAAAGATCGCAAAGTCAGGATTCTCATTCAATCCCTCTTTGCGATCGTTGCGCCTTTGCGTGAGATTGCTTCCTCCCCGTTTTCGCCTTGCGATTTGTTTGTGATTTGGAGCTTCTGTCTTTGAAATTTACCGCCCCGGTTCACGGTTGCTGTTCGCGAATCCGCAGATCCAGCCTGCGGCGAATGAGTTCCGCGCAGCGCTGGTACACCGTCAGGCTGCCGCCGATGGGGTCGTCGATATCGCCGTTGGGGTCGAGCGTGAACGTCTTGTCCGCGGCCTCGCGATCAAAGTTGAGGACTGCGTCGCGGTGGTTGTTGGTCATCGTGTAGATCACGTCTGCTTCGTGGATGAGCTCGGGCGACAGGGACCGCGAGCGATGCTGCGAAAGATCGATGCCGATCTTGTTCATGGCGTCGATCGCTTCATGGGCCGCGGGCATGCCGCTGGTGGTGAACGCGCCGGCTGAGAGGATGCGCACACCCGCCGCCTCCAGTTCATCGGCCTTGATGCCGCGCTCGGTGGAGATCATGTTCTTGGCGATCGCCTCGGCCATCGGCGAGCGACAGGTGTTGCCGCTGCACACCAGCAGCATCGTCCAGCGCAGCATGCGGCGGATGGTGCGCTCGTCGTACACGCCTTCGCGCTCGACCTTGATCACCGGTGAGCCGCCCTCGGCATAGCGCACGCGGACGATCGTCGAAGGCTTGGCGTAACGCGTGTGTCCGCCATCGACGATGAGCTCGGCACTTTCGCCCACAGCCTTGCGCGCCGCTTCGATCTCAAGCGGCGGGGGCTGGCCGCGTTTGTTGGCGCTGGAGGCGACGACGGGTGCGAGGGTACCGCCGAGGATGCGCCGGGCGACTGCGTCATCCGGACAGCGCAGGCCGATGGTGCCGCTGTGGTAGAGCCGCTGACCCAGCGCGTGAATGCCCTGCGCGGGCAGGAGTGAAGCAGCGCCCAGTTCATCTTCGAGTGCGCGCAGGCGATCGGCCATCATGTCTTCGGGGACATCGACGACGAGCGTGACCGGTCCGGGGAAAAGCTTCTCGACCAGGCGGCGCATGCGGATGTGGGTGAGATCAACGTAACGCCCCGCGGCAGGCGCGTGCGGCAGGTGAATGGTAAACGGCTGCGTCTGCTCCCGGCCTTTCACATCGAGCAGCGCGGCGAAACCTTTATCGCTCGATGCCGACGCCCCGATGCCGTAGACGGTTTCAGTGGGGAAGATGACGAGGCCGCCCGAGTCGAACACCCGGCCGGCTTCGCGCGCGACATCGGCGAGCTGGGCCGCGTTGCCGGATTCGATCGTGGTGACTTCCATCAGGTGTGTGATTATTCGTGATATCGCGGGCGGAGGCAAGGCGGGGGGAGAAGGGCCAAGGGAGAAGGGCCAAGGGCCATGGGAATAAAGCAAAGCATCGGGTGCCTCGGGCGTTTTCCCTTGGCCCTTGGCCCTCCACCCTCATCCCTTCCTATTCAATCTTCGGCTCCACCTGTGTCGCCACCGCTCGCAGATACGCATCCAGATACTTCGAGACGAACACTTCCAACGCCGCGACGGTCAGGTTGTGATCCCTGCCCCACACGCTGACGCGCAGGTCCACGAACTCGGGATCGAGCTGAATCAAATAGTCATCGCTCCTGGCGACGGCGGTCTTGAGTTTCTGATGGTAGTAGGCGCTGAGGGCGTTGACGCCGGGGCCGCCCACACTGATCGTCGGCCGACCTTGCAGGGCTTCATCGTTCACGTACCAGATATCGCTGCACACGATGGGCATCACCGGCGGGTTGATCGCCTGGCCATGCTTCTCCAGCCAGGCGCGGATGCGTTCGACGAGGCGATAAGCGAGAGGGCGGTCCGCTGTCTCCGCCCGCAGGTGGGCACCGACCACGACGAGCAGAAGGTTCGCCGGGTCGGGCTGCGGCTGTGAGTCGGAGCTTTCGGATTCGGAGTCGGACATGCGGGTATTGTAGGAAACCCGCGCGGCCGGGGCGTGAAGCGGGCGCGATTACTCGGCCGGTTCAAAACTGTGGCCGTACACAGCGATGGCGAATCGCTTGGTCTTCTCGTCGTAGCGCGTGTAGGCCGTGCCTTTCCAGCCGACCTTCAGGCGCTCCGGAATCTTGGGCCCCGCCTCGGGGATGATGGAAAACCTGTCATAAGACTCAACCTTGATGGTCTGTCCGGCCTTGACGCCTTCGCCGCTGCGGATCACCTCGATGATCTTCATCGTGTAGATGATCTCAACGGTGTTCAAGTTTTTGGAGGCAACATCGATCTTCGTCACCTCAATGACAAAGACTTCCTTCGCGTTATCCTTCATCCGCTTGACGTTGTCAGGCGAGATCGCTGAGCGGGCGGCGAAGGTTGGGAACAGGACTGCGAGAAGGGCGATGATGGCTGTGCGGTGATGGGTACTCATGACGGCTCCTTTGGGATTGGGAATCGTCAGGTGAAGTGAACAAGGCGCGCGAATGGTTCAGTGGAGCACCATCCCGACAGGGTGGTGCTATTGGCGCACTGCTTTCTTTGGTGTCGCGTTCTGTCGCGCCATTCGCGCAACAGGTTTGCGTGCGCCGATAGCACCACCCTGTCGGGATGGTGCTCCGATGGTGCTCACCTTCCGCCCATGAGCACCGCGAGCAACCCCTTCTGCGCGTGCAGCCGGTTGTGCGCCTGCGGGAAGACGCGACTGCGCGGGCCGTCCATCACGCTGTCGGTGATTTCGATGCCGCGGTAGGCGGGCAGGCAGTGCAGCACGATGCAGTGCTGCGGCGCTTTCGCGAGGAGAGCATCGTTGATCTGAAAACCTTCGAACGCGCTCTTGCGGATCGCCGCTTCGGTTTCCTGCCCCATGCTGATCCAGGTGTCGGCGTACACCGCGTCGGCGTAGCGCACGGCATCGATCGGATCCTGCATCAGTTCCATGTTCAGGTCCGGGCAGTGGCCCATGATCGTGTCGGCGACTTCCTGCGTGATCTCATATCCCGGCGGACTCGCCAATACGAAGTTCATCCCGAGCCGGCCGCACATCACGGCCAGCGAGTGGGCGACGTTGTTGCCGTCGCCGACGAAGGTGAGCGTGCGGCCCTTCAGGTCGCGCCCGAACTCATCCATCATCGTCATCGCATCGGCGAGGGCCTGACACGGGTGTGAGAAATCAGAAAGGGCGTTGATGACCGGCACGGTGCTGTACTCGGCGAGCTCGACGAGCTTGTGATGCTCGAAGACGCGGGCCATGATGCCATGCACCATGCCGGCGAGAACGCGGGCGACATCGGCGGGGCTTTCGCGCTTGCCCAGGCCGACCTGTTCGCTGACCATCGGGATGCAGGTGCCGCCGAGCTCGAACATCGCCTGCTGAAAGCTGACGTTGGTGCGCAGCGAAGGCTTCTCGAAGATCATCGCCAGGGTCTTGCCTTTGAGGATCGGTTCGTTGGCCTTGCCGGCGATGCGCTGGTCGCGCAGGCGGTAGGCTTCATCGAAGATGCGCATGAGCACATCGGTGGGCGTCTGGGCGACGGTGATAAAATGCTGAACCGCGCTGGATTGCGGATTGCGGATCGCGGATTGCGGATTGGCAAGCTTGGTCATGGGGCACCTCGAGAGGAGCAGTGGTGTTGTTCTGTCAAACTCCCCTCCCTCCTAGGGAGGGGCTGGGGGAGGGTCGGGCAAGCGGACGTTTGTCGCGCTATCTTGCGGAAGGTTTCACGGTCGGTTTCAACGCGGGGTCCTTGGACGAATCGTACACAAGGTGATCGTATGCTCGACCCTCCCCTAACCCCTCCCTGAGAGGGAGGGGAATCGGAAAAGGCCGCTCACCTCACAACACTATCTCAGTCCCCACGCCGCCGGCTGTGTACACCTCCAGCATCAGCGAGTGTTTCAGGCGACCGTCGATCACGTGGACTTTGTTCACGCCGCCTTCCAGCGCGGTGAAGGCCGCTTCGACCTTGGGGAGCATACCCGCGCTGATCACGCCGGTCTCGACCAGTTCTTCGATCTGCGCTTTGGTCAGGTGCGACGCAATGCTGTCGACATTGTCCGCTTTCGTGCGGATGCCGTGGGTATCGGAGACGAGCACGAGCTTGTCCGCCTTCACCGCCGCGGCCACGTGCCCAGCCACGCTGTCGGCATTCACATTCAGCTTGCTGCCCGAAGGGTCGCGGGCGATCGGGGCGATGACCGGAATCCACTCCGCTTCCAGCAGGGCACGCAGCAGGGGGGCGTTGACCCAAGTCACCTCGCCGACGAAACCGACATCGACTCGCCGGGGCGTATCGCCTTCTTTTTCAGGCGGCGCTTCCAGGAACATCTTCCGCGCGAAGACAGCACAGCTCGACAGGCTGTGCAGGCCCATGCCTTTGTGTTCCAGGGCGTTGATGTGGTTCACGATCACTTTATTGATGTCATTGACCAGCACGTGCTCAGCGATGGCGAGCGTGCGTTCATCGGTGTAGCGCCGGCCCTGCACGAAGATTGCTTCGAGGCCGGCCTTCTTCATGGCGTCGGTGATGCCCTTGCCGCCGCCGTGGACGATGATGGGGCGCATGCCCACGGCATCCATGAAGCAGACATCCTGCACCAGGCTGGCGAGGGTTTCGGGCTCATCCATGATGGAGCCGCCGACCTTGACCACGATGGTCTTGCCTTCGAACTGGCGGATGTACTTGTGAGCTTCGACGAGGGCGGCGGCTTTGGCGATGGCGTCCTGCATGGGGCGGGTACCTGATTCAGCAATGCGAATAGAACGGGCGGCGAGCCCGACGGCGAACCCTATTCGGGAGGCGTTGTTCTCGGGTCGTGCAACGAAGGCGAATCCGAGAGAATCCCGCAGTTTATCCAAGGCCGGCTGAGCGTGCAAAAGGGCGGGGCGTTTCGGCAGGGTGCCATGGGTAAGCGAGTCCGCGAGCTTACCCGTGCAGTGGGTCGCAGGCTCCCGACACGGGTAAGCT
>JBBDXA010000185.1:11127-18567 GCA_040902585.1 Phycisphaeraceae bacterium
CTCGCGGACTCGCTTACCCATGGCACCCAAACTATTCACCCAAACTATTCACCCAATCGATTCAAGCGACCAGCGCGAATGGTGATCGCCCTTGCCCGACGCGCGGTTCTCGTATTCATCAGTCGTGTTGCTTCAACGCCACATGTTCGCACGACTGTCAGCATCGGACCTTCCTTCCGCGGGAGGCGGTTCACCGCCGCGCGAAACGGTCCTGCCCTGTTCGCTCCACGCATCAGGCCCGCATGAAACGCCTGTTTTTCAGGCCTTTGGTCGAAAGGCGGAGCGTCGCCCGCCGCGTTCATTGCTTCGCTGGAACCTTCGCTGGCATCACCCTTGCCCCTGCCCTTTCGCAGCAACGCGCTGCGGCGGACGCTCGGGGGCACTCGCCGGTACGACTGAACCTTCCTCGATCAGAAGGGTTTGAAATGGAAATTCGCGCACTACTCGGAATTCTCGCCGGCGTCATCTTCGCCATGCTTCTCGCGCTGGCGGGTTGCTCGCAGGCGATGGGCAGCGATCAGGCTGACTTGACGAACATGCAGAGCGTTCAGCCCAACCCCGCCTGGCTGGAACTCGCCCAGCGCGTCCACGCCAAGCACAACGGACAGAAGAATTACGTCGCGCTCATCGGCGACTCGATCACTTTCACCGACGCCTTCTGGACCCCGCTGGAATTCACCAGTCCCGAAGACTACCTCAAGAACGACGGCCTGCCCCTCACGCCCGACGGCAAGAAGTGGAAGGACACCCTCCTGGGCCTGCGCGGTAAAGGCATGGAACATTGCAACGGCAGCGGCTGGCAGGTCGGCCACATCCTTCGCATGATCGATCAGCTCATGCAGCGCGAGAAGCCCAGCATCGCCATCATCATGGTCGGCACCAACGACGTGGGCAGCGGCAAGTGCCCGCCCGGATACGACGAGCAACTCGAACGCATCGTGCTCAAGTGCCTCGACTACAAGTGCATTCCGATCCTCAACACCATTCCGCCGCGCCACGGCAAGGACGAAGCCGTGCTCGAAGCAAACAAGCACATCCGCGCCCTGGCCAAGCGGAAGAAGCTCCCGCTGGTGGACTACTACGCCGAGATGACCCGACGCCAGCCCATGGAAAAAATGTATGAAACGCTGATGTCCAAAGACGGCATCCATCCCTCCGGCGGCAAGTACACCGACTACTCGGATGACAACCTCAGCAAGAGCGGCTACGCCCTGCGGAACTGGATGAACTTCCTCATGGTCCGCGAAATCTACTTCCGCGTCCTGCACCCGCAAGAGATGGAGAAACTCACCAAGAAGGAATGAGCGACGAGTGAAACGAAAAGGAAGGCTGAAGACCGACGCGAGAGCACCATCCCGAAAGGGTGGTGCTGTTTGCGTTCAAACTCCCGGGGTGTACAGCGCATCGGAACGGTCCAACGCGCAAACGAGACGCTGGTGAAAACCTGCGCCGATCGCACCAACCTTTCGAGATGGTGCTCCCTTGGGCCTTCGCTTCGGTTCTGGTACGATGCGGTTGGTCATCTTCGGAGACGCATCATGATGTGGGAAAAAGTACGCTGGCTCTTCTTCTGGGTCTGCATGGTTCTCTGGTTCGGGAACGCATGGGGCTGCGCCACTTCGGGCGACCGCATGCACTACACCTCGCTGCCCGCGCCGCGCCCAGCCCCGCAGCCACAGCAGGAAGACCGCAAGGAACGGCGCGTGGAACTGGTGTGGGAAGTGACGCCGCAGGGCGATCATCTCGTTTACGCCCAGAACGTAACACCCAACGCAACACAGGACGCAACACAGGACGCGACGCCTGATGCAACGCCCGATGCAACGCCCGATGCGACAGCGCCGATTGCCGCCGCCAAAGCCGCGCCGAAGAATGACACCGAGACTTCACTCCGCAGCGATTCACTCGATCGTTCGCACTGGCCTAAGGTGAAAGTCGGTGCGATGGTCGGTACCACGCAGCACTTTCCCGTGTACTTTCGCGACTGTCCGATCATCGCACGGCCTGAGCCGGCGATCCGGTTCAGCGATCCGCAGGAGACGCAACTCGAGGCCGCGCTGGCGGGATATGAAGACGGCAAGTGGGACGCCCATCACTGGATTCAGGTGCCGGTGCAGCCGCTGAAGTTCGCGGTGGATCTGGTCGCCTGGCCGGTGTACGCGGTGATGAGTCCGCCGTGGAAAGTCGTGACGACGCCGTGAGGCGCGCAGGTTTCATGTCTTGTGTGAAGTGAGTGATTGAAGTGTGCCTGCTCAGGCCGCTTCGAGCGCTTCAAACGCCGCAATCTGGTTGACGCGAAGCATTGCCCAGCGGTCGCTGCGCGGGTAGTACACAGTAATTTGCGATTGGCCCATCGCCACCAGATGTGGGTCCGTCACTTCGATCATCGATCCGCTTGTGAGGACGATGCGGAAAGGCTCGAAGGGAATCTTGTTCAGCAATTCTTCCAGAGATTGAAGCATTGCTGAATCTTATCCTTGGAAGGCACGAAATCCAAGCCTTTGTCAAACCTACAATACGCTTCTATGCCCCGCGACCAATTCGAACTCGTCTCCGAATTCCAGCCCATGGGCGATCAGCCCGCCGCGATCGATGCCCTCACCGAAGGCATCGTGCGCGGCGATAAACATCAGACCCTCCTGGGCGCGACAGGCACCGGCAAAACCTTCTCCATCGCCAACGTCATCGCGCGTGTGAACAAGCCCACGCTCGTCATCAGTCACAACAAAACCCTCGCCGCCCAGCTCTACGAAGAGTTTCGCGATCTCTTTCCCGACAACGCGGTGAGCTATTTCGTTTCCTACTACGACTACTATCAGCCCGAAGCGTACATCCCGGCCCGTGATATTTACATTGAAAAAGATGCGTCGCGCAATGATGATCTGGATCGCCTGCGACTCGCCGCCACCAGCGCCCTGATGAGCCGGCGGGATGTGATCGTCGTCGCCTCCGTTTCCTGCATCTTCGGCCTCGGCTCGCCCGACGAATATCGCAAACGCATTATTTCCCTTTCCAAAGGCCAGCTCCTCGCCCGACGCGATCTCTTCCTCGCCCTCAACGACCTTCAATACAAACGCGCGGAGGTCGAGTTCAAACGCGGCACCTACCGCGTGCGCGGCGAAGTCATTGAAATTCATCCAGCCGACGAAGAGTACGCCTGGCGCGTCGAATGCTTCGGCGATGAAATCGAACGACTCGAATACATCAACCCGCTCACCGGCGAAATCCTCGGCGAGGAGAAAGTCATCTTCATTCACCCGGCTGTCCACTACATCATGGACCCGACGCACCTGGAACAAGCCATTGAGAACATCAAGGCCGAGCTCGATGCTCGCGTCATGCAGATGCGCCACGAAGGCAAACTCCTCGAAGCCCAGCGCCTCATGGCCCGCACCAAGTACGACCTGGAAATGATGCAGGAAATCGGCTACTGCTCGGGCATTGAAAACTACTCGCGCCATCTCGACGGCCGACCGGCGGGCAGCAAACCGCACACGCTGTGGAGTTATTTTGATGCGTGTGTGGGGGAGGGGGAGGGCGAAGGGATGAGGGCCAAGGGCCAAGGGGAAGAATCCGATCCCTTGGCCCTTGGCCCTTCCTCCCTTGGCCCTTCTTCTTCCGACTGGCTCCTCGTCATCGACGAATCGCACGTCACGCTGCCGCAGATGCGGGCCATGTACCACGGCGATCAGGCCCGCAAGAAGACGCTTGTCGAGCATGGCTTTCGTCTGCCCAGCGCCCTGGACAATCGGCCGATGCGATTTGAAGAGATCGAAAAGCTCTGGCCGCAGGTTATTTTCGTCAGCGCGACGCCCGGGCCTTACGAACTCGCGAAGACCGGCGGCGTCATCGTCGAGCAGATCATCCGCCCGACGGGTCTCGTCGATCCGGTCATCGATATTCAGCCGGCCGCCACGCAGGTGCCGCACCTGATCGAGCAGTGCAAGCGGCGCACCGCGGCCGGCGAGCGCACGCTGGTCATCACGCTGACGAAACGGCTGGCCGAGGATCTCTCCACCTATCTGAAGGAGGCCGGTCTTAAGTGCGAGTACCTGCACAGCGACGTGGAGACGCTCGACCGCGTCGAGATACTCCGGCACCTGCGCGAAGGCAAGTTCGATGTGCTCGTGGGCATCAATCTCCTGCGCGAAGGACTCGACCTGCCCGAAGTCTCGCTGGTGGCGATTCTCGATGCCGACAAGACCGGCTTTCTGCGCAGCCCCACCTCGCTCATCCAGCAGATCGGGCGAGCCGCGCGTAACGTGAACGCGAAGGTGATTCTTTATGCCGACACCGTGACCCCCGCGATGAAGCAGGCGATCGATGAAACGAACCGCCGCCGCGACAAGCAGCTTGCCTACAACGCGGAGCACGGCATCACGCCGCGCACGATTCAGAAGGAGATTCGCCGGGGCATCGAGTACGAACTGCGGGCGCGGGAGACGGTGCTCAAAGCCGTGGGCATGCAGGATGAACAGTTTGATGTAAACGAATATCTCGTCCAGATGGAGAAGGAAATGCTCGAAGCGGCGGAGAAGCTGGAGTTTGAAAGGGCGGCGAGGCTGCGCGATCTCATTTCGGAGATCAAGGCGAACCCGGATTCGTTTACCGGGGCGAGTGAACGGAAGAAGAAGGAGAAGCGCGGGAAGGGGAAGTATCGCAAGGGGTCGGGTGTGCGGTAAGACGGCTATAATGAAATGATTCGCCCAAGCGACAGGAACGGACCATGAGCAATCGCAAGAAACTTCACGCGGCCATCGATGCCATGGATGAAATAGCCGTGGAAGCGGTCCTTGCGGTTGTGAAGCAAGTTACTTGCGAGAAGCCGGTGGAGTCTTCGGGGTTGTGGGATAAGCTGGAGAGAATCAGGATTCAGGGGCCCGCCGATTTGGGTGAGCAGCATGACCGCTACGCGCGAGGAGACGACGCCGAGTGAAGGCTGTGTTCGCCGACCGGCTTCTTTCTGGCGCTGACGACATCGGCGGAAATTGAAGTTGTTTCTCTCACACCGTCGGTCGTTACCAAGGCGCGCCCTTGACTCTTGCAGGCAAGGTGGTTGCCGGTTCGCCGTACGTACTTGAATTATGCTAGATTGAATGAAGGAGGTTCCGTTGGCGTCCTTCATTCAACCCGGGTGGTCGATTCTTGCGCAGGTTCGCTACGCGCCCCTCCGGCGCATCTCACCGGCGACGCTGGAGGATTTCCTCTGGGCGGTTCTCATCGTCGGCGTGTCGGTGCTGCTGATGTGGTGCCTTCAGGCGTTCCTGCTTCGGGCCTCGATCGCGATGCACAATCGGTACTACGGCGAGGACAGTCCGCATGCGATCCGCCAGACTTCATTCGGACAGGGGTTCGCGATCTCTGCCACTGCCACGTTCGCGGCCGGGGCGATCATGGCGATCATCGCAGGCGTCGTTTACTACGTGAACCTTCAGGAGAAGGATCCTCTTGAACCGGTCCTGCGCGCGATGACGAGGATCAACGGCCCTGTCGGCGCGCTGGTCTACGCTCTTGTCGTTGCGCTGCATCTGCCGATCTCGTTTGTCCGGTCGTTCGTGCTCGTTCTGGTTCAGACGGCGATCCTTGTCGGGTTCGCGTTTGTCACGCTCCAGGTGATGATCTTTCTCGTTCCCGATTTGAAGGGATACCTGCGCTAAGCCGCAAGCGGCTCAAGACTCCGGCGCTTCGCCCGCATTGAACTTATTCATCGCCGCGTCCACTCCTTGCTTCACCCAGCATTCGATCGCATCGCACGCCTTCTCGATCGTCGGCACAAGCTGTTCCATCTGCGCTTCGCTGAACCGTTGCAACACGTAATCTCGCTGCGGCACCCGGCCCGGTGCGTCGATACCGATGCGCAGCCGGGCGTACGCATTGGTCCCCAGCGCCCGTTCAATATCGCTAAGCCCGTTGTGCCCGCCTGCCGAGCCCTCCTTGCGCACGCGAATCCTGCCGATCGGCAGAGCCACATCGTCCACCACGATCAGCACTTCCTCGACTTCGAGCTTGTAGAACGTCACCGCCTCGCCCACGGACAATCCGCTGCGGTTCATGTACGTCATCGGCTGCATCAGGATGCACCGCTCGCCTGCGACATTTCCTTCGAGAACTCCTGCGTGAAACTTGCTCTTGATGCCGGTGATGACATGGCGCACCGCCAGGCGATCGAGCACCATGAAGCCCGCGTTGTGCCGCGTCTTCGCATACTCCGAACCCGGGTTGCCGAGGCCCACGATCAGTTTCATGCGGTCACCGTCATTTGCAAGACAGATTCAACCACGGATAACACTGATAACACGGATGGGATCCAGGCAAACTTGTATTGAACAATCCGTGCCATCCGTGAAATCCGTGGCAAGTAATCTGTTTGAAACATACCAAAGAAAAACCGCGACACCCGGGTCGCGGTTTGTAATTCGATTCGTACTCGCCCCCGGAGCGCCCTGGTTCACTTCTTGGGCTTGGCTTCTTCTTCGCCTTCCTCGTCCTCGGCCTTGCGACCGATGACTTCCGGCTCGGCAGTCGCGCCCTCGGCGACGGGTGCTTCTTCCTCTTCTTCCGCCAGCACCACGCCGACGACGAACTGATCTTCATCCGTGATCGCCACGATGCCTTCGGGCAGTTTCAGATCCTTGACACTGATGTGTTCTTCAACGCCCAGGTTCGACACATCCACCTTGATGTTCTCGGGGATCTGCGTCGCAAGACACTCGATCTCCAGCGACTGAAGGAACTGCTGAAGGAACGCGCCGGCTTCCTTCGCGCCCTTGGGTTCGCCCACGATGACCAGCTCGACTTCGACTTCGACCTTCTCGGTCAGGTCAACGCGAGCGAGATCGACGTGAATGATCTGCGAGCCGAGGTAGTCCCACTGAAGCTCCTTGATGAGGCAGGGCTCGGTGCTGGAGCCGACCGCGACTTCGAGCAGGTGGACGTTGCGATGCGCCAGCTCGGTGAACGCCTTGCGGTCGAGCGAGGCGTGGACCGGATCCTGCTCGTGGCCGTAAATGACCACGGGAATCTGCCCGGCCTTGCGCAGGCGGAGGGTGTTGCGGCTGCCGAGCAGCTCGCGGGGCTGTGCGTTGATCTTGGGGATGGTCGTGGACATTGAACGGTTCCGAGTTGCGGGTTCAGGGTTCAGGGTTTCAAGCGGCGGCCGGGCACTTGTCGCAGGAACCACTCGTACCCGTTCGGAAGGGGAACGATGTCGGCTGCCTGCAAACGCGGGGCCCGGATGGGAACGGGAGATTGTAGCAAACTGCCCGAAGGCTTGCACAAGGCGGGTCGGTGTATCCCGGCGCGCACAAAAGCGAACATTCGTCAGAGAAATCCGTTTCCCGGTGAGGGCCGAAAAACACCGGGATTACAGGCACAAATCCACGGTTTGTATCGCTTCTGCGCGCGCCAAACCGACACCTCAGGCAAGGATAGAGGAACGCC
>JBBDXA010000186.1:0-18539 GCA_040902585.1 Phycisphaeraceae bacterium
TCGTCGGGCAGATCATCCCGTGGAACTTCCCGCTGCTGATGGCGGCGTGGAAACTTGGCCCCGCGCTGGCGGCCGGCTGCACCATCGTGCTCAAGCCTGCCGAGCAGACACCGCTCTCGGCGATTCGGCTGGGTGAACTCATTGTCGAAGCAGGGTTCCCCAAAGGCGTCGTCAACATCGTCACCGGCTTCGGCGAAACCGCAGGGGCGGCACTCGCGGGTCATCCGGGGACGGACAAGATCGCCTTCACCGGCTCGACCGAAGTCGGCAAGCTCATCGTCAAAGCTGCGGCCAACGATCTTCGCAAGGTCACGCTCGAACTCGGCGGCAAGAGTCCCAACATCATCCTGCGCGATGCGGACCTGGCCACGGCGATCCCCGCCGCGGCCAGCGCGATCTTCTTCAACCACGGCCAGTGCTGCTGTGCCGGCTCGCGTCTCTACGCCCACAAAGACATCTTCAAGGAAGTCGTCGATGGCGTCGCGAAGGAAGCGAAAAAGATTCGCCTCGGTCATGGCAGCGATCCTGACACGGACATGGGTCCGCTCGTGAGTGATGAACAGTTCAGCCGCGTGTGCAGCTATCTCGAAGCGGGCGTGAAGGAAGGCGCGACCGTCGCCGCCGGCGGCAAGCGCTTCGGCACCGAGGGCTACTTCGTGGAGCCCACCGTACTCACCAACACGAAGCCGGGCATGAAGGTGGTCGATGAAGAAATCTTCGGCCCGGTCGTCACCGCGATGTCTTATAAGGATGAAGCGGAGATCGCCCCGGTCGCCAACAACACGGTGTACGGATTGGCGGCGGCGATCTGGACGAGTGATTTGGGCAAGGCCCATCGCCTCGCGAGTCAGCTTCGCGCCGGGACGGTGTGGATCAACTGCTACAACATCTTCGATGCCGCGCTGCCCTTCGGCGGGTACAAGCAGTCCGGCTGGGGCCGCGAGATGGGTCACGCGGCTTTGGAAAATTACCTGGAGACGAAAGCCGTGTGCGTGAAGATCGGGTGAGTTGACTGGCTTCGCGCTCAATGCTGCACGTGTGGGATGACAGCGGTTTGATTGATTCCAAATCCGCCAGGCCCGGCTGCGTAACTGTGGCGAGTCGGCAGATCAATAGCTGTCAGACGAACCACGGCGAGAATTGAGTGCAAGATCGAATGATGAGTCGACTTTCGGAAAGTTTGTTGCCACGATGTCTGTCCGCGCTGGCGGGTGCATCGCTGATCGCGCTGACCTGCGGAAGCACATCGGCCTCGGCCTCGGCCGCCGCTTCACCCGATTACAAGTTCTTCGAGCAGAAGATTCGCCCGGTGCTTGTGGAGCATTGCTATTCCTGTCACTCGGCTGACGCGCAGGCGAATAAGAAACTCAAAGGCGGTCTGCTGCTGGACACGCGCGAGGGTTCGCTTCGCGGCGGCGACAGCGGCAGGGCGGTGGTGCCGGGCGAAGCGGGCAAGAGCCTGCTGCTGAAGGCGATGAAGTACAGCGATCCGGACCTTCAGATGCCGCCGAAGAAGAAGCTGCCGGATTCGGTCGTGGCGGACTTTGAGAAGTGGATTGAATCGGGCGCTCTTGACCCGCGCGATGGCGAAGCGGTGACGCTGGTGAAGGCGATTGATCTGGAGAAGGCCGCGGACCACTGGGCGTTTCAGCCTTTGAGCAAGCCTGCGGTGCCAGCGGTGGCGGCGAAGTACGAGGCGATGGTCATCACGCCGATCGATGCGTTTCTGCTGGAGCAGATGACGAAGGCGGGCGTCGAACCCGCGGCGAAGGCGGACCCGCGCACGCTGATTCGTCGCGTGTATCTGGACCTGATCGGTTTGCCGCCTTCGCCGGAGGAAGTTGCCGCCTTCGAACAATCCGCCATCCGCGATCCGCAATCCGCCATCTCTGATGTCGTCGATCGCCTTCTCGCTTCGCCGCGCTACGGCGAGCGCTGGGGTCGGCACTGGCTGGATGTCGCGCGGTACGCCGAGACGCAAGGCTACGAGCGCGATGAGAACAAGCCCTTCGCCTGGCGCTATCGCGACTGGGTAATCGACGCCTTCAACAGCGACATGCATTACCTTCGCTTCGTGCAGGAGCAGATTGCCGGCGATGAACTGGCGGACAGCACGGTCGCCTCGCGCATCGCCACCGGGTTCCTTCGCGTGGGCACGTTCGACACGATCGCCGCCGACGCCAAGATGGCGCGGTACGACAATCTTGACGACACGCTGGGCGTGACCATGAGCGCGTTTCTGGGCATGACCATTCAGTGCGCCCGTTGTCACGATCACAAGTTCGAGCCGCTGTCGCAGGAGGATTACTTTCGGTTGCTGAGCGTCTTTGAACCGCTGCCCGACCCGAAGAAGGCGGTGGAAGTCGGCGGCCCCGCCGAGCGCGCGGCCTACGAAAAGGAACTGGCGGCCTGGGAAGCGACGATCGCCGGTGACATGGCGTCGCTCGATGCGATTCGCGCCGCGGCCCTCGAAGGCACGAGCGCCGCGGAACTGGAAGAGAAGAAGATCAAGATCGATGCGAAGCGCCGAGACGAAACTCTTGCGGCCTACCGCGTGCCAAGCGCGGAACGTGACAAGAAACAGAAAGAAATCACCAGCCTCGACGGTGGGCGGCGCTTCGATGACATCATCCGCGCGATCGGCAGCGACGAACAGAAGAAGGAAGTCGAATCGCTGTACCGCGACCTGAAGCGCCGGATGGACAAGGAAAAACCGCAGCCGATGTTGGCGCTGGCGGCGGGCGAAGGCAACATCGCGGGCGACGGCACGGCCAAGCGCCTGCCGCCGGTGCCTGTGCCGAGCGCGGGTGAAACGGCCAAGAACTGGCCTTCGATGAAGCTGATGATCCGCGGCGAGGTGCATCGCGAAGGCGATGTGGTTCGCATGGGCGTGCCGGAGATTCTTTCTGTTGTGTCGAAGCAATCACTGCCCGCGCTGGAGCCGCTGGAAGGCAGCAGCGGCAGGCGGTTGTGGCTGGCGACGTGGATGGTGCAGTCGCAGCAGCCGCTCTTGGCGCGGACGATCGTCAATCGTGTCTGGCAGAATCACTTCGGGCGCGGGTTCGTGGCCAATGCGAATGAACTGGGCGTGGCCGGCGGCGAGCCTTCGCACCCGCAGCTCCTCGAATGGCTCGCGGCTGATTTCGTCGAGCACGGCTGGCGGCTCAAGCATCTGCACAAGCGCATCGTCACTTCGCGCCTGTACCAGCTTGCCGCGGAGCATCCGAATGTCGATGTGGACATCGAGGCCGCGCTCTACTCGCGCTGGAAGACGCGCAGGCTTGAGGCCGAGGCCATTCGCGATTCGATTCTCGCGGTGTCAGGTCGGCTCAACGACAAGATGCACGGCCCGAGCATCTATCCGCCGTTTGATGGCAAGGTCGTCGGCGCCTCGGCCGGCGAAGGCTGGCAGAAGTCGGATGAAGAAGAAGCCTCGCGTCGCAGTGTGTACATCTACGTCAAGCGGGCCCTTGCGCTGCCGGAGATGGAAATGCTCGGCTCACCGGACAGCTCCGTGAGCATGCCGCGCAGGCAGGTCGCGACCACGAGCGTGCAGGCCCTGTTGCTCCTCAACGGTCGCCTCGTCTCCGAACAGGCGGCCCACCTCGCACAGCGTTTGCAGCGAGAGGCGGGCAGCGAGCCGGCGGCCCAGGTGCGAAGGCTTTGGCTGCTGGCGCTGAGCAGGCAGCCGGGCGAGCGCGAACTCGACGCGGCCCTCGCCTACTTGAAGCAGCATCCGCGCGCCGGGCAGAATAAGGATGGCGTCGATGCCGCGATGATCGGCCTGTGCCAGGTGGTGATGAATACGAATGAGTTTGTGTATCTAAATTGAACCTGAAGTCGGAGCTGGCTTGGCAGATGCATTGGCCGGGGTATGATTCAAGCATGACACGCGTGACGCTTGACATTTCGGACGAACTGGCCGCGAGGCTCAGAGGACGGGAGCGTGACCTGGACCGGATTATCGCCAGCGGGTTGCGGCATATGCAGCCGGGCGAGAGCGCGTCGGAAGCGGTGTTGGAAGCCATCTCCAGCCTGCTGGCGGCACGCACGCCTGACGAAGTGTTGGCCCTGCGACCGGATGCGGCGCTGGCCGCGCGGGCGGCGACGCTTGTTGAGAAGAGCCACGATGCCGGCCTGACCGCTGACGAACAGGCGGAGTGGCAGCGGTACGAACTGCTTGAACATTTCATCCGCCTGGCCAAGGCGCGGGCGGCCCTTCAACGCCAATCGAATTCCTGACGATGAGCCGTACTCATATCTCGGCCGAACTGCGACAACTGGTGCGACAGCGCGCCAGGCTGCGATGTGAGTATTGCCTCGTGCCGGAACTGGTCGGGTTCTTCGATTTTGAAGTGGATCACATCATCGCTCAAAAGCATGGCGGCCCGACGACGCCTGAAAACCTTGCCTGGTCCTGTGCTCTTTGCAACAACCGCAAGGGAACCGATATCGCTTCGATCGATCCCCAGACACAGGCTCGCGCGTTTCTGTTTCATCCTCGTCGCGATGACTGGGCCGATCACTTCACCTTGGAACATGGCCTGCTCCAGCCGCGCACCACCGTCGCCCGCGCTACGATTCATCTGCTTGTCCTGAATGATCCGCAGGTGATTGAGATTCGCCGCATGCTGGTGCAGGCAGGGATAGCCGTCGATTGAACGGGCTGGAGCCGCTGCGTTACCGTCACCGCGAGTTGTGCAATTTGCTGTGACAGTGCTTTCAATGATCGGATCGATGCTCGCGATGAACCCCTTCAACTTCCACTACCCCTGCGGCATCACGCGCCGCCAGTCGCTCGCCCAGATGGGCAATGGCTTCTTCGGCACCGCGATGGCGTACATGCTCGCGAAGGACGGCCTGCTCGGCGCATCGCCCGCCAGCGCAGCCGAAGCCGCCGGTCCGCTCGCCTCCATCACCGCCCCGCGCCAGCCGCACTTCGCGCCCAGGGCCAAAGCCTGCATCTTCCTCTACATGGTCGGCGGCCCCAGCCACATCGACACCTTCGATCGCAAGCCCAAGCTCACCGAACTGCATGGCAAGGATTACAAAGTCAGCGCCTCCAGCGCTCAGTCGCAGAAGTCTGGCGGCAAATGCAAAGGTTCGCCGTTCAAGTTCTATCAGTGCGGCCAGACGGGCAACGAAATCTCTGAAATCTTCCCGCACCTTCAGAAGGTCGGCGATGAACTGGCAATCCTCCGCGGCATGCACTGCGACTCCGCGGCTCACGGCGCAGCCACGCTCCAGATGAACACCGGCTACATCAGGCAAGGCTTTCCCGCGCTGGGCTCCTGGGCCACCTATGGCCTGGGCAGCGTCAATCAGAATCTGCCCGGCTTCGTCGTCCTCGTTAACGGCGCGCCGTACTCGGGCGCTCAGAACTGGTCCAGCGCCTTCATGCCCGCCGCCTTTCAGGGCACCGTCTTCCGCGGCGGCAACGAACCGGTCGCCAACATCAAGCCAGCCGGCGCGACATCACTCAACGAACAACGCCAGCAGCTCGATCTCCTGAGCAGGCTCAACAACTGGCACATGGAAGGCGACACCTCCAACAGTGAACTCTCCGCCCGCGTCGCCAGCTACGAGCTCGCCTACCGCATGCAGGCTTCCGCGCCTGAGGCGGTGGACCTCGCGCAGGAATCGGAGGCGACCCAAGAAATGTACGGCATCGGCAAAGGCCCGGGCGATCGCTTCGGCCAGAGCTGCCTGATGGCGCGAAGGCTCGTCGAGCGCGGCGTGCGCTTCGTCGAGATCTTCCACTCCAACTGGGACACGCACGGCGACAACGACAACCGCCATCGCAAACTCACCAGCGAGATCGATCAACCCTGGGCCGGCCTGATTCAGGATCTGAAACAGCGCGGCCTGCTCGACTCAACGATGGTGGTCTGGGCCGGCGAGTTCGGGCGCACGCCGTTCGGTGACAACGGCCGCGACCATCATGCCGCGGGCTTCACCACCGTCCTTGCCGGCGGCGGCATCAAGGGCGGCGTCACGCACGGCGCGACTGATGACATCGGCTTCTTCGCCGTCGATGGCAAGACCCACGTCCACGACCTGCACGCGACCATTCTCCACCAGATGGGCCTGGATCACGAGCGACTCACCTATCGCTACAGCGGCCGGGACTTCCGCGTGACCGATGTCTCCGGCCATGTGATCCGCGAAATCATTTCCTGACTCGATCGGCCTTCAGCAAGCCTACAATTCTGCCCCCGGCTTCGCTGGATTTCTGGCATCATTACGTATCTATGTCGTGCATGACAAGATCGTACCCATGGAACCGAGTATGAAGACCAATCGCCTGATTCTCCCGGCTGCCGCGATCCTTTGCGGGCTCGGCGCTGCTGCCTTCGCCGAGCCGAAGGTGTCGTTCAATCGCGACATTCGCCCCATCGTGTCCGACACCTGTTTTCAGTGTCACGGGCCTGATGAGAAGGAACGCAAGGCGGGCCTTCGGCTGGATGTGCGTGAGACCGCGCTCAAGCCGACGGAGTCGGGCGAGACGCCGATCGTGCCGGGGCATCCGGAGAAGAGCGAAATGATGCGTCGGCTGACGACGACGGACAAGACTGATCTCATGCCGCCGCGCAAGTTGAACAAGCCGCTGACGCCCGCGCAGATTGAGACGGTGAAGAAGTGGATCGCGCAAGGCGCCCAGTACGAAGGGCACTGGGCCTTCACGAAAGTCGAGCGGCCCGCGCTGCCTGATCTCGATGCTGCTTTCCGCGATGCCGCCTCCGCGCTTGCGTTTTCGCGCACCAGCCCGCAATCGCTGAAGGCATGGTCGAAGAACCCGATTGACCAATACATTCTCGCCCGCATGCTCCCCGAAGGGCTCACGCCCGCGCCGCAGGCGGACAAGGGAACGCTGATCCGTCGCGTCTCGCTCGATCTCACCGGCCTTCCGCCGACGCCTGAGGAGATCGATGCCTTCCTCGCGGACCAGTCGCCGCAGGCTTATGAGAAGGTCGTCGATCGTCTGCTTACTTCGCCGCGCTACGGCGAGCACATGGCGCTGCGCTGGCTCGATATGGCGCGCTATGCCGACAGCAACGGGTTTCAGGTGGACAGCAGCCGGTATCAGTGGCCTTGGCGCGACTGGGTGATCAAAGCGTTCAACGAGAACATGCCGTTCGATCAGTTCACGGTGGAGCAGATCGCCGGCGACATGCTGGAGCAGGGCCAGGGGCCAGGGGCCAAGGGCCAAGGGGCCGGCTCCAATTCCCCTCCCTCCCAGGGAGGGGTTAGGGGAGGGTCGGGCGCACGTCCGTCCGGCACCGCCCCTGCGCAACAAGACCTGAAGAACACCGTTCCCCCGACCCTCCCCCAGCCCCTCCCTAAGAGGGAGGGGAGTACGGAGCACTGGATCAGCACGTCGTCCCTTTCTCGCGTCGTCGCGACAGGCTTTAATCGCAATCACAAGCTTAACGGCGAAGGCGGCATCATCGCTGAAGAATGGCGCATCGAGACGGTCATCGATCGCGTCGAGACCACGGGCATGACCTGGCTGGCGCTGACCTTCAACTGCTGCCGATGCCACGATCACAAGTTCGATCCCATCACGCAGAAGGAGTTTTATCAGTTCTTTGCGTACTTCAATAATGTGCCTGAAAGCGGCACGTTGCAGGGCGAATCGCGCAATACCGATCCGGTGGTGAAGGTGCCGGTGGGCGAGACGGAACTCGAAATGCAGGAGCTTCAGAAGCAGATCGCCGCGGCCGACGCGAAGGTGATCGAAGCGAAGAAGAATCTGCCCGCCCTTATCGCTGCATGGGAGCCGAGTTTCAAGAAGGAGATCGATTCGCAGAAGCCCGCGTGGAACGGCTTGTCGCCCACCAGCGTGAAATCCATCGGCGGCGCAACCTTCACGCGCCAGGAAGACGGCTCCTACCTCGCCAGCGGCGCGAACCCCGCGAATGATACGTACGAAGTCATCGCTCCGATTGCGCCCGGAAATTTCACCGGCCTGCTGCTGGAATGCTTCATCGATCCCAGCCTGCCTGTGCAGAGCCTGGGTCGTTATCCCAACGGAAACTTCGTTCTCACCCGCGTCGAAGCAACCATCACCGCGCCGAGTCTGAAGGACCCGCTGACGGCGAAAATCACCAAGGCTGTCGCGGACTATTCGCAGAGCGGCTGGGACATTTCGTTCACACTCAATGGCAACAAGGCCAACGGCTGGGCGGTCGATGGCCCGACGAAAAAAGAGAATCGCAAGGCGATGTTCCTCGTCGATGTGCCATTGACGGTGCCTGATAATGCGACGATCACGGTTCGCCTGTTTCACGAAGCGATCAACCAGCACAACATCGGTCGCTTCCGCCTGGCTGCTACTTCTCTGCCGGCTGACGCGGTCACGCTTGAAGGCGTGCGCTTCCCCGAGAGTCTCAAGACAATCGTCGCAACGCCTGCGGACAAGCGCACCGATGTGCAGCTGGCGGAGCTTGAGAAGTTTTTCATCGCCAACGTGGACAGCCCGATCCGCAGGGCTGCGGCCGAGGCGAATAGCGCGCGGGCGAAGATCGATTCGATCAAAGGCACGATGGCGACGGTGATGGTCATGCGCGAAGGCGCGGTGCGCAAGGCTTTCATTCTGGGACGCGGCGAATATGACAAGCCGGGCGAAGCGGTGACGGCCGGCCTTCCCGCCGCGCTGCCGCCGATGCCTGAAGGTGAGCCGAATAATCGCCTCGGTCTCTCCGCATGGATCGTTTCGCCGACCAACCCGCTCACCGCCCGCGTCTGGGTCAACCGCGCGTGGGAACGATTTTTCGGCACCGGCATCGTCAAGACCACCGAAAACTTCGGCTCGCAGGCAGAGTTCCCCAGTCACCCCGCGCTGCTGGACTGGCTCAGCGCCCAGTTCATGCAGGGCGATGACCACACTTCGCCCTGGGACATGAAGGCGATCCAGAAGCTCATCGTCATGAGCGCTGCCTACCAGCAGTCCTCGCGCATCAACTCGCGCTCTGTCGAACTCGATCCCGAGAATCGCTTCCTCTCGCGCGGCCCGCGCTTCAGGCTTAAGGGCGAAGTGATCCGCGATCAGGCGCTCTTCGTCAGCGGACTGCTGGTTGAGAAACAAGGCGGGCCCAGCGTGCGGCCTTACATGCCCAAGGGTGTTTGGGATGAGACGAGTCGCTACGGCGACCTTCGCAACTATCAGCATGACAAGGGCGACGGACTCTATCGCAGAACGATGTACACCATCTGGAAGCGCACGGCTGCGCCGCCTTCGATGCTTATCTTCGATGCCCCCAACCGCGAAATCTGTACGGTGACGCGCTCGCGCACCAACACGCCGCTGCAGGCGCTGGCGCTGCTGAATGAAATCACCTACGTCGAAGCCGCCCGCAAGCTCGCCGAGCGCATGCTCAGTGAAACACCCGCAGGCAAAACCGGCGCGGCCCTTCAGGCGGAGCGCGTCGCGTATGGCTTCCGCCTTGCGACCTCGCGCAAGCCTTCCGCGCAGGAGCTGCGGATTCTCATCAACGGCCTGTCGCAGGACATGGTCCGCTACAAGAAGGCCCCGGCTGAGGCGGCGAAGCTGCTGGGCGTCGGCGAGTCGAAGGCAGACAGCAAATTCGATCAGGCTGATCTGGCGGCGTTCACCATGACGGCGAATGTGCTGCTGAATCTGGATGAAGTGGTGACGCGAGAATGAGTCACGAGTCGAGAAAATCGCTTTCGCATGGAGGGTGTTTCATCTCTCCAAGGTCCGCCGGCGGCAATCCAGAAAGGGTGCCATGGACGAACGACGATGCCCAACGCTCAACAATATTCGCAGTAACGTCTTCGATTGAACGACCGAGGTGCCGCGCGTGTCGCGAAATCGCCTCGTAGGTAGCGTCCGTCAGATTGATCGAAAATGACTTCATGGTTGACGCATTCAGAATGTTCTAATTATAGCCCCGATTGTCGCAGGAGTTCGCCAATGCCTATTGCCACCTCTCTCA
Source organism: Phycisphaeraceae bacterium (assembly GCA_040902585.1). Classification (GTDB taxonomy): domain Bacteria; phylum Planctomycetota; class Phycisphaerae; order Phycisphaerales; family Phycisphaeraceae; genus JBBDXA01. Next base: position 9,960 of record JBBDXA010000186.1, read on the forward strand.
CACAAGATGCCCTGAATCGCAGGGTGTTTCTCAAGTCCTCCGCATTAGGCATCGGCACTGCCGCGCTCGGCTCGCTGCTGGCCGGCGATGCGCTCGCCGCCCCCGCCGCGCGCGCCCACACCGCGCTGCCCGGCTTCCCCAACCACAAGCCCAAGGCCAAGCGCATCATCTATCTCTTCCAGTCCGGCGCGCCGTCGCAGATGGATATGTTCGACCCCAAGCCGGGCCTCGAAAAGCATTTCAACCAGGATTTGCCCGACTCCATCCGCAAAGGGCAGCGGCTTACGACCATGACCAGCGGACAGAAAACATTTCCCGTCGCGCCGAGCATCTTCAAGTTCGAGCAGCATGGCAAGAGCGGCATGTGGCTGAGCGACCTGATGCCGCACATGTCCAAGATCGCCGACGAATTCTGCATGATCCGTTCGATGCACACCGAGGCGATCAACCACGACCCGGCCATCACCTTCTTCCAGACCGGCTCGCAGCTCGCCGGTCGCCCCAGCATCGGCGCGTGGGCCAGCTACGGTCTGGGCAGCGAGAATCAGGACCTTCCCGCGTATGTCGTGCTCACTTCCTTCGGCAGCGGGCGGCCGGATGATCAACCGATTTACGATCGCCTCTGGGGCTCGGGCTTTCTGCCTTCGAAGCATCAGGGTGTGAAGTTTCGCAACAGCGGCGATGCGGTGCTGTATCTATCGAACCCGCCAGGCGTCAGCGAAGCGGGGCGGCGAAGCACGCTCGATCGTCTTGCGGCCCTGAACAACAAACGATTTGAAGAGGTGGGCGATCCGGAGATTCAGTCGCGCATCGCGCAGTACGAGATGGCGTTTCGCATGCAGACGAGCGTGCCTGATCTGCTCGATGTGTCGAAGGAACCCAAGGCGATTCTTGATATGTATGGGCCTGATGTGAAGCGGCCGGGCTCTTACGCTTCCAACTGCCTGCTCGCCCGCCGGCTCGCCGAGCGCGATGTGCGTTTCGTTCAACTCTTCCACATGGGCTGGGATCATCACGGCGGCCTGCCCGCGGCGATTCGCGGCCAATGCAAGGACACCGATCAGGCCACGGCCGCGCTCATTACGGACTTGAAGAAACGCGGCCTGCTCGATGACACGCTCATCGTCTGGGGCGGCGAGTTCGGCCGCACGATCTACTCACAGGGCGGGCTTACCAAAGACAACTACGGCCGCGATCATCACCCGCGCTGCTTCACGACTCTCTTAGCCGGCGCGGGCGTGAAGACCGGGCAGACCTACGGCTCGACCGATGACTATTGCTACAACATCACCGAGAACCCGGTGCACGTGCATGACCTCAACGCGACGATCCTGCACCTGATGGGCGTCGAGCACACGAAGCTGACGTACCGCTACCAGGGCCGGGACTTCCGCCTCACCGATATTCACGGCGAGATCGTGCGCCCGTTGCTGGCGTGATGCGCTCCCGATCTCTCGGGGAAAGAGGGGAGTTCAAACATCCATCCCGTTCGTCAGAACGCGAAGAGGAATTCAAACGCCTTCGTGAAGATGCCCTTCTGTGACGCGCCTTTGATCTCACCATCGTGTTCCTTGATCAGGCGGAGGTCGTGCATGTTGGTCGAGAGCACGCTGTTGTCGCCGGCCACATCGGCGCTGCGGCACATGCCGGTGAGTGTGATGGCGACGGACTCTTCATCCGTCCGCATGTAGCGCCGTGCCTCCAGCACGAGCAGGCCGTTGGGTTTGATGTCGATGATCTTGGCCGTGAGCCGCGTGGTCATGGCGTCGGAGCGTTTGAACTTGCCATCGCCCGTGAAATCCTTCTTGAAGTCGAGTTCGACCTTGGGCGTGCCGTTGACGAATTGATCCGCTCCAAGTTTGACGAAATCCGCGACGGAAAAGGTGGGAAATTCCGAGAGTTCACCCTTGATCTTCGTTTCCTTCCCGGTTTCCATGTCAGCCTTGGTGTCGTTGGTGGACGACTCGCGCACGACGATGGTGACCAGATCATTGACCGTGAACAGCCGCGGCTCAGGGATGCGCACCGCGCCGAAACTCGACGCGGCAATCGCCGGCGACAGGTTGTTTTCAACCTGATTCTGCCGGGCATACGCCACGGGCGGTGCCTGCCGCTGCGGGACCTGGTCCTGCACGAATAGCGAAGAAGACTGCCCCAGTGCCGGGGCAGCCATCACGATCGAAACGAAAAGAATGCTGCGTCGAAACATAAATCACTTCCTTGGAATCGGCGTCCGTGCCCTGGGGTTGATGTCATCCGCACTGGCGGACGATGCCTTCTCATCCTGCTTTGTTTCATTCGTCGTTTCAGCGTGGGTCACGATCACCAGCCGCGGGCCCGCCACCTTCGCGAGGAACACCTGCCGGCTGCTTTCGTTGCGCACCTTGATCACCTGATCGCGCGAACCATCCTCCATCGCCCGGCCTTCCAGGTTCACCACGATCGTGTCCGTCACCACCTTCACGCGAACAATCTGATACCGCTCCACCAGCAAGCTCGGCTGCACATCACCCGCGCTCACCACCTGCCCTTCGCGAAGGGCGCTCGTTGCCTGCTGACCGATGACCGCTTCCAGTCGCGTGGCCGGCTCATCACCGGGGCGGTCGATAAACAACTCGCGAATCTCCACATCGCCCGGCCCGATCGTGTCACCGCGATTCACCGCCTTGATCGCCGCGACCACCAGCCTGCGCCGCGCGATCGAAAGCGTCACGCGCGTGGTCTTCACCAGCTTCTCGCCTTCATACTGTTCAATGGTCAGCGGGACGCGCCCGATCGGCTGGGCCGCGCTGGTCACGAAGGAAACTTTCCCGAGCTGCGCCACGGCATCGAGCATCGTTTCATCGCGCGTCGAGCTTTCAATGCGAAAGTCCGCAGCCGGCGCGCCGGTCACCTGCTCAAGCCACGTCATGAGCCGGGCCCGCAACGTCTCTGGCGAACCGGGGCGAACCTCTTCCACAGGATTCGCAATCGGCGCGGTGTGTTCGCCGCTTCTCGCTGCAACGGGCTGCGCCACAGGCGATACAACCGGCCCGTTTACACTGCTTTTCTCGGCTGTTTTGCGCATGGCGCGACAGGTCTCAAAACCCTTGAGCGACACGCGGGCCCAGTTGATCCGCTTTGCATTCAAAGCTTTGCGAACTTGGTCCACGCTGATCGTCATCTCGCTCGCGCCCGCTGCGAACGTCGCGATCACGACTGAACCGTAAGCTTCCGCATCCTCACCCGTGAGTGAAGCCACATCGCTCAGGCGAATCTCATCGCCTTCGATCCGCACCTCACGCTTGATCGCAATCGCATCGGCAAGGGCGCTTGCCGCGACTGCGTTTAACACCATGAGCATCAACGCGACACGCAATAGCGCTGCGCCGATTCGCTTCGTGTTGTCCGCTTCACGTGCTTTCATGACGAAATCCCTGCCGCCGCGCCTTGGCGCTGTTCAATACTTACCTGCGAAGGTTGCTGATGACTTGCAAGGTCTGGTCCGCGGTCTGGATGGTCTGGCTGTTCAGCTCGAACGCGCGCTGCGTTTTGATGAGCGAGACGAGTTCCTTCACCGGATCGACGTTGGACGCTTCGAGGAACTTGTGCAGCACGCGCCCGCGGTTGGCTTCATTGGGGTTGCCGACGATGGGCGGGCCCGAGCCTTCGGATTCGATGAGCAGATTTCCGCCGACCGCCGTGAGACCAGAAGGATTCACAAACGTCGCGATCTGAAGCTGGCCGAACTCGGTGCGTTCGGTGTCAGGCGGGACGAGTCCGGAGATGCGCCCGTCTTCGCTGATGGCGATGTCGATTGCTTCAGGGTCGATGTCGATGTTGGGATTGGTGACCAGCGGGCCGAAGGAGTTGCCCAGGACGAGCTGGCCTTCGCGGTTGACGAAGAAGTTGCCCGCGCGGGTGTAGGCTGTGCCGCCGCCCAGATCATCAGCGACCTGCACCTGGAAGAAGCCGCGGCCGTTGATCATGACATCGAAGTCGCCATCGGTGCGCACGGGATCGCCCTGCGCGAAGTCGAACTGCGTGTTGCTGATCTTGGTGCCCAGGCCGACGAACAGACCCGCGGGCGTGACGTTGCCCTGTCCGTTCTCGACGCCGGGCTGCTCCTTGGCTTCGTAAAGCAGGTCTTCGAAGTTGGCGCGCAGGCCCTTGAAGCCGGTGGTGTTCACGTTGGCCAGGTTGTTGGCGATGATGTCGATCTCGCGCGACAGGGCGCCAAGTCCGGTGGCGGCTGAGTGGAGTGCGGTAACGGCCATGCGAGTCCTATCAGAAAAGCAGAAGATCAGAAAAGCAGAAAAGCAGAAAAGCAGAGGGAGTGAAAAGCAGTGTTTTTCGAGTTTGGTTTTCTGCTTTTCTGCTTTCGTGCTTTTGTGCTTTTCTCAGCACTAAGCATTGACGCGACCGAGCGAGTTCACCGCGCGGTCCATGAGTTGATCGTGGTGCTTGATCATTTGGGCGTTGAGCTGGACGGCTCCGTTGGTTTCGATCAGGCCGAGCAGTTCGCGGATCGGGTCGACACCGCTGGATTCAACGAAGCCGGAGCGCACGCGCACGTTACCTGCGGCCGTCCGGCCATCGCCCGCGCCTTCGTACTTCATCAGGTTGCCGCCATCCTTTCGCAGTCGTTCGCGATCGATGACGTTGGCGACCTGAATCCGCGCGACTTCCTCGCCGTTCTGCCGAATACGACCATCGTCCGTCACGCTGATCGGCCCGCCATCAGCGAGCTTGATCGGGCGATCCTCCGGATCGAGCACGTTCAGTCCGCCCGCGACGGTGACGAGAAAGCCCTCGGCATTGCGCGTGAAGCGACCGTCTCGCGTGAAGCGAAGTTCAGCTTGTCCCGCGCCGTTTGATTTGTTGACGACGAAGAAACCGTCGCTGCCGTCGATGGCCATGTCCAGGGCGTTGCCGGTTTTTTCCATCGCGCCCTGCTGGAAGCTGATCTGCTGCCGGCCGGCGAAGACGCCGCCGCCCAGTTGATCGAGCAGGTTGTGGCGCCACTGCATGGCGTGGCCGCCTTCGATCGATTCGGGATCGCGCTGGCTGATGGAAGCGAGGTCGCGCTTGAAGCCGACCGTGCTCGCGTTGGCCAGATTGTTGGCATAGACGTCCTGGCGATACATGTTCGTCAGGACGCCTGAGGCGGAGAGGTACAGGCCGTAGTTCATCGCGCCACCTCCGTGCGGAACGATGACGGCCCGTCAAGCGATGCGGCACGGGCGGCGACGTCCTTGTCACCCTCGCTCGTGTCGTAGGAACCCGCTTGCCCGTTCCGGCCTGATGCGTCCGACCTTGATGCGTGCTGCCGGCGAAGCTGGGCCGCCACCTCGTGACGATGAGCCGCCTCGGCCAGACGCGCTAAACGCAACAGCGACGAGCCGAGGCTCGCCGGTTGCGCATGGCGGATCATTTGAATGAGTCGTTGCTTTGAATTCACGGGGCACTCCATTGCCAGGCCTCGCGAATCCATGCGAGGCGTGTGGTTCCTTTCGCAAGGGGGATGCCAGTGGAAATGGCGATGTAGCGCACGAGAAAGATGCGGTTTTCAGGCTTGAGGAATTGAACACGGTTCGCGTAGGCCGCGCAAGTTGTGCCGGAAGCGCAGAGCGTGCGCGGGATTTCCCTTCAAACCCGATGGCGAGTCCGCGAGCCGTCGGGGTATCCGTGGTCGAACGACGTGCGCTACCCCGACGGCTCGCGGACTCGCCATCGGGCTTGGTGAAGGACGGCGCGTACGTGGTATCGTGTCTCCCTCTATAAGGATCACCCGTGAGCTTCGCACACGATCACAACAAACGCGCCTGGGATGACCGCGCCAAGAAAGGCCTCGTCTTCGCCCGGCCCGCCAGCGGCGAGGACATCGAGACCATGGCCGCCAAGCTCATCAAGAGCAAGTGGCTCGACGGCGGCGTCAAGGGCAAACGCGTGCTCTGTCTGGCGGCGGGCGGCGGCAGGCAGAGCGTGCTATATGCCGAGGCTGGGGCGCATGTCACCGTCGTCGATATCAGCCCGGCCATGCTCGCGCTGGATCGGCAGGTCGCCACCGATCGCAAGCTGGATATCCGCGTGGTCGAAGCGTCGATGGATGACCTTTCGCCGCTGACTGATGCGTACTTTGATGTCGTGATTCAGCCGGTGAGCACGTGCTATGTGCCGGACATTCGCAAGGTGTACGATGAAGTCGCGCGGGTGATGGCGGCGGGCGGAATTTACTCGAGTCAGCACAAGCAGCCGGTGAGTCTGCAATCGGACACCAAGCCCGCGCCCGGCGGCCGCGGCTACGAGCTGACCGAAGCGTACTATCGCCGCACGCCGCTGCCGGAGGTGACGGGCAGCATTCACCGCGAGTCGGGCACGATCGAATACCTGCATCGCTGGGAGCAGCTCGTGGGCGGGATGTGCCGCGCGGGGTTTGTGATTGAAGATCTGGTGGAGCCCAACCACATGGAAGACGCGGCTGAGCCGGGCACCTTCGGGCATCGCAGTCGGTATGTGCCGCCGTATGTCTTGATCAAGGCGCGGCGGATCAGCGAGGCGGGCGGGTTGTTGCCGGGGCTGCGGAGATTGTGGACGCCGTGAGGCAGGGGACCCACCCACAGGAGTGGGTGGGCTTTCGTTGGTTTCACTGTTTTGATTTTGACTCTTGTCTCCTGTCTCCTGTCCCCTGTCCCCTGTCCCCTGTCTCCTTCCCCAGCTCTCCTTTGCACTCCCCGTGCTGCCCGTCATAATGTCCCCACCTTCCAAGGAGTTCCCCATGAAGATCGCCATTGCCTGTGACCACGGCGGGTTCCCGCTCAAGAGCACGATCATCGGCCTCGTCAAAGGCATGGGCCACGAAGTGATGGACCTGGGCGCCCACGAGCTGGACAACAGCGATGATTACCCCGACTTCGCCCGCTACGTCGGCCAGGCGATCCAGCACAAGCAGGCGGAGCGCGGCATCATCATCTGCGGCTCAGGCGTCGGTGCCTGCGTCGCCGCCAACAAGCTCAAAGGCGTGCGGGCCGGGCTGTGTCACGACACCTACTCCGCCGCCCAGAGCGTCGAGCATGATGATGTGAACGTCCTTTGCCTGGGCGCCCGCATCGTCGGCGAAGCGCTCGTGAAGGAACTGGTCAAGGCCTTCGTCAACGCCCAGTTCACCCACGAAGAACGCCACGCGCGACGACTGGAAAAAGTCAACGCGATGGAACAGGGCGGATGAGGGGAGAGGGGCAGGAGTCAGGAGTCAGGAGTCAGGAGTCAGCAGTCAGAAAAATAAACTGCGATCATCAAAGCCCACCCACTCCTGTGGGTGGGTCTTCGATTCCCCGCATCACGCCCATCCCTGTTCCCCGATCAGCGGCACGAATTTACACTCCATCGTCCGCTGCTCGATCCATTCTTCCCCTTCGTATCGCGCGATGATCAGGTTCTGCTCAGAGCGATCGCCGACGGGGATGACGATCCTTCCGCCCGCCGCCAACTGCTCTCGCAAGGCCGGCGGTACGCGCGGAGCGCCTGCCGTGACGAGGATGCGGTCATAAGGCGACAGGGCCGGGTACCCCATCGATCCATCGCCCACCACAAACGTCAGACCCGCGTCCAGTTCCAGCGTCGCCAGCATTTCCTTCGCGAAGCTGCTGAGACCTTCGTGGCGTTCCATCGTCACCACTTCCGCGCCCAGGGTCGCGAGGATCGCCGTTTGATATCCGCTGCCCGTGCCGACCTCCAGCACCCGGCAGCCCGGCTGCACATCGAGCATCCCCGTCATGAGCGCGACGATGTAAGGCTGACTGATCGTCTGGCCGTCGCGTGTCGCAAGAGCGCGGTCGGCATAGGCATCCTCGACGGGCAGCGAAGGCACGAACCGGTGCCGGGGGATCGCCTCCATCGCCGCCAGCACGCGCTCGTCGCGAATGCCGCGAGCGCGAAGCTGCGACTCGACCATTCGCCGCGCGGCGTCAGCGTGTGTGTGGCTCATACGTCGCGCATCCTAATCGAGCCGGCCCTTCAAGACAGCGACTGGCATACAGGTTGCTCCCTTTACCCTCAGACTCATGCCCCCTTACCGAAACAGGCAAAAAATGCGCGATCGAATGAAGTCTCTCATCACGCTCCTGCTCGCTTCGCTCTTCATGGCGACGAGCGCTGCCCACGGGGTGCAGGTGCAGGATCTGATCCGCCTTAAGGGCGCTGAGGCCAACAAGCTCGTGGGCATGGGCATCATCGTCGGCCTCAAAGGCACGGGCGATGGCGGCAAATTCGCCCCTTCCGTCCGCAGTCTCGCCTCGGCGATTCAGAACCTGGTGGACCCGACCGTGATCGCCGCGGAACTGAAAGACACGAAGAACGTCGCGCTGGTGGCGATCAGCGTGAGCCTGCCCGCTTCAGGCGTGCGCGAAGGCGACAAGGTCGATGTGCATGTCAGCGCGATCGCTGCGAAAAGCTTAGAAGGCGGGCGATTGTTTCTTGTGCCGCTCATCGGCCCGATGAAGAATTCGCCCGTCTTCGCTTTTGCTGAAGGCGCGGTGGTGATCGAGGACAAGAACGTCCCCACGGTGGGCCTGATCCGAAGCGGCGCCCAGCTCACGCGCG
>JBBDXA010000187.1:0-18491 GCA_040902585.1 Phycisphaeraceae bacterium
TTCATCCAAGCCCGATGGCGAGTCCGCGAGCCGTCGGGGTACTCCCGCTGACATCTGGGCCGCCGTGCTTCATCAGGTCAAAGGCAACGGCCCGCTGTCGTGGGTCGAATCGCTTTCGCTTCGGCAGATCGACGAACGCACCGCCAGCCTGTCGCTCGTGCCCGGCAAGCGGGACATGCATCGCTTCGTATCGACCGATCGCCAACGCGAGCAACTTGCGTCGCTGCTCAAACAGGTACTGGGTCGGCCGGTGCGTGTGGAGATCGATGCGGTAGGTGCTGCGTCATCCACAGCGGTGGCCGGCCCGACGAGTTCACAGGCCATCCGCTCGCAGCGCGAGGAAGCGATGGCGCTGCCGCTGGTGCGCGAGGTGTTGAATGTCTTCGACGCCTCGCTCGTCGAAGCCCGTGCGGAAACGGAAGCGGAGCGCAACCCCGTCTCCGCCGCCCCTGCCGACTCCAACTCCGCCCCGCGCGTCGATGCCGCCAACAATGAGAGTGATGATGAAGTGATGAGCGATGACGTTTCATTTTGATCAGGACCCCGGACCCAGGACTCAGGACTCAGGACTCTTTCCCCATGTTCGACAACCTTAAAAACATGTGGTCCATGATGGGCCAGGCCAAGGACATTCGCGCCAAGATCGAGCAGGTGCAGGCTGAGCTTGCCCGCAAGGTGGTGGAAGGCGAATCGGGCGCAGGCGCGGTGCGCGTGCGCGTCAACGGCAAGTTTGAAGTACTCAGCGTGGAGTTGGATCGCCCGCTGCTTTCGACGCTCGCTTCCCCCGGCGACGGCGAAGCGGCAACCGATGCGGACTTGAAGATGATCGAAGACCTCGTCGCCGCCGCGATGAACGCCGCGCTGGCCAAGGCTCGCGATCTGGTGCAGGAGCAGTTCCGCCAGGCCGCGGGCGGGCTGAACATTCCGGGGCTGGACAAGCTCATGGGCGGATGAAAGGAAAAGCAGTAAATCAGAAAATCAGAAAAGCAGAACATTCGAAGCGGACGTACGTGAATCCTTGGACATGACCTTTTCTGCTTTTTTGCTTTTCAGCTTTTCTGCTTTTCCTCTCCCCATGGCTGACCTTCCCAAACACCTTGCCGCTGCTTTGAAGCGATACTTTCGCGGGCGCGTCACGCCGCTAAGGCCGTGGTCGCTGGCGCAGGCACCACTGTCCGCACCGCTCGATCCCAAGCGCGCCATCACCGCGCTGAAGGAAGCTCGCAAACGCATGCGCGACATGGAAAGGGAGGCGGCCGCGTGCTTCGAGCAGTTCATCAGCGCCGACGCGAAACTGCTCAACGCCCTCCGCGCTGAAGCCCTGATTGACGCGGGTTTTCACATCGGGCGAATCAACGACTTCGCCCTGCCCGACGCCGGCCGCGAAGGCGTCCGGCTCCTGCGCGACGGGCAGCACGCCATCATCGCCGAGGCGGTCCGCCCTCTGGAGCGATACGACGAAGTCGCCCGCCTTCGCATGGGCGGCGCGCTGCGCCTGCTCCGGCTCAAGTTCGTCTCCGATTCCCTCGGCGAAGATGTGCCCGGCGGCGCGGGCGCGGTGATCACCCGTTCCATCCAGCTCGCCGAGGCCCTTTATCTCATCAGCAAATCCGCAGGCACGCTCCGCGCCCTGCGCGAAACCTTCGTCGTCACCAGCGTGCTGCTGGTCAACCTCAAAGGCAACGAGCATCTGCCCCGCCTCATCCGCCAGATCAAAGCTCACCTCACCCAGCTCCATGACCGCGCCAAGGACCTGCGCGGCGAACTGATGGAGACGATGTACCCGTTTAACCATGAAGCCGGCACCATCAGCGTCGGCATGTTTCTGTGTGATGAAGTACCCGGCGAAGAGAACATCGAATCGCTGGTTCGCGTCGCGGGAGAGATGATCGACCGCTACGGCGACCTGTACCGCCGAACGCTGGCGAACCTCGCGTCGATCAGCGAACAGGTGTAGATCATTTCAGGCGTAGCTCCGACGAAGCCGAAGAAGAAGTGACTCCCCCGGTTAGCGGTCGGGCCGAGTCCGCGAGGCCCACCCGTCACCGCGGCGAGTCAACGTCCGCACCGGGCGATCGCAGGCGGGCCTCGCGGACTCGGCCGCGCCGCTAACCGGCGGAGGGATCAGGTGGCGCGGGGCGACGTCGTGACTGCCTGTGGCACTGCGCCGCACTCCGGACAGGCACCGGCGCTGCCTTTCAGTGAATATCCGCACTTGACGCACTCGCCGCGAAGACGTCGGCGGCGCGGGCGTAAGAGCCTATGAATCATCCACCACATCGGCAGAATCGAAAAGATCACGAGCAGATGCCAATAGCATACTCGCACCAATGTCCATCTAAAGACGATGTTTGAATTCGTCAACCCGAGCCCCTTGGAGGTAATAACCACGCCGAGTGCCGATGCCGGGTAATTCCAGGCGAACTCGATCAATTCCTCCGTGGGGTCCGGTCGTCCCGTGCTGTATCGCCACGGCATTGTCGGCGGCGGCAGTCCGGCTTCATGATAGGCGACAATGTAGACCTTGCCCGACCCTCCCCCAGCCCCTCCCTGAGAGGGAGGGGAGTAAGACGTCACCCCGTCTTCTTCAAATCATCCGGGTCCACCGGATCGCCATCGAATCGCCAGCCCGGCTCGCGCTGGCGATGAATCTTCGCGATGGTGTCCTGATGAGCATCCCACGCACCGAGCCGTTTGCGGGCCTTGTGTTCCATGCGAAGCAGCAGGGCGATCGACAGGTTGTAGAGAATGAGAATGATGGCCAGGCCGTGCAGGGCGTATTCGTTGGGCTGGGCATCGAGCGCTTTGTGGAAGAAAAAAAGATCACCGATCGAATGCAGCCAGACTTCAAGACTGCGCTGGCCGAAGGTGGAGGCGAAGGGCAGCCATGTGAAATCTTCGCGCCAGATGCGCGGCAGATCAGGCGCGATCGCCCAGATGCCGCCGAGGGTCATGGCCAGCGGCAGCCAGCGCCAGCCGCGTTTCATGTAAAGACATGCGGCGCTGACGGCCGCGCCGGTGCAGCCCATTCCGACGGCGAAGTGCATGCTGGTCCAGGCCATGGGGAAGTCCTGCGTCCTGCGTCCTGAGTCAGGCGGCGCGGCGAAGGGGTTCATCCGCTTCGATGGCGAGCGGGAAGCTGCGCACACCCGCGGCTTCTTCGATCACTCTTGCGAAACGTTCAGCCGCCGCGCGCCAGGTGTAGTTCACGAGTTTCGCTTCGCCGCGGGCCTTCAGTTCAAGGCGATGGCGCGCATCCTTAATGAGTCGGCCCAAACCTCGCGCGATCGCGCAGGGATCATTCGGATCCACCTTCACCGCCGCTTCACCGGCGTACTCCGCGAGGCTGCCTTGATCACTTGTGAGCACAGCCGTACGCGTGGTCCACGCCTGAAGCAGTTGCTGCGGGAAGCCTTCGCTCAAGGTCGGAATTGCTGCGACGTCGGCTGCGGAAAGCATCGCCGAGAGATCACCAGGCTGTGCGAAGCGATCGAACACGCGCACGGAGTTGGACAGACCGAGGCGGTTGACGACATCGACAATCGCCTTGCCGCTGGCTTCGTTCACGCCGACGATCACCAGCTGCGCCGCAGCCCGCACGGTCCTGTCCGCCAGGGCCCAGGCTTCGATGAGGCGTCGCGTGTTGCGGCGGGTCTCATCGCTGCCGTAGTGCAGAATGATCGGGCGCATCAGGCCGTAGCGCTGGAGCACTTCCTGCCAGTGCAGCGGCACGATGAACTCGACCGGCTCAATGACCGCCTGCGGCACCACGCGAATCCGTCTCGGCGCGACGCGGTAGCCATCGATCAGATGCTGCTTGTGATGAGCGCTGGGGCAGATGATCAGGTCCGCGCGTCGGGTGACGCTGCGCACCACGCGATCGAAGCGCACGACATCGCCTACGGTCAACCGACAGGGCGCGTCGATGGGGTTCAGGTGATCGATGGAGACGATTGATTGTTCGCCGCGCTGCGAAGGGATGCAGCCGTGCGGCGTGTGGATGAAGTCGAAGCGCGGGCCGAAGAGGCTGCGTCGGGCTCGCTGCGGCGCAAGGCCGAGGGCGGCGAGTTGTGCGGCAGCGGCGTCATCGCCGCGATGCAGGGCGGTGATTTCCCACTGCGGGCGAACGATAGCGAGCTGGCGGTGCAATGCGATAACGCTGCGCGTTTCATCGCGCAGGGGCTGATCCGTCAGCGAGGTGGCGTCAAGAGCGATCCGCATGCCGAGTGGTTCCACGAAGGCGATCGACTTGGAGACGTATCGACTGAATGAAAGGGCGGGTTCACGGGAGAATCGTTGCAATCGGAATAATCGTTACAGATGGAATCAATGGGCGCGGACAGCACCACCCTGCCGGGATGGTGCTCCTGCTTCTCGCGCGTTCTTAAAGGATTCTCACGCTGCCGTGCGCGTCGCTGCCGCGGGCACAGGATGGCTCACGCCATGCACCAGCGTCTGGCGGAAGGAGCGGTCGCGGATCCACCACGGGTGTTGCACGAGCTGCTGCCAGAGTCGCTGCTGGGCGGCTACCGGTTGCAGCTCCGCCTCGGCCAGGGCGTAGATGCGCTGGCGCTTGTCGCAGTTGCGCCACAACGCGTGCTGCTCGTGGCGAGGGAGATATCGCATGAATCGCCGGGCGGTGGTCACATGTTCCACACCCTGGGCGAGCGTCGCCGTTGCGGGCAGCGGCGGATGATCCTCGCGCACTGCCGTGAGCGTCAGGGCCGAGACCACCGGCTTCACACCTGCCGCGAGAAGCCGGCAGGCCAATTCGTAATCGAAGGCATGGGCGAGGCCCGCATCCAGTGCGCCGTGCTTTTCGATAAGCGAGCGATGCAGGATGCTGGCGTGCAGCGGGAGCAGGCCGGTGTCGTGCATGAGAAACGAGCTGAGCGAAACGGGTGATTGCGGGCTGATGGAGCAGACTTCGCGGTCATCGCGATCGATGCGCTGGTGCGAGGTGACAAGCCACATCGCATCAGGGCGTTTCTCAAGATAGCGCTCGACCGCGTGCAGGGCAGCGGGCAAAAGTAAGTCATCGACCACCAGGATGAATTCACCCCGCGCCTCGGTCAGCCCCGCGTTGATCGCCTCGGCCCGGCTCGCGCCCGGCAGCGAAAGCGAAGTCATCTCATCCTGATACAGCTCGATGATTTCGTTTGTCGCATCCGTCGAGCCGCGATCGACCACGATGTACTGCGTCGCATCGTGGGCCTGATCGAGCACGCTGCAAATGGTCCGCTCGATGAAACGCCCGCGGTTGAGGCAGGTGGTGATCACGGTGAACATCGGTTGCGTCATGGTTGAGAACTCCGGCAGCATGCCACGCACAGTTCGGATCGTGACGATTGTGACGATCACAACGATCACAACGGTCATGCCGATCGCATCGTCTCAAGGCTTATCGGCACACGGCGCGGGTGGATTCACTTGATTCGCAGAAAATGTTTTCGGACCTGTCCGCCGCCCCTGTGACCGAATTCCTCATCGCCTCGCCTCATTTACCGGTTGCCGCCCCGGACGCGACGCGATAGATTGGCTCGTTCTTCCCGGCTCGTCGGTGGGCCCGGTTCCGATTTCCTCTGATGGTGGGAGCTTTTCACATGTCCAAGTGCCGCTTCATTGCTGCGTCGTTGCTCTTTCTTTCGCTGTCGCTCGCGGGCTGCGGGAAGAAGGATGGTGGCGATCTTGCTAGTCCCGGACAGCCTTCGGGAAAGAAGATCACCATTGCATTTGTCACGAATGGACCGGACCGCTTCTGGAACATCGCGCAAGCCGGCGTCCTTCAGGCGGGTAAGGACTTCAACGTGGACGCCGAATTCCGTGCCCCCCAACCGGGAGCGGACTTTCAGAAGCAGGTCCTTGAAGACCTGGTCACCCGCGGCATTAACGGCATTGCGGTAAGTCCGATTGATCCGGACAACCAGCACGATCTACTCAACAGCATTGCCAGCAAAACGATCCTGATCACGCACGATTCCGACGCCCCCAAGACGAACCGCAAGTTCTACGTCGGCATCGACAACTACAAGGCAGGTCGCGAAGCGGGCAAGCTCGTGAAGAAGGCGATCCCCGACGGCGGCAAGATCATCGTCTTCGTCGGCCGACTCGAACAGCTCAACGCTCGCCAGCGTCGCCAGGGATTGATCGATGAAGTGCTCGATCGCCCGATGCAGACGATCGCGACATTGAAGGTCGATCCCAACAACGGGCCAATTGGTGAGGGCAAGTATGTTTTTGTGAATACGTATGTCGATCAGTTCAAGAGCGAGCAATACACGGCCCAGCCGCGCGATGCCATCACTGCAACGCCTGATGTGGCGTGCATGGTCGGCCTGTTCGCCTACAACCCGCCCGCGATCATCCAGGCGGTGCGCGAATCGGGGAATCTCGGCAAAATCAAGATCGTCGGCTTCGACGAGCATGACGAAACCCTTGCGGCCATTACCGAAGGCATCGTCGAAGGAACCATCGCCCAGCAGCCATATGAGTATGGCTACCAGTCGGTGAAGATTCTCACCGCGCTGATCAAGAAGGATGACAAGTCGTTGCCGAAGGAGACGGAGATTCTGCTGCTGCCAATCGTCGTGAAAAAGGAGGGGCCCGATGTCCCCGCGCCGCTGGAGGGCAGCCCGGCCCTGACCGTCAACGCCAAGGCCTTCCGCGCCGATGTGAACAAGAAGCTCGACACGCTCAAGTGATTCAGCCGGTTGAGAAAGCAATTGCCAACACAGAAAACCAAGGAGCATTCCATGTTTCAGAACCTGACCCGAAGCCTCGCACTGCTCGCTGTTGCAGGCGTTTTCATGACCGGTTGCGGCAAGCAGCCGGATGTCGCGTTTGTCACCAACAACCCGTCGGACTTCTGGCAGATCGCCAAGGCCGGCGTGCAGAAAGCGGAGAAGGAATTCGGCATCGTCTGCGAAATTCGCATGCCCGCCAACGGCACCGCGCAGGAGCAGAAGCAGATCGTCGAAGACCTCATCGCTCGCGGCATCAAGGGCATGGCCATCAGCCCGAAGGACTCGGCCAACCAGACTGATCTCATCAACTCCGCCTGCGCGAAGATGAATGTGCTCTGCCACGACTCCGATGCCCCCGCGACCAACCGCCTCGCCTACGTGGGTTCCAACAACGTCACGGCCGGCCATGCCGCGGGCGAACTCGTCAAAGAGATTCTGCCTGACGGCGGCAAGATCGTGCTCTTTGTCGGCTCCAAGGATGCCCAGAACGCGCAGGAGCGCATCGCCGGCCTGAGGAAGGCGATCGAAGGCACGAATATCGAAGTCGTCGATGTGCGCACTGATGAAACCGACCGCGTCAAGGCGCAGAACAACGTCGCGGACACGATCACCAACAGCCCCGATGTGAAATGCTTCGTCGGCCTGTGGAGCTACAACGGCCCGGCGATTCTCGAAGCAGTGAAAAAAGCGAACAAGCTCGGCCAGATTCACATCGTCGCTTTCGATGAAGAAGACGCGACGCTCCAGGGCGTGAAGGAGGGGCACATCCACGCCACCGTCGTGCAGGACCCTTACATGTTCGGCTACGAATCCGTCCGCATCCTCGCGCAGCTCATGAAGAAGGAAGACCCGAAGATTCCTGCGAACAAGATCATCGAAGTGCCGGTGAAGAAGATCAAGAAAGACAATGTGGATGCGTATTGGACGGAGCTGAAAGGGCGTATCGCGGCGGCGAAGAAAGGCTGAAATGAAACCACAGATGGGCACAGATGAACACGGATAAGAGAGCGAGTGGATGTTCAAGTGCGGGCTCATGACAAGACCATCTGTGTCCATCTGTGCTCATCTGTGGTTAATTGAGATATGACGACCGCCACACCACTCCTCGAAGTCCGCAACGTCGTGAAACGCTTCCCCGGCGTCATCGCCCTGCGCGGCGTGAACCTCACGCTGCACGAGGGCGAAGTGCTCGCGCTCATCGGCGAGAACGGCGCGGGTAAGAGCACGCTCATGAAGATCCTTGCCGGTGTGCAGCAGCCGGATGAAGGCGATGTGCTGCTCGATGGTCAGCCTTCGGGGATCACCAGCGTGAAGAGCGCGCTGGAAAGAGGCGTCGCGCTCATTCATCAGGAATTGAACCTGGCGGACAACCTGACCGTCGGCGCGAATATTTTCCTGGGTCGCGAGCCGACGAAGTTCGGCCTGATCGATCAGAAGCGGATCGATACCGAATCGAAGCGCTGGCTGGAAGCGATCGGGCTGACCTGTTCGCCGCGCATGCTGGTGGGCAACCTCGCCATTGGTCAGCAGCAGATGGTCGAGATCGCCAAGGCCCTTTCCATCGGTGCCCGCGTGCTCATTATGGATGAGCCCACCTCCAGCCTGACGCAGCACGAGACGGTGGCGCTCTTCGCCGCGGTGAAAGATCTGCGCGATTCGGGCGTCAGTGTGGTTTACATCTCGCATCGCCTGAGCGAAGTGAAGGAGCTGGCCGACCGCGTACTGGTCTTTCGCGACGGCGCTAATGCAGGCGAACTGAGCGGCAAAGACATTCATCACGAGGCGATGGTGAAGCTGATGGTCGGGCGCGATGTCTCGCAATTTTACCAGCACAAGGTGCATAAGCCGGGCCCGGCGATGCTCGAAGTGAGCGGGCTGCACACGCCTGCGCATCCGGGCCAGATGCTGGACTTCACCGTTCACGCAGGCGAGATCGTGGGCATCGCGGGCCTGGTCGGCGCGGGCCGCACCGAGATGCTGCGCACCGTGTTCGGCGTGGACCGGGCCGTCGGCGGCATCATCCGCGTGGCGGGCAAACCGGTGAACATCTTCAGTCCGCGCGACGCGATCGAGGCCGGCCTCGCACTCGTGCCCGAAGACCGCAAGCAGCAGGGGCTCATCCTCGAGATGGCGGTGCGCACCAACATCGGTCTGGCGAGTCTGAGGCGGGAGAAGAAGGCCGTGGCTTTTTTGAATCGTCCTTATGAACGGATCGTCGCCGATGAGATGATCGCGGCCCTGGGCATTAAGACGCCCGGGCCCGAGCAGATCGTGCAGTATCTTTCGGGCGGCAACCAGCAGAAGGTCGTGCTGGGCAAGTGGCTGGCGATGAAGCCGCGCGTGCTGATGCTCGATGAACCGACGCGCGGCATCGACGTGGGCGCCAAGGCTGAGATTTACGCCCTCATGGAAAAGCTGGCCAAGACCGGCGTCGCGATTCTCTTCGTCTCCAGTGAAATGGAAGAAATCCTGGGCATGTCCGACCGCGCCCTGGTCATGCACGAAGGCCGAATCACTGGCGAACTTCAACGCGGTGAGCTGAGCGAGGAAGCGGTGATGCACCTGGCGACGGGGCGTGAAGCGGTCGCGGTGTAATGGATGATGTGGCTGGGTGCCATGGGTCGCGGAGGTCCGCCGACGAGACCCGTGCCGATTCACCGCCAACGTCTCTCGCACGGGTCTGCTCACCAAGCCTCGCCGACCCGTGGCACCGATGCGCCCCGACGCCCGGTTATCTCAATCGCTTCGACCGAAAACCTCATTTTCAACTTGCTGCGTTTAACTTATCCTTTCCCCACTGTCTCCCGCCGCGGCGGTGCTTCAAACGTCGGCCCAAATCGGACCGCAGTTCCATGAAGAAAATTCTCGGCATCTTCGGCCTCCTCTTCGTCGTCTGTCTCATCACGGCGATCTTCAGCGACCGGTTCCTCACCTCCGGCAACATCGAAAACCTCCTTCGCCGCACCGCCCTGTTCGGCACCATCAGCATCGGCGCGGCCTTCGTCATCATCACCAGCGGTATCGACCTTTCCATCGGCTCGCTCATCGGCGTCGTCGGCGTCCTGCTCCCGTGGCTCATGCGGCAGCACGGCTGGAGCGTCCCCGCGTCGCTGGGCATGGTCATGCTCGTGTCGCTGACCGTCGGTCTGGGACACGGCCTGCTCATCACCAAGCTCAGGTTGCAACCGTTCATCGTCACGCTCTGCGGCCTGATGTTTTACCGAGGCCTGGCGCGGTTCATCGCCGGTGACAACTCGCAGGGCTTCGGCACGGACTACGAAGGACTCAAATCGCTGGCGACGTTTCCGACCGTGTTCATCATCATGGCGATCATCGCCGCCATCGCGATCATCTTTCTCAACTTCACCATCTACGGCCGATACCTCATGGCCCTGGGCCGCAACGAACAGGCGGCCCGGTTCAGCGGCATCAACACCGACCGCATGATCATCGTCGCCTACGTCCTCTGCTCGCTGCTGGCGGGCGTCGGCGGCGTGCTGTTCGCGCTGGACACGTCCTCCATCCAGCCCTCGAACTTCGGCAGCTTCTACGAACTCTACGCCATCGCCGCGGCCGTACTCGGCGGCTGCTCCCTGCGCGGCGGCGAAGGCTCCATCATCGGCGTCATCATCGGCGCGGCCGTCATGGTCGTCCTCAACAACTCCATCATCCTCCTGCGCATCCCCTCGGAACTGGAATACTGCATCATCGGCGCGGTGATCCTTGCCGGCGCGATCGTGGATGAACTCGTCAAGCGCATCGCCGCGAGCAGAAGGGCCGCGAAACAGGCGCGGGCGGCGATGGAGTAGTCCGAGGCGGAAAAGTTCAAAGACAAAAGATCCAAATCTCAAACAACCTACAAATCACAAATTTCAAATCTTAGTCTGCGTGTGATTTGTGAGTTGAGAATTGATTCTTGTGATTTGTTTGTGATTTGGAGCTTTCGTCTTTGAGATTTTCCCCTCAAGCTCCTGCTTTGATGCGGTAAATCCGGTTGATCAGCTCCGTCACATCCTTCGGGCGGTCGTCTTCGCTCATCGCCGCGTCGATCCACTGCACCGCCTGCACCCGGTTTTCGCCCAGCGCCAGCAGCGTTTCCATCGCCTCGCGCGCCATCGAGCCCGCGCCGCCGGCCGCTTGCGGCTTCGCACTCCCCTTCTTCTTCCCGTCGCCCGTCGCGCCGTATGCCGCAGCGCTGACGAACGAGTTCACTTTGTCTTTCAAGGTCAGCACGATGGTTTCCGCCGTGCGCTTGCCGACTTCGGGCAGACTCTGAAGCAAAGAGACATCACGATCAGCGATGGCACCGGCAATCGTCGCCGTGTCCAGCGCGAAGGCCCGCAGCGCCCGCTTGTAACCGATGCCTTTGCAAGTGGTGAACAGTTCGTAGAAGCGAAGGTCGCCCGCGGTGAGGAAGCCCGCGAGTCTGGGGATCATGCTCGAACCCTGGCCCTGTGACTCCAGCCAGTTGAATGTGTGCAGCGTGACGGCCCCGCCTATCGAATCCATCAGCCGCGTGACCGCGAACGACGGCAGGCGCACCTCGTACGTGAGCGCGCCGGTCGCCGGGTCGCCGATGCGGACAAAGGCGACGCCGTCATCGATCGAATCGAGTATGCCGTGAATGCGGGCGATCATGGCGAGATGATAAGGGATGTTTAGCGGTCGCACCGAAGGTGCCCTCGCGGCGGCGTGCACCCCCGCGCGATTCAGGACACCATCGCTGCCTTGGCGCTGTCGGATGTGTGATCTGATGCCGCGTCCTCATCCGCCGCCATCGCCGTCGCATCCTTTGCTTGATCTTCCTGTTCCTCGTCGCGCTCCGGGTGCATGTGAATGTCACCGCGCAGGAGGAAGAGCGAACCCAGCAGCGAGTAGAAGATCTGGTAGAAGCGGATCATCAGCAGCATGCCGATGATCTGATTCTCCGTCGCGCCCGCTCCCATGATCAGCACCATCGCCAGGCCTTCCATCACGCCCAGCCCCTGGTACGTCAGCGGCACCGCAGCGGCGAGGAACAGCACCGGCACCACGGTCATGAGCAATCCCAGCGGTGATTCCATGCCCAGCGCGTAGCCCGCGATCGCCGTCGCCCCCGCCAGCGTGACATGCACCGGCAGACTCATCAGCACCGCCGCGATCACCGTTCCGATGTGTTTCTTATACGCCAGGGCCGCCTCATCGAGCTTCTGCAAGAGCGAGTAGCCGGGCAACTTGCTGAAGAGCTTGCCCGAGATGCCCAGCATCTTTCGGATGCGGGTGGAGAAGTAAATGATCGCACCGATGAAGCCCGCGCCCAGGCCGAGCCAGATGTACATCGTCACCTGATTCACGACGGTGCTCTGCTCGCCGCTCAGTTCCAACCAGCCCGCGCTGGTTGACAGGAGCATGAACAGACCCGCGACGCCCGCCATGATGATCAGGCCGATGAGTCCGGTGATGCGATCGAAGACCACGGTCATGACCGAGTCAGCGCGGCGAGCGGAGTTCTTGGCCGCATAATACGCCTTGACGAGATCGCCGCCGGTGGTGCCGGGCATGCAGTAATTGAAGAAGCTGCCGACCATGGTGAGGCGGAAGGATTGCCAGACGGTGCATTCCAGTCCGCGTGCCCGCATGAGGAGCCACCAGCGGTAGGACTGGATGATGTAGATGGGCCCGACGATGAGCAGGCCGATGAGCAGCAGTCCGAACTTGGCGTGGGTGAGCGTGGCGGTGACGCCGGGCTTGGCGCGGAAGTTGCTCAGCGCGGGGCCGATGTCGTCGCGGGTGACGATCTTTGTTTTGCCCGCCTGCGATTGGATGGTGAGGTTGCCCACGCCGCCGAGCAGATCGCCTTCGACCACGAGCCAGTCCTCGGGCTTGTCGAGGGAAACAGTGCCGCCGTCGACGAGCTTGTGCTGGATGACCTGGCCGTCAGCGGTCTGCGACGGCACCACGACGTGGTCGGACCACGTGAGGTTCACCGCGATGTAGGCGATGCCCGCCGCGGCGAAGAGGATGCGCAGGATGAGAGACAAATGCTTCTTCATGTCTTCAATTCCCACCAGCTTAATCCGCGACGGCATCGGCCGCATGGACGGGGCCGCCGCGCGACGCCTCGCATGGGTGGTTTATCGGCGGAAAGGGGGGCACGCTCCACATCTGCCAGCCTCGGCGAACCCGCGGCGGGGCGCTTGTGGCAACCGGCGAACGGACCGATGTCAGCAGCTTCTCGCGACCCGCCTCCGCCCGTCGCCGCCACTGATACGAACCGCGGCCGGGCGGGTTCGTGCCCTCCGCCCAGAAGAAAGGCATACTGATACGTAATCTATTGATATTAAATAAGTTATACTATGTATGCCGCATGTCTACCCCGACATTTGCCCTTGTCTACCCGCCAAGGGTTGTGCCGGCGGTGGATCGCCTTGGCTGCCGACGGCAGGAGAGACGCGGGCCGGGCGACACGATCGTGCGGACTGCGAATAGAATCCAAACATTATTTGACCATCAGCGAGGCCGGTGGGGTCGCCGATTCGCCCAGCGCTTCGCCCGCGCCGTCTTCGCCGGGTCACGGGCAAGCGGGTTCATGAGGGGCGTTCCATCCCCGAGCTGCTGCGTGAGCATCAGGAATCATCCATCTCGCGACATTCCTCGATCGTGGAAGACATGGACCCGGCGGTGGAGCGCGTGATCCTGCACTGCCTGGAGCGCGAAGCCCACCTCAGGCCGCCGTCGGCAAGAGCGGTGAGCGCTGCTTCTTCACGTCCCGATGAGCGCCGACCTCGGCGCCTGGTACGCTCGGTCGACGCCGGTGATGATCGCGTTTGTGCTGATCGTTGCCGGACTGGGCTTCTACACGAGCACGCTGTCGGGACGAATGACGCGAGCCGCGCCGCAGTCGGCGTGAGATCACTTCCGAGGCAATCGCTCCACATGCGTGACCAAGTCCGCATCGACAGGCGGATCGCGTGGAGTGCGGACGAAACTCGGGGGGATCTCAAGGTTTCGTATCAATGAACCGTTCGCGCAGCAGGTGCCATTCGTTCTCATTCATCTCCCACTCGCTGTAGATCGCGATGCCTTGGTAGTTCGCGGGTAGAGCGTGGTCGCTTGCGTCTTCGCACAGGGACCGAAGCCCCGCGTGAATGCCCATCAGCGCCTGCTCCAGGTTCTCCACCTCCGGATGGTGATAACCCGAGTCGGCATCGTCATACACCGGCACGCCCAGCAGCACGGGCGTGTCAGCGGACCACGCGAGCACTTCCTGCGTCCACGCGCTCATGAGCGATTGATACACCTTGCCGTGACGGATGGCTGTGTCGTACATCATCACGACGACCTGATCCACGCGCTGCGACACAGCCCGGAAGTACGCCTCCTCCCAATGCACCTCGGGATAAGGATGCCACCGCGTCGGCGGCGGATAGGCGGCCACCGAAAGCACCTTGCCCGCCGGCATCGCACGCTTGAGCTCTTCCAGCAACGTGAGAAAGCCGGCATCACCCGAAGGCAGCGGTTCGATGTTGATGTGAACGCCTGCCAGTCGAGGATGTTTTTCGAGAAGATCGCGCACGGAATCGCAAAAGGTCTTGCGCCAGGCGGGGTCGTTTGGCCGGGCCTGACGATTGAGCACGCCGCCGACCCACGGCAACACGCGGAAACCTTCCATGCGATCGAGGAACAATGCGGCCTGGGCCTCATCCCATTTCGCGATTCTGCCCTGCGGCGAGCAGGGACACAGATGCGGAAACACATCGCGGATGTGATGGGCCTTCAACCGCAAGGCGAGTTCATCGATGCGAACCACATCGCGGAACTTCGCCGGGTCGCGGTTGTTTTCGGTGAACCAGTCATCATGCCCGAGCCAGCCGTGCTGGAGCCAGATGCCGTTGGTGTGAAGGTCGTGAGTGCCATCGCGCAGGTCCAGGCCGGGGGACCAGAGGGAGTAGGCGAGGATGAGGAGGAAGAATGTGGCGAGGAGGAGGATCAGGATGCGGCGGAGGCGGCCAGGTTTTTTGCGTGGTTTCAACGGTGTGGCCATGCGGGAGATGATAGGCGAGGAAACCGAAATGAAGAGCGCGTCGCGTATGCACTTAAAAGTGCGGGTTGTCTCGCTTACTCGCCTTCCCTTTCGCCTGTTTGCGTTCGAGGCGATCGCGCATTCCTTTTAACTTACGGTCGAACTTCGGCGAAACGACAAGCGTGTGATACCAGAGCCAAAGGGTCGCGATTAGAAAGAGCCCCGCCCCCGAGGCGCGATAGGTCGGTTTCTCAATATAGAGAAGTGGAATGGATAGCAAGCAAAGGAGTGTCTGAGTGAGGACTGCGCCGAATATTCCGCGGTGGAAAAAGAGCAGACGCCTGCATTGAGGACAGACCTGATATCGCAGGCGTGATCCAAAACCGCACTGGCACCCGGTGTCGATCAAGTGAACACGGTCACAGCCGGGGCAGGTCGTTTCGTCATGGGGAAACGCCCGGCCACACGCCTCACACGGTGCTTCGATGATTTGCAAATCCGTACGCTTCATCGTCATCAGTTTACCCGCTCCATCACTCCGCCTCTTCACCGCATCGATTGCCTTGCTGAAAAGCACCTGATCGGAAGAGACGAGGGTTGCTGCGCTCGGGTCTTCGCCCCGGAGGGGCGCGCAGTATGTAGCCACGGGTGGAGCGAGTCGCCGGCAGGCGGCGATGCGGAACCCGTGGACTGGGCGTTGTTGTTTGTCTCCGCCCCGGATGGGGCGGCAGTGGGCTGGGTGTTCGTGTGTTTACTGTCGCCGCCTCCGGGGCGAGGAGCGGGGGGATAGTGGTGGCGTCAGCGACAATGGAGGTAACAGTTTGATGTGCGCCAATTGCACCACCCTGTCGGGATGGTGCTCCAATCACGCCATCACTCCGCCTTCTTCACCGCCGCCATCGCCTTCCCGAAAAACGCCGCCTCTTCCTTCAGCTCGTTTTTCTCGCAGAACTCCTTCAGCTTTTCGAAACGCTTCACTGGATCGACCCTGGCCGCCCAGCAGGCCTTGCTCATGCACTGCGGGCAGAGCCAGAGGGGTTGTTTGTCCGCTTCGCCGAGGTTGTTCGAGCCGTTCATGTTGCATTCGTAGGCGATGCAATGCCACATGCTGAACATGTGGCCGGTCTCGTGGGTCGCGACCTTCAGCGTCCGGCGAAGGCAGAGTTTAAAAAGTTCCTCGCTCTTGTCCGGGTCGCCGTTGCGATAGATGGACCACACGCCGACGCGGTCGTTCAGTGACGCCTGACCGAAGACGAAGTTCCAGCCTTCGCCCGGCCAGAGGTCCGTGGCGGTGAAGGCGAGCGACGCGGCTGCATCCTCAGGCAGCTTCGGCTTGAGCACGTCGGTGAGCACGTAGGTCGAAAGTATCTGCTTCATGCCCCACGACGGATGCACGCGCCTGGCCTTTTCGGGAATCACATCCAGCGGCAAATCCTTACTGATCTTCACCGGGCAGTTGAAGTAGCGCGACATGTAATCGGCAGTGAGCTCGACGATCTTTCGCTGCGTCTTCGTGAAGTCGCCCAGCGGCTGAATGTAGATCGTGTTGCGTTTGCCCAGGGGGCGCACCGGATCGCTGCGGACGTAGTCGAGAAAGGTCTGGCCGTGCTCCTTGTGCTGCGCCAGCCAGTCGCCGGGGCCGGGCTTGGGCATGGGCTTGTGCAGAGGGCCAAGGGCGTCGATCTGAACGGTGAGTGAGCCGACGAGGCGGCCGTCGGCTTGGTCATCGCGGTAGTCGTTCTTCTCAGCGACGGTGGAGCGAGGCTGGATGACGAGGGAGAACAGGGCGATGGCGGCGAGGAAGAGGATGAGAATCGCGAGGATGTTGCGGCGAGGGGTGGGCATGTGAGGCTCCGAAGGGTTCGGGAGTTCACGCGAAGCGTATTGCTAAGAACGTGAGTGAGAAGGCTGGAGCACCATCCCGGAAGGGTGGTGCATGCCAGCGAAAACCGCACACCTCTGGCACCGCCCTTCCGGGACGGTGCTCCACGACTACGCTTCTCACCCACGTTCTTAGAAAATTATCTTGGCTCCCAATGAGACAACGCCCGATGCGGATCACTGTCCGAGCATTCGCGCGATGAAGCCGGGTTTCGTGGACTTTCGCAGTTGCTCTGCCCATGCCTTCAGATCATCAGGCCGGCGCGAAGGGTCGGGCGACAGGGCCTTGGTGACGAGCTTGCCCAGGCGGGCGGTGAGGTTCACTTTTTCCAGCGGGGTGAGATCGACCCGGCCTTGAAGGGCGGCCTGGCGGATCTCTTCGCGGTTGTTGCCGGGGTAGGCCACATCACCGGTGAGCAGATGAAAGAGCAGAGCGCCGATGGAAAAGACATCCGCGGCGGCGGTGAGGGCTTCGCGATCGCCTCGTGCCTGTTCGGGCGAAAGGAACGCGGGGTCGCCTTCGGGGATGGACCCGTGACGGACTTGCTGGAGCATGGCGGAGCCGAGCATGAGCAGGCGCGGGCGGCCGGTCTCATCGATGCGGACGTGCCTGGGCTGAATGTCCAGGTGCCAGACGCCGGCTGCGTGAACGGCAGCGAGGGCTTCGGCGAGCTGCGAGCCCCAGGCGGCAGTGCGGGCGGGCTTGTGGGAGCCGAGCTGTTCGACGTCGTTGATGGCCGGCCCGCGCACGAACTCCGTCACGATCATCGGGCGATTGTCGACGAACTCCAGTTCGAGCACGCGCGAGACGCTGGGGTGAACGATGGGCAGGAGCTTCGCGCCTTCTTCGGTCATGACGCGGCGGACGTTTTCATCAGTGATCGGCGAGCTTGAGAGTTGAAGGGCGACGTCGCGATCCAGGTCGGCATCGGCGGCGCGGTAGACGATGTATTTGTCGTTGCCGCGAAGGATGCCGGCGATGAAGTACTTGCTGATGAAGGTGGGCACTCGGGCTGCGGGGGAAGCCTGTGATTTCGCATCAGGCCAGGCGGCTTTCATCAGGGCCCGCTGCGCGGCCAGCAATTCGAGGCGCGTTTTGCAGGCGTCGCAGGATTCGATGTGTGTCTTCGTGTCAGCATCGGCGAGGCCGGCGATGGAGGCCAGGAGCGATTCGAGTGAAGGGCAGGCGGCTGGTGCTTCGGTCGCCGCGGAGGCAAACAGCTCTCCCGTGTCAGATTGATATCGCTGCGTCAGGGCTCGGAGCAGGTGGACGGTGTGGGTGAAGACCTGCGGGGCATCGATGGCAAGCTCGGCGGCGATGTCTTCAGCGGGACGCTGCGCCAGCCAGTGTTTTTCGAAGGCGGTCCACGCAGCGGGGTCGCCTAAAGCGGGCACTTCATCGCGCAGCTCGCTGAGGACCACCAGCAGCAGCATGCGTTTGAACTCATCCTGCCAGAGCGTGTCGAGAGAATCGTCAGGCAGCGGGGCGGGCGGCACCACCGGAGGCGAAAGGGTTTCGGCTGGCGGCGAAGGCTCGATGGGATCGGTCCTGCGGAATTTCCGCTCGGCTTCCTGCTGGGCGAGGCATCGCACGACGACGCGGTAGAGCCCCTGGCGGAGACCGGGGATTCCCTGATCCAGGTCGAGGGCGGGCAATTTGAGCCAGAGGTGAACGAGCACATCCTGGAGAAGCTGCTCGACGCGAGGCGGCCGCCAGTCGGGACCAGCCGCTTCGGCTCGACGGGCGATGTAAGCGCGGACCAGCCGCTCGATGGCCAGCCGGAGCAGGGTCCAGGCGGGGGCATCGGAGCGATCGCGAATGCGTCCCAGGAGGGAAGGAGGGTTCGTAACCACGCGGGGATTGT
>JBBDXA010000188.1:0-13493 GCA_040902585.1 Phycisphaeraceae bacterium
CTACAAACGCGGCGTCAACGCCAACGCTCCGCTCGCTCCCTTGGAGGAGCACATGAAGGGCAGCGAGATTCTCTTCGAGATCGACCTGGGTCTGGGCAGGCACGCGGCTGAATGGCTCGGCTGCGACCTCTCGCGCGAGTACATCACCATCAACGCGGACTACATGACGTGAGGCGGAGGGCCGAGGGCGGAGAGCCGGAGTCGAGGCTCGCCCATTCATTCAACAGGCGATGCCCACAACCGGTGCAGCCATGTACGAATCGCACATCGAATCAACACACAGCGCCATGAGGCACGACTCTTGCATATTCCACGCTGAAACTCGGCCAAGTCGTGCCCAGAATCCAGGCATGGCGCCTGATTCGAGCGCGGCTTGCCTGTTTATTAGGCAGTTTTTTCGATCGCCGATTCGTCAGGGTCTCGTCGGGATGCTGGTTTGAAGGTTCCTGTCAGATAAAACAAAAGTTCCACACTAAGCCCGCTTCGGTGCGCCTGTTGCATCGGGGATGGGGCGCTGTGACTGATCGTGTGCCCGCTTCTGGCGGGACAAGGAGGCTTTTATGTTCAGATGGCTGATCGTTGCATGTGTGTCAATGCTCCTTCTGGGCGGCTCAGCCCGCGCGGAGAGCGATCCGCCGACCGGTGCGCCGGCCGGCACGGCGGTGGGCGATTCGACGACCCCGCCCGCGTCCGCCGAAGTGCCACCCCCCTTCGACAAGGCAGACACCGCGTGGATGCTCATGGCCTCCGCCCTGGTGCTCTTCATGACGCCGGGCCTGGCGTTTTTCTATGGCGGGCTCGTTCGCCGCAAGAACGTGCTCAGCGTGCTCATGCAATGTTTCATGTGCATGGGCCTGGTCACGGTCATCTGGGTCTTCTTCGGATTCAGCCTGGCGTTCGGCGGCGACACGGCCGGCGGATTCATCGGCGATCCGGGGCAATACTTTCTGCTCAACGGTGTGGGCTTTGGCACCACCATGAAAGTGGCCGGCACCTGGACAACCGTGCCGGGACAGCTCTTCGCCGCGTTTCAGTGCATGTTCGCCATTATCACCCCCGCGCTCATCCTCGGTGCCTTCGCTGAGCGAATGAAGTTCAGCGCGTTCACCCTCTTCATCGCCTTCTGGCTCATCGTCGTTTACTGCCCCGTCGCCCACTGGGTCTGGGGCGGCGCGGAAGGCTTCTTCGGCCTGGGCAAGGACGGCGCACTCGACTTCGCCGGCGGCACGGTCATTCACGTCAATGCAGGCGTCGCGGCCCTCGTCGCGGTGCTGGTCATGGGCAAGCGGCAGGGCTATCCCACTCGTATCAGCCCGCCGCACAATCTGCCCTTCGCCGTGCTGGGCGCGGGGATGTTGTGGTTCGGGTGGTTCGGCTTCAACGCGGGCAGTGCGGGCGGGGCAGGCGAAGGGGCGGTGCGGGCGTTCGCGGTGACTCATATCGCCGCCGCCACCGCTGGCTTCGCCTGGTCGCTCATCGAATGGATGCGCAACGGTCGGCCCACGGTGCTGGGCATCATCACGGGTGCCGTCGCCGGCCTCGTCGCCATCACGCCCGCCTCCGGCTATGTCGATGCAGGGGGTGCTCTGTGCATCGGCCTGGGCGCGTGCATTTTCTCTTTCATCTTCGTTGCCGTACTCAAGGAAAAATTCGGCTATGACGATTCGCTGGATGTCTTCGGCGTTCACGGCATCGCGGGCTTGTGGGGCGCGATCGCGACGGGCATCTTCGCCGTCGAGGGTTTCGGCATCGACGGCAAGGGCGGCCTGCTGACAGGCAACATCGCGCAGCTCGGCGTGCAGTTCAAAGCATTGTTATACACCGTTGTCTGGTCCGCCTTCGCGTCGTTTGTCCTTCTCAAATTCGTCGATATGCTCGTCGGCCTGCGCCCGACCGAACACGATGAACGTGTCGGACTCGACCTGACCGATCATGCCGAGACCGCGTACACGCTGGTGGAGTAAAAGGAATTGCGGATTGAGGATCGCGGATTGCGGGTTGTTTCAAACACACCACGCCGCAGGCCTGCTTCACTCCGCAATCCGCATTCCGCATTCCGCAATCCGCATTTGTTTCCCCTAAACCCCACACCCAAGAATCAATATGAAATACGTCATCGCCGTCATTCAACCTGATCGACTCAACGATGTGCTCGATGAACTGGAAAAGGCCGAGGTGCATCTCGTGACCGCGGTGCAGATCATGGGCCGCGGCCGGCAGAAAGGCATCGCCGAGGTGTACCGCGGCCACAAGGAAGCGGGCAGTCTGCTGCGGAAGGTGAAGATTGAAGTCGCAGTCAACGACTCCTTCCTTCAGCCGACGATCGACGCCATCACCAAGGGCGCCCGCACCGGACACATCGGCGACGGCAAGATTTTCGTGCTCGACATGGAGCAGTGCATCCGCATTCGCACCGGCGAGACGGGCAGCGTCGCGATCGGCTGATACGATCAGCTTGAAACGCCTCACACTTGAATTGCCTCAAAAAGGGGAAACCCCCATTGACCCATCGAAGACGCCTCCTTACCTTTAAGGGATCGGCGCGTCGTGACTACTCGTCGAGTTGGTCACTGAAAAGAAGGTCCACGGTGACCGGTCTGGGCTTACTCAGCCGCACCGCGACTCAGCCCCGGCTGCCATCGGCCGGGGCTGTTCATTTGCCGACCCGTCGCTTTCAGCGATCAACCTCATCGTGCCGATAACGCATCTATCAGCCGACCGGAGAGACGCGATCATGGGCACACTGCTTTACCTGACTCTGAAAGTGCTCGGTAAGATCAATATGGATGACGACTGGTTGAACGTCTGCCATCTCCTGGCGATCGATTCCATCGCATTCTCCATCCTGATCCACGGCTTCCTCCGGCGCAGACGCGGCTCGGCGAAAGAGAAACGATCCGATGAAACCTAGTCCGGCTGCTATCCGATTCGCCGCGCGGATCAACCGGCACGCATGGGCGATGAAGCCGAACCCGAAGACAATGACCACCCCATGCAAGGTGTCGTCGGCGCCGCCTGATCCGACGAAGGGCCTGCGCCGAGGCTACACTTTGCACATCTGCACACGCACCAGGCCTCGTGGCGGAACGGCAGACGCTGCGGACTTAAAATCCGTTGACCCGCAAGGGTCGTGTGGGTTCGACTCCCACCGGGGCCACTTGAGAACCTCATCCCTTCAACACCGCCGCCGGCTTGAACGCCTCGCCCAGCACCGCCTTGCTGTCGGCGCCTAACCAGTTGTCCAGTATGGCCGCATACACCTGCCGGAAGTCGGTGTGGTGTTTCATGTCGCCTTCGCTATCCAGGTCCGTCAGGCTCGGGTGTTTGCCGATCAGGCCGGGCTTCACCTTCGCGCCGGCGAGGAACATCGGGGCGCTGGTGCCGTGGTCCGTGCCGCGGCTGGCGTTTTCCTTCACGCGCCGGCCGAACTCGCTGAAGGTCATCACCAACACGCGTTGATCGTGACTGTGTTCGACCATGTCCTTCATGAAAGCCGCGACCGCGTCGCCGTATTCTTTCAACTGCGCGGCGTGTGTCGGAGCCTGGGTGGCGTGCGTATCGAAACCATCGAGCGTGACATAGTAGATGCGCGTGGTCAGGCCGCCGTCGATGAGCTGGGCGATGGTTTTCATCTTCGTCGCCAGGCCCGTGCTTGGATACTGCACGCTGGTCTTGTAGTTCTTCAACGCATCCTGCAAGCGTTGACTGGAGACGAGGGCGGAGCTCATGCTGGTGTGCAGGAAGCCGAGCAGTTCGTTTTCCTTCGCCGCCGCGCGGTCGGCCTTGACGGAAGATTCGATCATCTGCCCGAGCAGGCGATCGTTGCCCACGTTGAGTTTGAAACTGTCACCTGACGAGATCGAAGGCACGCGCACATCCTCCGCGACCACGGCCAGCGGCTGCCGCTCCTGCCCCAGGTGCAGCGCGGGCACCTCGCGGCCTTCGCGGGCCAGGTATTTGTCGAGATACCTGCCGACCCAGCCGGTCATGCGCCGCATCGACTGCACCTCGCGCATGGCGGTGTGCCAGATATCCATCGAAGAAAAGTGCGAACGGTCCGGATTCGGATAACCCACGCCCTGCACGATCGAAAGTTGATTAGCCTCGACAAGGTCAGCAAGTCCCGAGAGCGAGGGATGCAGACCGATGTGGTCATCGATCTTTTGGACCTGTTCAGGGCCGACGCGCAGCGTGAAGCGATTGCGGTGGTAGGCATCGTCCGCGTAAGGGATGACGGTGTTCAGGCCGTCGTTGCCGCCCGAGAGCTGAACGACGACGAGAATGTTCTCGCCCTTCTTCGCCTGCTCCGCTGCGTGCAGAGAGGTATTCAAAAGGAATGCGGGCACGGCCGGCGCGAGAGAGAGCAGCGCGGCGGAAGTGGAAGAACGCTTGAGAAAGTCGCGGCGGGTGGTCATGGTTTGGTTCCGGGTTGAGGGTTCCGGGTTCAGGGTTCGGTTCAGGTGCCACGGGTCGACGAGGCTTGGCGAGTAGACCCGTGCGTACGCCAGGTGCGTCACGGACAATCGGCACGGGTCTGCGTCGGCGGCCCTCCTTGACCCGTGGCACCCAAGTCAACACAGTTGAAACTCAGGCATCGCGCCGATCGCATGAATCGTATCGGCGAGCGTCTTGTT
The DNA here is from genome assembly GCA_040902585.1 of Phycisphaeraceae bacterium. Classification (GTDB taxonomy): domain Bacteria; phylum Planctomycetota; class Phycisphaerae; order Phycisphaerales; family Phycisphaeraceae; genus JBBDXA01. Next base: position 4,635 of record JBBDXA010000188.1, read on the forward strand.
CGCATCGCCGGACTGCTCGGCCACCTTGATCAGACGCTGGCGTACCTCGCCGGGCACCGGTACCGCGACGAGCAGTTCCAGCAGCCAGTCGATAGTCTTCTGTGGCGAGGTCGCGCCGTGTTTGCGCGCCAGGGCCGAGAGCGTGCCGCCGTCGAACTTCGTTTCAGGGTGATGCAACAGCCCGCGCACCAGGTTGGCCCGGCTCAACAGCGTCGAAGAGTTGATCCACGTGCGCCCGCCCTCCCAGCCTTTCACGTTGGGCGGATAGAAGACCGCCTGCCCGAGCTGCTGCAACTCCTGCGCGAGGGCGTTCAGATTGGTCTTGGCTTCCAGGGCGCGCAGCAGGCCGATGCCCAGGGACACGGGCGAACGCACGATGCGCCCGATCGCCTGCTCGCTGAAGAAAAGGTTGCTGGAAAGGATGCGGCGCACGACGGGGCCGATCTCAAAGCCGTTGTCGCGCAGCTCTTTCGCCAGCGGTTCGATCAGCTTGTCCGAAAGCACCGGCTCCTCGGCGACGAAAAACGTCGCGAGCTTTCGGGCGATAAAGCGAGCCGCGGCTGGCTGCTGAAGGACGATCTTCACGGCATCATCACCGTTGTAATTGCCCGTTGAGCCGAGGAAGCTCTTCGTGGACTCATCGTGCTGGAATGAATTGAAGCGGAAGTGGCCGCGGGAGACTTCCCATCCGGTGAACGCGCGGGCGACTTCCTTGATGTCACGCTCGGTGTAGTTGCCCACGCCGAGGCAGAACAGCTCCATCAGTTCGCGGGCGTAGTTTTCGTTGGGGCGAATCTTGCGGTTGCTCGCGGCATCGAGCCAGAGGAGCATGGCCGGGTCGCGCGACATGGCTTGCACGAACGGCTCGAACTTGCCCAGGGCGTGTTCGCGCAAAAGCTCGTGATGCTGAAGCATGAGGCGGGCGTCATCGACCTTGGCGGCGCTGGTGGCGAAGTGCCCGTGCCAGAAGAGCGTGGTCTTCTCGCGCAGCTGATTCGGCGTATACAGCATGCGGAAAAGCCAGTAGGCCGAGAGGCCCTGCGGGTTGCCTGATGCGGTCATCGTCATGCCAAGCGTGTCCATCTGCTGCGCGAAGGCTGCGGGATCTTCTTTTGTTCCGCTGGCCTCGGCGGCCTTGGCGGGATTGAACAAGCCTTCGATGGTGGCGGCGACGCCCTGTTTCACCGCCTGTTCGAGCTCGCCCGTATTCGCAGCGAAACCAGCACGGCGAAACAGGTGCGCGGCAAGTGCTTTCGTCCAAGGCTGCTTCGCGGAGGGCTCGTACGCGGCCCAGGCGAAGGCGGGGTCGAGTTGTGGGGAGGAGGTAGGCATGGGGGTCTAATCAAGTGTTAGGTGGTGAGTGATCAGGGTGCCGGGGGCCATGGGCAAGCGAGTCTGCGAGCTTGCCCGTGTCGGATGCTGCGGTCGTCGGCACGGGTAAGGCTGCGGACAGCCTTACCCATGGCACCCATGCGCGGCATGAGTGACACAACCCAACAAGCTCACTTCGGCAGATTGAATTTCACATCCAGATTCAGCGTCGCGTGCCCGCTCTGGAAGGAGAGATCGATTGCCGCGCCCTTCACGTAGCTCACCAGTTCCAGCAGCATGCCGATCTCCGTTTCCGCGTCCTCGCGCGGATGGCCCTTCTCGATCATGTTCTGGCTGATGAGGAACTCGGCGTTGTCCTTGAGCATGGCGTGGACCATCGGGCCGTCGAGCTCGATCAGCGTGTTTTGACCGATCCTGGTATCACCGCTCTGCGCGGCCGCGGCCTTGACGAGGTCATCCGCAAGCTGCTTCGAGCTCGAAAGAATGATGCGGTCCTTGGTGATCGCCAACGTCGGCGACGCGTTGAAGTAAATCTCAGCTTTGTTCTTGTCGCTCTTCTTGGGATCGAAGACGTAGGTCGCCGAACTCATGAGCACGCCGTTCTTTTCCATCGTGCGCAGCTTCAGCGCCGGCCGACCTTCCTGCATGCCCGTGACGCTGATCAGACCGACCGCCGAAGAGAACGCCGACTCGAATTGATCTTTGGTGAGCTGGTCATCGGGCTTGACCTGGAAGATCAACGCACCGGCAGGCAGCTTGATCGCGGGCGTCACGCCCTCGAAGGTCTGCCGCGTGGCGACAAGCTGCATCTGCGGTCTGAAGTTACCGAGCACTTCATACGTAAAGCTGCGATCGCCGAAGAACAGGCTGAGCTGGCTGTCGGCCTGAGCGATGCCGGCGGCGACGTTCTCGGTGAACAGTTCATCAGCCTTGCCGAGCATCGCGCCGATGTCGCGGTAGGTCACGATCGAAAGCGCGGTGCCCGGGGGCTTCAAAGGCTTGGGCGCTGAGCCACCGGTCGTCGGGCCGAAGAAATAGTCGCGAGCCTTGGAGACCTTCGCGGGATCGTGAACCCCGGCGAAGGACAGGCCCAGCGCATCAGCTTTCACGCGGAGCGAAGCGGTGAGGTAAGGCGAGTGCTGAATGGTTTCCTTCAGGCCGCCCACAAGCAGTTCGAGCGCGGGATTGTCACTCTTCTCGGCAAAGAGCTGATCGAGAATGCCCATGGAGCGCAGCGGCTGTGTGCGGGCGAAGGCCCAGAGCGTGGGCGTATCGGTCGCGAAGCCATGCTTGCGGGCGGCGGTGAATTCCTTGTCAGCCGCGAGCGTCTGCGTGCTGCTGTCGAGCAGGTTGTCGAAGAGCACCTTGCCGAGTTCGGGGTTGTTAGCGCCGAGGAACCAGTTGCCGTGGAACGCCATGCCGCCGGGGCCGACCTTGTAGGTGGCGATGCCGCGGTAGGTGCGGCCGCGTTTGAGATTGCCCTCGGGATTGTCGTCGGCAAGCTGGCCGATGACTTCATCGAGCTTCTTGAAGGTGGCCGCGTCATCGGACTTCATGAGGAAGGCGACGCCGTTGGTCGTCGGATCGAAGGCAATGTACAGGCCGCCGGCACTCATGGATTCGAGCGCCTCGCGCCACTTCATCTTCGTCAGGTGTTCGAAGACCGCCAGCCCCGTCGAAAGCTGACGGAACCGCGGCGACTGGTAGAAGGCCTTGAAGCCGTCGTTCGCTTCGAGCTTTTCGCGCAGGGGGTGATCGAGGAGGGTGGAGATCAGCTTCTTGGGCTGAGGCACTTCGACGTAGATGAGAGTTGATGCGGGCAGCAGGTCAGCGGCAGTCTTCTCCGCTGCCTGAATCGGGCGGGCGAGAAGTGCGGCCAGCAGGGCTGCCGCGAGGGTGAATGAGAAGGTGAAGGTTTGTCGCCGCATGGGTGTGCTCCAATCGGCGGTAGGAGGCAGAGAGGACTGCCGCCGACGCGCCTGAATGCTGGATGTTTCAATGTCACGTTCCCGACAAGATCAGCCTACCGCGGCAACAGGCAAATGTTGCAGTGCGACCTGCTGAAAACTCGAAAACGCGACGCGGCAGGCCTTTCCGCGGGCTTCCTGCAACGCCCCGCCGGGCGCCACTGTTACAGGACGCAATTCAACCGCCGCGACTGTCCAGCCGATACAGATGGAATAGTCGGATCCTCACCGCAGGACCCTAGCGGAGGCAACCCATGTCCTCATCGTCTGAACGCCGCCATGATGCACGATTGGAACTGACCCGTCCGGTCAAGGTGAAGTGCCTGCTCACGGGGCGGTACCTGCCCGGCCGCAGCCGCAATCTTTCCTCCGGCGGCGCGCTGCTGGAGATCGATCATCCCTCGCTCCTGGTGCCGGGCCAGCGCATACTCATCGGCGTGGCGCAGACGAAACAGGATGTCCTTCTCGCGGCTGACGAGATGGCGCCGGCGACCGTCGTACGCTCGGCAGGCCTGCGCGGGACGCAGACGGTTGCCGTTCAGTTCGACCACCGCCAGCAGCTTGCGATGACCGCCTGAACCTTTCTAATCACCTGTATAGAGATCCATCCCGGAGCACCATCCCGGAGCACCATCCCGACAGGGTGGTGCTGTGACTCAACGAACACCCACCGCGTGTTCGCCGCGATTCCCCCTGCTGCTTCCCACTCTCACGCGTTACACTGGTAATGCACGAATCACCCCCTCGTTCACCCGTGAAACTTCAGCCATGATTCGACCCTTCCCCATTGTGATCTGCCTGCTGTCCGCCCTGTCCTGGACGAGCGCCATAGCCTCCGCCGCTCAGCCCGCCCCTGCCCAACCCATCGACTTCACCCGCGACGTCCAACCCATCCTCGCCGCTCACTGCCTCGATTGTCACGGCCCCGAAAAGCAAAAGGGCGGCCTTCGCCTCGATGTGAAAGCCGATGCCTTCAAGAATCTCGACTCGGGCCAGCCCGCCATCGTTGCGGGCAAGCCTGCCGCGAGTGTCTTGATCACACTCCTGCGCGGCAACGAAGATGGCGAAACCATGCCGCCCAAGGGCAAGGGCAAACCGCTGACGGAAGCGCAGATTCAAACGCTGACGCGCTGGGTGGAACAAGGCGCAACCTGGCCGGACAGCGCGTCGGCTCAGGCGGGCGTGAAGTCGGATCACTGGGCGTATCAGCCGCTCGCGCCGGGCGCGCTGCCGCAGGTGAAGCAGAAGGATTGGCCCCGCGGTGCGATGGATTTTTATGTGCTTGCACGTCTGGAGGCGGCAGGCCTTTCGCCTTCGCGCGAGGCGGATCGATACACACTGATCAAACGCCTCAGCTATGACCTGCTCGGCCTGCCGCCGACGCCGGCGGAGACTGACGCCTTCGTGAAGAGTGATGATGCGGATGAATACGAAAAGCTCGTTGATCGCCTTCTCGCCTCACCGCGCTTCGGCGAACGCTGGGGCCGGCACTGGCTGGACAAGGCCCGCTACGCCGACTCGGATGGCTACGAAAAGGACAACAATCGGCCCGATGCCTGGCGCTATCGCGACTGGGTGATCGACTCGATCAATCGCGATCAGCCCTTCGATGAGTTCACCCTTGAGCAGCTTGCCGGCGACCTGTTGCCGCAGGCGTCGCCGATGCAGAAGCTGGCGACGGCATTCCATCGTCAGACGTTGACCAACACCGAAGGCGGCACCGATCAGGAGCAGTTCCGCGTCGAAGCGACTTTCGATCGCACCGAGACCACCGCCTCCGTCTGGCTCGGCCTGACGCTCACCTGCGCCCGTTGTCACACGCATAAGTATGACACCATCACCCAGCGCGAGTACTACGAGTTCTACGCCTTCTTCAACAGCGGCGATGAGGCGAACGCGCAGGTGCCGCTCAGTGATGATGCGCGGGCGGAGCATCAGGTGAAGCTCGCGGAACATCAGAAGAAGATCGAGGCTGTTCAGAAGCAGTTCGACGAAGCCGCGGCCGGCCTTGAACAGGCGGCCCGCGAATGGGAAGCACAGGCGACCCTCGCGATGGCCGGCGTGCCTGACATCAAGTTCCATGAAGTCGAAGGCGTCACAGTCGCCGGGCCCGAAGGCATCACTTTCAAGAAGCTGGACGATGGTTCGTATCTCGCGACCGGCGCGAACCCGGAGAAGGCGACCTACACGCTCGCCCTTCAAACAGCAATGCGCGATGTCACGGGTGTGCGCCTTGAAGTGTTGCCTGATGATTCCCTCGGCGGCAAAGGCCCGGGGCGCACGGCTCACGGTAACTTCGTCCTGAACGAACTTCGCCTTTTCGCGGGTGAGAAGGAAAAGCTCGCGAAGAAGGATCAGGTGACGATCGCGCAGACTGCCGCGGATTTCAGTCAGGACGGCTGGCCTGTTGCAGGAACGATCGACGGCAAGGAAGGCGAAGGCAAGAGCGGGACGGGCTGGGCGGTTGGCCCGCAGTTCGGCAAAGCCCATCACGCGGACTTTCTCTTCGCCACCCCGCTGCCTTGGCGCGAGAAGACATTTATCCGCATCGAACTCAGCCAGCAGTACGGGTCGCAGCACACCCTCGGCCGCTTCCGCATCCGCCTTCGCACCGGCATGGACCTGGATCAGGTCGCGCCCAAACCTGTCCGCGCGATCCTGGCGGTGAAGCCCGCCCAGCGCACGGCGCAGCAGCGCAAGGCGCTGCTCGATCATGTCGCTTCGATTGATCCATCCACCAAAGCGCTGGCGGCCCAGCTTGCGGAGTTGAAGAAGCAGATGCCTGGTGAGCCGGTGATGTCGGTTCGCGTGATCGCGCAGCGCTCCTCGCCGCGCAAGACGCAGATCCTGCGGCGAGGAGAGTTTCTCGATCCTTTTGATGAGGTGCAGCCGGACACGCTGGAGGTGCTGCTGAAGGTGCATCCGCTCAAGGCGCGTGAAGGCGGGAAGATGGCGGATCGACTCGACCTGGCGCGGTGGTTGATGGATGCGAAGAATCCGCTGACGCCGCGCGTGGCGGTGAATCACATCTGGCAGCATCTCTTCGGTGATGGCCTGGTGCGGACGCTCAACGATTTCGGCGTGCGCGGCGACGCCCCTACTCATCCCAAACTCCTCGACTGGCTTGCCGCTGAATACATCCGCCTCGGCTGGAGCCGCAAGGCTTTGATCAAGACCATCGTCATGAGCGCGACCTACCGGCAGGCATCGCATCATCGGCCGGAGCTCGCAGGCGTTGATCCGACGAACCTGTTGCTGCACCGGCAGAATCGCTTCCGCGTCGAAGGGGAGATTGTGCGCGACCTGTACCTCGCCGCGGCCGGCCTGCTCTCGGACAAGGTCGGCGGCCCCAGCGTGTTCCCGCCCATGCCTGCCGATGTCGCTTCGCTCAGTTACGCCAACAATTTCAAGTGGAACGAAAGCAAAGGCGAAGACCGCTTTCGCCGGGGCATGTACACCTTTTTCAAACGCACCAGCCCGCATCCGAACCTGATCAACTTCGACTGCCCCGACAGCAACACGACGCGCGTGAAGCGGGATGTATCTAATACAGCGCTGCAACCGCTACAAACACTCAACAACATCACCTTCGTCGAAGCCTCGCAGGCGATGACGAGGCGCGTGCTGGCGCAAGTGAAAGGCGACGACACGGCCAGGCTGACGCGCGCGATCCGCCTGTGTGTCGCGCGGATGCCTTCATCGTTGGAGCTGGAGCGCTACATGGACCTGCTCGCCGCTTCCCGCAGGTATTACAGCGGACGGAGTGATGAGGCGAAGAAGCTGGCCGGCGACTACGCACCGAAGGATGTGCCGGTGGAAGAGGCGGCGGCGTGGACGGCGACGCTGCGCATCGTGATGAATGCGGATGAGTTTTTGACAAGGGAGTGAAGTCATGATTATGAAACGCACTGAGAATGTGGCGGACTTCGGACCGAAGTTGTCGTGGGAGGAGATTTGCGAGCAGCATCCTTCGGAGTGGGTACTGCTGGTAGATCTTGACTCGACCGAACAGCACGAGGTAACCGCTGGCCGCGTGGTCTGGTATGGCGACAGCAATGACGAAGCATATGAGCGAGGTGCCGACCTGGAGGCACCAGAGGCCGCTGTTCTGTTCACGGGTCCCTTGCGAACGGATGTGAAATTCCTCTTATGAAAACACCATTCAATCGCGCTGAGGGCCTGATCATTGTCGCCGGCGTATGCCGCGGCCCGCGCCGCAGGCAGCCGGTTCGTTTGATTGTTGATACCGGAGCAAATGTCACGACTTTGAAGCCAGGCTTGATCCGCATGATGGGGTATCGAAGTGAGGACATTGTCGCAGACGGAACGGTGATGACCGCCGGCGGCAAGCGCGAGATTGAGGTCGTCGTGATCGAAGAGTTGAGTGTGCTGGGCGTGACAAGGAAGATGATGCCGGTCGTTCAACATCGCCTGGAACTAGAGGCTGACGGCATCCTTGGCCTCGACTTCTTTCACGACTCACGCCTGACGATCGATATGCGCAAAGGTACCGTCGAAGTTGACTGAAATCGCAAACATTACGTGACGGCGAGACACCCGATGAACCTACAGCCTGAAAACGCGCACCACTCCCGCCGGGAGTTTCTCAACACCACCGCCTCGGGCCTGGGCATGGCGGCGCTGGGGGCGATGCTGACAAACGATGGACTGATGTCCAGCGCCGGTGCCGCTGAAGCGGGCACCGCCGAGGCTTTACCTGACATCAACCCCCTTCGGCCGCGCGAGCCGCACTTTGACGCCAAGGCCAAAGCGTGCATCTTCATCTTCATGGCCGGTGCGCCTTCGCACATCGATCTCTTCGACCCCAAGCCCGAGCTCATCAAGCGTCACGGCCAGCCCCTGCCCGATTCCATGCTCGATAAAGTCCGCTTCGCCTTCATCAAAAAGGAAAACGCCCTGCTTCAGGGTTCGCCCTTCAAGTTCTCGCAGCACGGCAAATCAGGCATGGTCTTCTCCGAGCTGCTGCCGCACATCGGCTCCGTCGCTGATGACCTGCTCATGATCCGCAGCCTGCACTCGGAGCAATTCAACCATCACCCAGGTCAGCTCATGATGCAGTGCGGCGTCGCTCGCTTCGGCATGCCCGTCATGGGCTCGTGGCTTAACTACGGCCTGGGCAGCGCGTCGCAAAACCTGCCCGGCTACGTCGTGCTCACCAGCGGCCGCGGCTCCTCAGGCGGCGCGACGCTGTGGCAATCCGGCTTCCTGCCCAGCGTCTACGCCGGCACCCTGTTTCGCAACCAGGGCGAACCGGTACTCAACCTGAAAAACCCCGACGGCCTGCCGGTGGAGCTTCAACGCGCGGGGCTCGATGTGCTGCGCGATGTGAACCAGGCGCGCTTCGCTGAGATTCGCGATCCTGAAATCGCCTCGCGCATCGCGTCGTATGAGCTGGCCTTCCGCATGCAGACGGCGGCGCCGGAGCTGATCGATCTGGCCAGCGAGCCGCAGCACATCCGCGACATGTACGGCGTCGGCCGCGCCGAGCCGAAGGACTTCGGCGGACGCGGCAAACAGGGCAATACCTACGACAGCTTCG